>NZ_CALUWY010000081.1 GCF_944324615.1 uncultured Mailhella sp.
TCGCCGGAATTGTACTTCATGTCGGCCACGATTTCGCCGCCGAGCTTCTTGTAGGAGCGCTTGAAGAAGCTGCACAGGCCCACGGAATAGTCATTGGCCACGTCCATGAGAATGGCGGCCTTCTTCATGCCGAGGGTCTTGTACACATAGGAGGCAGCGGCCGCGCCCTGATAGGGGTCGATGAAGCAGGCGCGGAAGTAGTACTTCTTGCCCTGGGTCACGAGGGGGCTGGTGCAGGAGGTGCCCACGCCGGGAACCTTGGCCTTTTCGCCCACTTCGCCGCCGGCCATGGCCAGGGAGGAACCGTAGGTGCCGATGTAGGCGGAAACCTTGTCGCGTTCCACAAGGCGCTTCACGGCGTTGGCCGCTTCCACCTTGTCGGACTTGTTGTCCACGACGACGAGTTCCACGTCGCGGCCGAGCACCTGGGGCTTGGCCTTGTGGGCGAGGTTGATGCCGTCAAGTTCCAGCTGACCGCCGAAGGCGTTCTGGCCGGTGAGGGGCAGATACACGCCGATTTTAATGGGTTCGGCAGCCATGGCGGGGAAGGCGATGCCGCAGGCCATGGCGGCCATGGCGACGGTGGCGAACACACGGGAAAGCTTCATAACGGTTCCTCCGGATAGCAGAAACGGGTTCGTGTGAAAACAGATAGGGCGATAGTATAGAAACTTACGATTATGTGCAATCATGCAGGCGGCAAAAACAGGGAACATTCACGGCTGAAGCGCCGTTTCATGGCGGAAGATGTTGTTATTGTGTGCATGGTTAGGGAAAATATGCGTTTTTTGATATTTTCTCTCAGGAAAAAGAAAAAGGACTTTTTTGCCATTTTTGTGTTTACACGGCAGAAAAATTGTGGAAAATATTTCCCCCCTTTTTCCGCGGAGCGGAAAGAGGGGGACAAAGGCGCATGAAGGAGGAAGAATAGCCCCTGCAAGGCCCGGTTTTTCAGGAGTGTTCCAGCTTCGCCATGCTTTCCAGCACGGGCAGGATGAGCTGTATGCGGTCTTCGGTATCATAACACCGATGCCGGAGGTAACTTTCTTCTTCATCGGAATCCTTGCCGGGAATGGGGAGCCTGCCGACTTCCGCTCCGTCCTGAGGTGTGGTCAGCTCCAGGGCGGGGTGAAGCCTGCGCAGCATTCGCAGGTATTGTTTCTGCTCCTCGTTCAACGGATCATCCCAGGCTTCGGCACTGCCGATGATCCAGCATTGTTCGTCGGGCCACAGGGCCAGAGCGTGGGGCAGAAGGAGCATCTGCCACTTTCCTCGAGACTCCCAGCGAAGTACAGAACCGCATTTCTCTTCTGCCGCAAGATACGCGGTCCAGAGATAAGGATTCCAGTAGGAGGAGCGGAGATCGCTTCCTGCCGTCTGCCACCATTCAAAGTGCCGCTTTTTGTTGTCTTCCCAGACGTAATACCCCCTGGTGTCGCAGGCGTCGGGGCGAAGGGCTTCATATTTGACGAAATAGTAACGCCAGCAGAGCTTCTGCTTTTCTTCACGGGAATGCAGCCAGGCCTCCGCCCTGCGATGGATGCCATCTTCCATCTCTTTTGCCGTTTCCGCTTTCTCTGTCGCCCGCATCAGAGCCTGCAGGGCCTTTTGCATGCGACGGAAAGGAACCGTATCCGGGGAAGAGGAAAAAAGTTCCTTGTTTTCGGAGGACCGTTGAGATCCGAAAAAGAAGCGGCGTACCACAGGCAGGGCATGGTTGCCGAAGCTGAGAAGGCCGCGCAGCACCGTGTCGTAAGGGACGGGATGTTCGCCGAAGGCGAGGCGGAAGAAGCGCCATGCGAGGAGCACGGGTTCGCGTTCGAAAACAAGCGTCTTTGTTTTGGCTTCGGTTTCCTTCTCTTCGCGGGAGAACACGGCGATTCTGCCGCGCAGAAGGGGGTGGTCTTCCAGAGAGTCCACAGCTTCCTGAAGTTCCGCATCGTCTTGAAAGGCCCTTCGCAGGTTGAGTTTCGCCTGCTCCTCCCTGAGCTGCCAGGCGTTGAACCGGCTTTCCTCATCCAGGCGTCCTTTCACAATGAGATTGTACACGCCTTTGAGCTGCGCGGCCCTGTATTCGGGCACAAACTCGTGGGAGGAATGTTCCAGCAGGTTGCGCAGGATGCGGAGCCTCAGTTTCGCCTCCTCCTGCCCGATGCCTTCCGCAAGCACCAGCAGGCAGGCGAAATGCAGGAAGTTTTCGGCATGACCGGCCCTGCCTTCGCAGCAGCACATTAAAAGGTCGGCATTCTCGTCGACGCTCTGACTGAAAAGAGAAATCTTTCCTTTTTGGGGTAAGGTGGCGGGGCTGGCCTTGATAAAGAACCCTGTGAAAAAGGAAGGTATCCGTTTTTCTGGAACAATACGCTCATGCAGCGCATCCAGCGCCTGCGTCAGAAAGGCGAGATTGTCGCAGGAGGGGCAGAGCCGTTCGCGGGAAGGGGAGAGGGCGGCGACCATGCGGGAGAAAAGGTCGTCTCCCGGCGCGTCGTCCGGTGCTTCCGGGTCCGGCAGGGCAAGCATCATATCCGCAACATAGCGGAAGAAGGCGGCAAAGGCCCGGTCCGTCGCTTCCGCGGGGTCTTCCTTTCCGCTTCTGTCGGCAAAGTGCGTCCAGAACACGTCGAGCCAGTCGTTGTCCAGCTTATCCGCGATATCTTTGGCCCGCTCCGGGAATTTTTTCCTGAGATGGGGCAGAAACTGCGCCTTGAAGTGTTCCCAGTCCGTGAGCAGCCTGCCGCGCGCGTTCATTTTGATGAAGATTTCCTCGGGCGAGTTGCCGAGGTTCCGCACGCCTTCGTAGAAGAAGCGCACGGGCTCTTTTTCCTTCAGCCGCCGCGCAAGGTCGGGCATGTCGCGGAAGGTGTCGTCCATCTCGTCCAGCATGACCAGCATGGCCGCGATGGTGGGGTCGTGCCTCCATGCGGGACTGAACCAGCACTGATTTTTGATGAAGCTGGAAAGCTTCTCCCCGTTCCTGGGGAGGTGCCCGGCATGGGGGCGGGAGCGCAGTTCCCGGCAGAAGAGCCGCGCGCTTTCCCGCACCTCGTAGGTAAAGGGCATGGCGTTCTCATCCAGCAATCCTGCATACCAGTGCAGCAGAAAAAGCGTGGTCAGGCGCTGCTGTCCGTCAAAGGGCAGGAAGGTGCGCCCGTCTTCTTCTCCGTAGATGAAGTCGAGATGCAGCGGTTTTTCCGAGGTCAGCGCCTCCTTCAGCGCACGAAGAAAGTCCCGGCGCACCCGGCGGCTTCGGGCATCCTCCCTGCCCTGAGCGTAATCGCGCTGGATGAGGGGAATGCGGATTTCATGTTCCCGGATAAGCGTGTGAAAGGTCGTGGTTTTCATACCGTGGCTTCTCCCTGCTTTTGCCGGAAGGCGTCGAGCATTTCATGCAGGGCCTTTGCATAACCCTCCCTGTCTTTTTCCGACCACCAGGGCAGCGTTTCCTCCTCTTCGGTGAAGTAACGCAGAAACACGGCTTCCGTGGCCGGGGGAATGTCTTCGCCTTTTTTGATTTTTTCCAGTATCTTCATGCGCTTGACCACGAACAGGGAGTTGTTCAGGCTGCTGTTGGCGTTTTGGTCCAGAAGGGCGAGGTTGAAGAGGGAATGAACATCGCTTCCGCCCGAAGCGCTCATGCGCTTCATGAAGTCGAACACGGTGCGGGAAAGGGCGTCAAAGTCTTCTCGCGTCGGATTTTTTTGGACCAGAAAGCTCTGAAGTTCCTCGGTGCAGCGCTTCCTTTCGGCGGTGAAGGCTTCTTCCGTCACGCCTGCCGCAGGCGGGAGCGCGGCGAAGCGCAGGGTGGAAAGGGCCTTTTCATGCTCTTTCGCCCACGTCTGCCACTGATCCTTCGTATGCAGCGCCTCCACGTTCTGCGCCTGAATGTGCTCAAGGCTCCAGCTGTTTCTCCGGTACATGCGGAAGGGGAAGCGCCGTTTTCTTCTGCGCGCATATTCCACGTTGAAGAGGAAAAGCAGCCGCAAAATGATATGGTTGTTTTGGGGGTAGTGTAGGTCTTCCAGTACGGGAAAGGCCCCGTTACGGGTGATGCTTCCGCGTATGCGGTCGGATATCCAGTCCCTGAGGGCCGGTTTCGGGCTGGTCTTCGCCTGCTTCAGAAGTTCTCCGAGAACGCTTCTACCCTCCACGTTGTTCAGGTAGCCCAGCCGGTGATAATACTCGTTGTCTTCGTACCAGAAGCGCAGGTATTCATGCTGAAGGGAGAGCTCGTGCAGAATGCTTTCGGCGGTTTTTTCCTCCAGCAGTTTGCTTATGGCATGGAAGGAGAAAAGCTCGTCCGTATTGTTCCCTCTTCCGGTGTACAGGTCCAGCAGAAAACCCATGCGCGGCGCATCGTCCCCTTGATCGCCGCCGAGAAAGGCCATGAAGTCCTCCTCACGCAGGGAGCGTTCCATGTCGTCCCACATCGAGCCGAGAAGGGCGCTTTTCCGGCTTTTTTCGCGCATGTCGCCTTCGCCGGGGGCGCTGAGAAGCAGCGCGCGGCACAGTTCCGCGCACGTCAGCGGTATGCGGCCCATGTTCAGGCGGGTGAAGCGCTCCTCCGCGCTGCCTTCCTCAGGGGTGACGTCGTACCAGAGCACGCGGACGTTTTGAGTGAGTATCCGGTACAGGTGTTCGTCCGGCGTATGCTCATGGAAGAATTGCCGTACGACGCAACTTGCCTGCGCCATGTAGTGAAAATCAATGTTTTTCGAGGCCTGCGCCTTTCCCTCCGGGCTGTCGGCATGGTCCGGGTCTTCGGCAAGGCGCTTCAGAAACTCGCCGCTTTGCGGCCGGTTTTCATAGGTGATGTGGAAGGAAAGGGCGCTTTGTCTCTGCAGGGCGCGGCAGAGCACGGCATCCATGAGAAAAAGGGTGGTGAGTCTCTGCTGTCCGTCGATGAGTTCCCAGTCTTCCCCATCCCGTCTGACGATGAGGGGCTGCAGAAAATAGATGTCGCCCCTCTCTCCGTCGGAGGCGGAATCTTCGCCGGGCTTTTTCCTTTTCTCTGCAAAAGTGGCGATGTCTTCGCAAAGTTCCCTCACCTGCCTTTCCGTCCAGCGGTAGCCGCGCTGATAGCTTTTGACGACAAAGTGTTTTTTCTTCAGGGCATCTTCCAGAGAACGGACGGCGGCTTCCTCATTCATGCGGGCGCTCCTTCGGTAAACTTGCTGCGGCCTGCCGCCCGGGAAAAAGGCGGCACGGGGAAAGAGTAACGCCGCATCATGAGCTTTTCAAGCGGGGCGGCGGAGAAATGCCCCTCCGTCCGTATGGGCGGAAAACTGCCGGGCGGGCTACGCCTGCCCGTTTTCGGCCAGACGGCGCAGCGCATCCATGTCGGCAATGACGAGCGAGCGTTCGTTCAGGGTATGGATGACGCCGCGCTTTCTGAGTTCGCGCAGGGCGCGCAGAAGGGAGGTGCGGTGCATGCCCATTCTGTCGGCCATCTGCGCCTGAGAAATGCCGGGCACGATGCGGGCGGCATCTTCCGCGTCGAGGGCGAGCTGAAGGCAGAAGCGGCATACCTTGGCCAGGGTGGAACCCGAGGTCTGCGACAGGGCCGTGTGCATGGTCATGAGCTTGATGCCCAGCGACTGCATGAGGTTGGAAATGAGCCGGGGGTAGCGGCGTATGAAGTCCTCGTCGTAGAGCAGGGAATAATGGTAGCGGAAGGCCGTGACATCGCTTGTGCAGTAGAACTGGGAGCAGCAGTCGAGAAAGCAGGTGGATTTCGCGCACAGGGCGTGGGCCACGTTGAAGAGCGTGCCGCTCTTCATCTGCACCATGGTCTGCACCTTTCTGTCGGAAGCGGTGTAGAGAATGGACATTCTGCCTTTCTTGAGAAAATAGAAGTAGTCCCGGACTTTTTCGCAGGGAATGGTGGTTCCCCGGCAAAATTCCATTTTCGTGCCCAGCTCTTCAAGATCCTTCCACGGAAAGTTCAGCGCGGGCAGGGACATGGTGAGTATGCCCTTGGTGTATTCGTTCGACATGCGCAGTCCGCCGCAACATAAGACGCCCGTGCGGGCGATGGGGAAAGGCCCCTCTTTTTCCTAACAGCAATAACGCCGGAGGAAAAGGGGGGCCTTTCGTGGGGGGGAGCGGAGGATCTTGTCAGCTCCAGAACACGGCGGCAATGAGGAAGATGAGCAGGGTCGATACCACCATGCGCGCGCCGAGGAGGCGGGTCATGGTGGAGAGGTTCATGTAGCCTGTGCCGGTAAAGAAGAAGATGAGCGTCATTTCATAGGGGAAGAGGTACTGGTCGAGGCCGAGGTTGAAGGCGATGAGCAGGTCTTCCACGGGCAGGGCAAGTTCCGCCGCAAGTTCATGGAGGGGCAGGGTGAGGGCGCTGATGGCGGCAAGAGGCGTGAGGAAGAAGTTGGCGATGAGTCCGGTGAGGAAGGAAATGAGGAAGGGGAAGCCTCCGCCGCAGGCGCCGAACAGGGGAATGAGCGCCTCCTTGATGAGCTGGGTGGCCTGAACGTGGGAGGCGGCGATGCCTATGGACATGGCGCCGCAGGTCATGAACACGATGCTGTGGTTGAAGGCCTTCAGATCGTCGTTGGAAAGCACGTTCACCCGGGGCACGAAGAGCAGAAGCGCCGCGAGCATGAGGATCATGGCGATGTTGAGGCCGTGGGTTCTGTTTATGGTGATGAAGGCCAGAAGCATGAGGAGAAGAATGACCAGCAGCTTCTTTTCCGGGGCGGACATGGGCGGGAGCTTTTCGTACTGTTCGCGCAGCATGCTCCGCACGGGGAGGTTCCAGCGGTCACGCACCATGAGCACCACAAGGCTCACGCTGGCGGTGAGGATGACGAAGGCCGGCAGGCCGGAACGGAAGAAGAAGCCGGTCCAGGACATGGGCGTATCCGGCAGCTGGGAGAAGATGTACACGCCGCCGTCCTGCAGGAACATGGCCCCGGTGCCTATGGCGGAGAACATGGCCGCCAGCATCACGGCCGTGGCGGCGGTGGATTTCTTTTCAAAGTGCAGCTCCTCGCAGATGGTCACGCCCAGAGAAACGAAGAGCACGCAGCGCGCGGGCATGGGGATGACGGGCAGCACTGCGCCCGACAGGCCCAGAAGAAAGAGCATGGCGAGGAAGGAGCGGCTGAACCGGGCAAGAATGGTGAGCACGATGCGCCGGGCCAGTCCGGTTTTCTGCAGGGCTATGCCTATGATGATGCCGCCCGTGGTGGTTCACGGGGCCAGGCCCAGCCACGGGGCGTAGGCTTCGTTCATGGGAATGAGGCCTGCAATGACATAACAGACGGGGATGGCCAGGCCCACCACCATGTCGGGCAGAAGCTGCATGCCCCAGATGGAAATAAGAATGAGAGTCAGCCCGCCCCAGAGCAGCATGTCGCCGGAACAGGCGGGAGTTTCGGGAAGGGCCATGACCGCAAGGCCGGGGATCAGGGCCAGCGCCCATTTCATCGAGACGGGAGTGGAGCCGCTCATACTGTCTCCTGTCGGCCCGGCGCGTTGGCGCCGGGCCTGCGTGGCTGAGGATGGGGGATGCTTTCCGCAGCGGCGAAGAGGAGCGGAAAGAGAGCCTGCGTGCCGCAAGGGCGCGGTTTATTTCGGGTAGTTGAAGTCGTCCATGTAGAAGCGGGTGGGCGTTACGGGGTAGCGTTCCAGGGGCAGTCTTTCCTGCCTGGTGCGGATGGCGCCGCCTGCGTTTTCAATGTCGATCCAGCAGATGTCCCTGTTTCTTTCCGGGTGGTCCTGCCGGTAATGGCCGCAGCGCGATTCGCGCCTGGCCAGACTGGCCCTGAGGTACATTTCCGTGAGCATGGTCATGGAGCGGGCCTCCATGGCCTTGAGCAGATAATGCGGTTCCGAGGCGCTCATGTCGGGCAGAACGTTGTCGCGCACCTCCTCCACCTCGGCCAGTGCGCGGGAAAGCCCCTCGCCCGTCTTGAGGATGGAAACGTCGGTGTGGGCCATGATTTCCTGCATGCGCCGTACGATGTCCTTGGGCGCAATGCCCGGCCTGCCCAGGCGCGAGAGCATGTCGTCGGAAGGTTCCGGTCCGGAGCCGGCAACGGGGGCGGCGGTCCGGGAGGCCAGGTCGGCGGCCGCCTCGCCCGCGATGTAGCCCGTGGTGCTCGTGATGCAGGTATCCCAGCCGCCCATGTACACGCCGGCGTGCACGCTGAGGGCGCGGCCCGCCACGAAAAGCCCGGGCACGCCGGTCATGCAGTGCTCGTCCGCAGCCACGCCGCCGAAGGATATCTTGCCCGAGGGCGTCCAGGGCGTTTTCATGTGGAAGAAGTCGATGCCGAGGCTCTTGAGCTTGTCGTTGTTCAGCTTCATCCAGCCCCCGGCGGGGGTCATGACGCGCACGCCTTCCTCGCTCATGGTGCTGGTGTCGAACCAGATGGGGGCGTTGCCCGCCTGCGTTTCCAGCGCCATGCCCCGGATATTGTAGTGGGGGTCGGCCTTGGCCCCGTGCACCGGGGAGTAGCGGCGCATGAAGTCTTCCCCCTTGTTGTTGAGAAAGCGCGCGCCGTAGGGCAGAAGGCCGGTCTGCCCCTCCCAGGCGAACTGCACGGGCACGTTCCAGTGGGAGACGAATTCCATGTTCCGCAGCGTGGCGCCCGCCTGAAAGGCCAGGTACGCGCCTTCGCCCGCGCAGGTGTTGGCAAGATACGATTCCTTCCAGCCGCCGATGTGGGAGCAGAGTATCACCGCCCGGGCGCGGAAGAGGCACGGGGCGCCGCTTCGGGCATGGAAGCCCGCCGCGCCGCATACCGCGTCGCCGTCCTTGAGGATTTCGGTGATTTCCACGTTGCTGATGCGGCGTACGCCGTGTTCGCGCATCTTTTCCGTGAGCAGGGCAGAGGCATGAGCGCCGCCCTTTCCGTAGGGGTGATAGACGTAGTAACGCATGTGCGGCAGGTCTCGCTGAGGCACGCATAAAAGCCTGCCGGAATCGTCTCTGGCAAAGACGTGGCCCCAGGATTCCAGGTCGAGAAAGCGCCGGTACGAGGCTTCGAGTATGGTGCGGATCTGCGTCTGATCACAGAGTCCGTCGTAGTAGTAGACAAGGTCGTCCAGAAGATCATTCACCTGAAATTCCGGCTGCATGACGATCATGTCGCCGCCGCTCATCATGCCGAGACCGCCCCAGTTGCCCGGCCCCTTGTCGGCCATGAGCACGCGGCAGCCCAGGGCTGCGGCGCGTATGGCCGCCCACGAACCGGAATAGCCGCCGCCGATGACCAGAACGTCGCACGTATATTCCATGGGTTTGATGTTCATCAGAAACCTCCGATGTTGCTTTCAAGGGTGAGGGGAAGGCGTTCTTTGAACGGATGCACGTTGATGGCCCCGGCGGGGCAGTTCAGTTCGCAGAAGAAGCATGTCATGCAGTCGTCGCGGAAGGCCACGCGGGCGCGCGCTCCGCATGTCATGCAGCGTATGCTTTCGTTGAGCGCGTCGATGTCGTCGAAGCCGCGCCGCGTTTCCCCGAAGCCTTCGGCCGCGCAGAGGGAGCGCTCAAGGCGCGGCACGGAACGGATGTTCTCGCCGGGCAGGTGTTCCGCCACGGGCCTTGTTTCCTCTCGTTCACTGTGCAGGTGCGCGCCCATGAGCAGCCTTGTCATGGAAAGGGCGGCCTCGCGCCCGGCGCGCACGGCCTTGATGACGGAGGCGGGGCCGGGCATCCCCTGCGGCAAACACGTTCCATATCGAGGTGTTCATGGTCACGGGGTCCACGGCAAGGCGCGTGGGCGAAGCCTTTTCCAGCGTGGGGAAGAAGGAGAGATCGCCCGCCTGACCGATGGCGAACACCACGGCCTCGGCGTCCAGCTCCCGGGTGTCGGCATCATCGAAGCGGGGGCTGAAGCGGTGCTCCTCATCCCATACGCCGAGGCAGCGCCTGATGCGCAGCCCTGCGGCGCGACCGCTCTTTTCATGAATTTCCACCGGGCCCCAGCCGGCAAGAATGTTCACGCCCTCCCTTTCGGCGTCCTCCACATTGTGGGGGAAGGCGGGCATGGCGTCCTTCTCTTCCAGGCAGACCATGGTGACTTCTGCGGCGCCCAGCTTCAGGGCCGTGATGGCGGCATCCACCGCCACATCACCCCCGCCGACCACCACCACGCGGCCGCCTTGGGGAAAGTCGGGCATGGCTTCGGGCTTGTCGCTGCTGTTTCTGCGCGCCGCGCGCAGAAATTCCAGCCCGTGGAACACGCCGGGCAGATCTTCGCCGGCAATGCCCGCACGGCGGCTCACACTCGCGCCCACGGCCAGACACACGGCCTTGAAGCCCCGGTTCTTCAGCTCCTCAAAGGAAATGTCGCCGTTGTCGCCGATGGTGGTGTTGCACACGAACTTCACGCCCAGGGCGCGCAGTCTGGCAATCTGCGCCTCCACCACGGCCGTGGGCAGGCGGTAGGCCGGTATGCCCCAGCGCAGCATGCCGCCGGGTTCGGGAAGGGCCTCGAATACCGTGACGGGGTAGCCCGCTTTGGCCAGAAACCACGCGCAGGAAAGCCCGGCAGGGCCGGAACCGGCCACGGCCGTCTTGTGGATGTGCCGCACCGCGGGCTTTTCCGGCATGTCGTTGAGCGAAAAGTCGCCGAGGTACTGTTCCAGCGCGTTGATGTTCACGGCGCCGTCCACCCTGGTGCGGCTGCATTCCTTTTCGCAGGTGTGCGGGCATACGCGCCCGGTAATGGCCGGGAACGGGTTCTTTTCCATGATTTTCTGCGCCGCTTCCTCACGCTTGCCCTGCTGCAGCAGGTAGTTGCAGGCGCGCATGTCCGTGCCGGCGGGGCAGGCCGCCGCGCAGGGGGAAAGGGTGGGCTGATCCGTGTCCAGCCGGAACACGTCCAGACCGCAGGTTTTGAAGCATGTGCCGCAGCCCGTGCATTTGGAAGCGTCGATGGTATGTATCATCCGAGACCTCTCCGGTTGATGGTGTGGAGCATGGATGTGCCGGAAGAACCGGCTCCATGGGCGGATCATAGAAGGGCCGCGGGAAAAAATCGTGTAGCGGCGGCTACACGAAAGGCAAAAAAAGCACTTTTTTTCACATCGTCCGTACCGGGTTCCGCGCACGGCAGGGAAGCATGGTTTGCCCGGAGACGGGAGGGCGGCGCAGGGGCGGAAACGGCGCTGGAAGGGGAAAAACGATGGCAGGAGAGGGAAAAAACGGCACTGGAAGGGGGGAAAAGGCCTCGGGAAGGCGGAAACGGCGTCGGGAAGGCAGAAACGGCGTCGGGAAGGCAGAAACGGCGTCGGGAAGGCAGAAACGGCGTCGGCAGGAGGAAAAACGGCGTCGGCAGGTTCGCTCAGGCTGCTTTCTGGGGGAAAAGCGCTGTTCCGGGGCAGAATGCGCGGGATGCCGCAGGCCGGAAAGGCAGGGGCGCGACAGCAG
>NZ_CALUWY010000082.1 GCF_944324615.1 uncultured Mailhella sp.
GTTCCTTCATGGCATCCTCCCTATGCCGACAATAAGAACTTTTTACCCTTTTGGCAATTAATGAGTCCTGAGCCTAGTTCGCCCAGGGAAGGATATTGTAAAGCGCCACGGCGATGAGCCCGCCGATCATGGGGCCGACCATGGGCACCACGGCGTAATCCCAGCGGGAGGAACCCTTGCCACGGATGGGCAGAATGGTGTGGGCCAGACGGGGGCCCCAGTCACGCGCAGGGTTGATGGCATAGCCGGTAAGCCCGCCGAGGCTCATGCCTATGGAAACGATGATGCCGAACACCAGAAGGTAATTGACCCCGCCCGGCATGTTGGGAACCTGTGCCAGGCCGAGAATGGTGAACACCAGCACGAAGGTGCCTATGATTTCACTGAGGAAGTTGCGGAGACGGTTGGGCACGGCCGGAGAGGTGCAGAACACGCCGCGCTTGATGTCCGGATCCTCGGTGGCATCGAACTGATCCTTGTAGAGCGCATACACAAGGCACGCGCCCACAAAGGCCCCCGCCATCTGCGCAATGCAGTAGCCGGGCACCATGCCCCAGCTGAAATAGCCGCCTGCGGCAAGCGCCACGGTAAGGGCAGGGTTGAAATGCGCGCCGGAGGCTGCGCCGAAGGTGAATGCCGGAAGCATGACGGCAAGGCCCCAGGCAAAGGTGATCTGCACAGCACCGGCGCCCTTCATGCCGGACCTGTTCAGGTTGACATTGGCCACAACTCCGTCGCCCAGAAGAATAAGAATCATAGTACCAAAAAATTCAGCAAGATACGGCATATTTTTTACTCTCGGGTTCAGGTTGTAAAAGAGAACAGCGCCCCATCCCCGTCTTACGGAGATGGGGCGCATCGTCTTTTCGGTATGTTATTCCGGTTGTGGAGAGCGAAGGCCCGCCTTTCGCATCATGCCGACACGAAAGCCACGGTCTTCAGCTGCGTGATGCGCTGAGGGCTAGTCGTCTTCCTTGGCCCAGGCATAGGCGCACTTCACGGCCTTCTTCCAGCCGCGCACCTTCCGGTCGCGTTCGGTGCGGGTGATCTTCGGCCCGAACACCTTGTCGCTGGCCCAGTTGCGGATGACGTCTTCCTTGCTCTTCCAGTAGCCTACGGCAAGACCGGCCAGATAGGCCGCGCCCATGGCCGTGGTTTCCACACAGACGGGGCGGTTCACCGGAGCCTGGTTGATGTCGGCCTGCATCTGCATGAGGAGGTTGTTGGCGGAAGCACCGCCGTCCACCTTGAGGGAGGTCATCTTGATGCCGGAATCGGCTTCCATGGCGCCCAGCACCTCATAGGTCTGATAGGCCAGAGATTCCAGCGTGGCGCGGATGATGTGGTAACGGTTCACGCCGCGGGTAAGGCCCACAATGGCGCCGCGGGCATAGGGATCCCAGTGCGGCGCTCCCAGCCCGGTGAAGGCCGGAACCACATAGCAGCCGTTGGTGTCCTTCACCTTCTTGGCGAAGTACTCGGAATCGGAAGCGGAATCCACGACGCGCAGCTGGTCGCGCAGCCACTGGATGGCGGAACCGGCCACGAAGATGGAACCTTCCAGCGCATAGTTCACCTTGCCGTCCAGGCCCCAGGCAATGGTGGTGACCAGGCCGTTCTTGGAGAAGATGGGCTTTTCACCGGTGTTCATGAGCATGAAGCAGCCGGTGCCGTAGGTGTTCTTGGCTTCGCCGGGTTCAAAGCAGGTCTGGCCGAAGAGCGCGGCCTGCTGGTCGCCTGCGGCGCCGGAAATGGGAATCGCCCCGCCGAAGATCTCCTGCACGGTTTCCCCGTACACGCAGCTGGAAGGTTTGGCTTCAGGGAGCATGTTCGCCGGAATGCCCAGTTCCGCCATGATCTCTTCATCCCACTTCAGATCCACGATGTTGAACAGCATGGTGCGGGCGGCGTTGGAATAGTCGGTGATATGCACCCTGCCGCCGGTGAGCTTCCAGATGAGCCAGGTTTCCACGGTACCGAACAGCAGCTGTCCGGCTTCGGCCTTTTCCCGGGCGCCGGGCACGTTTTCCAGAATCCAGCGGATCTTGGTACCGGAAAAGTACGGGTCGATGACAAGGCCGGTCTTGGCGCGGAAAGACTCGGTCAGACCCTTGGCGCGCAGGCTGTCGCAATATTCCGCCGTGCGGCGGTCCTGCCACACGATGGCGTGGTGGATGGGCTCGCCCGTTTCCTTGTCCCACACAATGGTGGTCTCGCGCTGGTTGGTGATGCCGATGGCCGCAATATCCTCAGCAGTGGCATCCACCTTGGCCAGAGCCTCGGCCGCCACTGCATACTGGGTCAGCCAGATTTCCATGGCGTCGTGTTCCACCCAGCCGGGCTGCGGAAAATACTGGGTAAACTCCTTCTGGGCCACGCTGCACGCCTCACCCTTTTCATTGAACAGGATGCAACGGTTCGAAGTGGTGCCGGCGTCCAGCGCCATAATATACTTGGCCATGAAAAAACCTCCTTCCGATACTTGGGGCGGGTACGGGCCTTCATGCCGCGCAGAAAAAGACAGCCAAGAAACATAATGCTGCCCTTCCACGCAATAGCATGAAAACATACATGTTTTTTACATGCTCAGACCCATGCGCTTCCGCCTCTGCCGGAAAATGTTATTGTTCTTTTCACTATACAGGCTGTTAACAAAAATATCAATATGAACTCCAATTAGGCCGGGCTCCCTCAATTCAAAAAACATGTTTTTTTTCGCTGTGGTACGAAAAAATATAACTTGCCTCAAAAAAACATACATATACTACAAAAAAATTCCGCATTTTTCCATGATAGACATGTTTCCCTTTCCCGGGAACGATATCCTTCCGCATCCAAAAGAGAGAGGAACATATATCATAGCGGGTTAACTTTCAAAATTCTCTTCCGGGACAATTCTCCCTGCACCCTGTCGTGCAGGGTGCAGGCTTTTTCCGAAAAAGCCCATGCCTTCCCTTCTCCCGAAAAGGGAAGCCGCCCTGAAAAAAGCACGAAAAAAGGCCCTCTCCCGCCGGGGAAAGGGCCTCTGACGCCGCAGGCAGGGCCTTACAGCACCTGCTTCAAAAACTGCTGAAGCCGGGGATGTCTGGGATGCTCGAAAATCTCTTCCGGGCTTCCCTGTTCAAGGATCTGCCCCTTGTCCATGAACACCACCACGTCGGCCACGGTACGGGCAAAGCCCATTTCGTGGGTCACGCAGATCATGGTCATGCCGTCGCGGGCGAGATTCACCATGACATCCAGCACTTCGCCCACCATTTCCGGATCCAGCGCCGAAGTGGGCTCGTCGAAGAGCATGAGCTCAGGCTGCATGGCCAGGGCGCGGGCAATGGCCACGCGCTGCTGCTGACCGCCGGAAAGCATGGCCGGGTACACCTGCGCCTTGTCGCTGATGCCCACCTTTTCCAGCAGTACCAGCGCCCGTTCCTCGGCTTCCTTCCGGGGAATGCCGCGCAGTCTGCACGGAGCCATGGTAAGGTTCTGGAGCACGGTCTTGTGCGGGAACAGATTGAACTGCTGAAACACCATGCCCAGGTTCTGGCGGATCTTGTTGATGTCGTTCTTCGGGTCGTTGACATCAATGCCGTCCACGGCGATGAGCCCGCTGTTGATTTCCTCAAGTCTGTTGATGGAACGCAGCAGCGTGGACTTGCCGGAGCCGGAGGGGCCTATGATGACCACGCGCTGGCCCTGATACACATGCAGGGAGACATCCTGCAGGGCGGGCAGTTCTCCAAAGAATTTCCACACATGTTCGATGCGGATGATGGGGTCCGCATTATTTGCGTTTGTCATAGTAGTTCAGCCTGGATTCCAGAATGCTGACAGCCTTGGAGAGCAGCAGCGTAATGATGAGATAGATCAGCGCGATGATGGTATAGGTTTCAAAGTACAGGTAGCTTTTTGCGGCAAAGCTGCGGCCGTACTGCATGAGGTCGGGCATGGCCATGACGGATACCAGCGAGGTGTCCTTGAGCATGGCGATGCACTCGTTGCCCACGGGCGGCACGATGGTACGCAGAGCCTGGGGAAGCACCACCAGTACCATGGTCTGCACCTTGTTGAAGCCCAGAGACCGCGAAGCTTCCGTCTGGCCCTTGGGAATGGCCATGATGCCCGCCCTGAACACTTCGCCCATGTACGCCCCGTAGCAGAAGCTGATGGCGATGACGGCGGAGGTCAGCCCGCTGACCTGAAGGAACTTCGCAAGCGCGTAGTAGATGTAGAAAATCTGCACCAGCAGGGGAATGCCGCGTATCACCTCCACATAGGTGGAGGCGATGAGGTTGATCACCCTGTTGTGGGAAAGCCTGCCGAGCCCCGTGATGAGGCCCAGAGGTATGGCGCAGATGATGGAAAGAATCGTCACTTCAAAGGTGACGAGCAGCCCTTCCGGGACAAAGCAGAGAATTTCCAGATACGGATCGGGCCATACGGTGCACAGGACGGTGAGCACCACCACGGCGCCCACCAGAGAAAGAGACCAGGCATTGACCAGGCTCCCCTTTTCGGAATCCGGCAGCACCAGCCCCCCGGCAGGAACCTCTATCTTCCCTTCCGGGGCAACGCCTGCCGGAAGGGAGTTTTCCTCGTTATCGCGCATAGATCAGCATATCCTGAAGCTGAAGGTGCGGGCAAAGCGCCCTAGTCGCCCATCCACTTACGGATGAGTTCCGCCTCTATGCCCTTGGCGCGCACGGCCTCTATGCCCTTGTTCAGGCGCTCCACAAGATCCTTGCGGTTCTTCTGCACCACAAAGCCGAAGGATTCGGTGGCTTCGGTGCGGAAGGCGACGGAAAGATGGTCGGCAAAGCCTTCCTTCTGGTTGGCATAGTAGAGAGCCACGGGGGAATCGCAGATGACGGCGTCGATGCGGGAATTGATGAGGTCCTGCATGGCGAGGCCCACGCTGTCGTATTCACGGATGGTCATGTCCACGCCGCTCTTCTGCGCCACGAAAATACCGGTGGTGCCGATCTGCCCGCCGATGACGCGGCCCTTGAGCGCCTCGAAGTTCGCGGCGCTGTCGCCCTTGCGCAGCACCACGATCTGCCGCACGTCATAGTAGGGCACGCTGAAGGCAAAGGCCTTCTGACGTTCCGGGGTGATGGTCACGGCGGAAGCGATCACGTCATAGTTGCCCGCGGCAATGCCCGCAAAAATACCATCCCACGCGGTCATGCGGAATTCCGTTTCCAGGCCGACTTCGGCGGCAATGGCGTTCATCATGTCGATGTCGTAGCCGATGATGCGCTTTTCATCATCAAGAAATTCCATCGGCGGCCATTCGGGATTGGTGGCAACGACGATTTTTTCCGCAGCAGAAGCAGCAGAGCACAGAAGCGTAGGCAGAAGAAGAACAGTGCACAGAAGACGACGAAGCATGGAGACTCCTTGCATGACAAAGGTACAATAAAAAAGGCTGAAGCACTCAGCCCTCCCCCTATATTCCCGCCGGCCCGCACCTCCCCCGGGCGGATGTCGGTATGGGCATTGATGATATAATCTCCGCCACTATGAAGGATACATGGGCATGATGTCAAGAAAGGGCGGCCTGCCGCCCCGCTCTCTCCACCGGCTTTCCCCGGGCGGAAAACACGCCGGAACAGGGTTCCGGCAGGGAAAGCCCCACCGCCCGCACAAGGTCTGCCCGCGGGTATTCTCTGCGGAAGGCTCCTTTCCTTCAAGGTCTGAGAGCACAAAGAGACCGCCTTGCAGGAAGGCGGTCTCTTTTCAGGTGTTTTGAGGAACGGTTATTCCAGACCCATCTTGCGGGCAATGCTCTGGGCCGCGCGGCGGCCTGCGCCCATGGCCAGAATGACGGTGGCCGCGCCGGTCACGATGTCGCCGCCGGCGTAGACGTTGGGAATGGAGGTTTCGCCGTTTTCATCCACGGCAATGTAGTTCTTTTCGGTCAGCTTCAGGCCGGGCGTGCAGTCCAGCATGAGGGGGTTGGAACGCGTGCCCAGAGCCACGATGGCAAGGTCGGTATCCAGCACGAAGTTCTGCCCTTCCACGGGACGGGGACGGCGGCGGCCGGAAGCGTCGGGTTCGCCGAGTTCCATGCGCTGCAGTTCCACGCCGGTGAGGTGATTTTCCTCGTCGTGCAGGAAACGCACGGGCGCGGAAAGTTCCAAGAGCTTCACGCCCTCTTCCAGCGCATGTTCGATTTCCTCGCCGCGGGCGGGCATTTCCGCACGGGTGCGGCGGTAGACGATATGCACGGTTTCCGCGCCGAGACGCAGAGCCGTACGCGCGGCGTCCATGGCCACGTTGCCCGCGCCGAACACGGTGACGTGCCGGCCCGGAGCCACGGGGGTGTCGTATTCAGGGAAGGAATGGGCGCGGCCCAGGTTGACGCGGGTGAGGTATTCGTTGGCCGAGAACACGCCGATGCAGTTTTCGCCGGGAACACCCAGAAAATGCGGAAGACCCGCGCCCACGCCGATGAACACGGCATCGTATCCTTCCTTGAGCAGTCCGTCCACGGTCACGGTGCGGCCGCCCACATGGTTCAGGCGTATATCCACGTTCATGGCGCGCAGAGCGTCCAGTTCATGGGCCACCACGTCCTTGGGAAGACGGAAGGCGGGGATGCCGTAAATGAGCACGCCGCCGGCCTCGTGCAGGCCTTCAAACATGGTCACGTCCACGCCGAGGCGGGCAAGGTAGCCTGCGCACGTCACGGAAGAGGGGCCGGAACCGATGCAGGCCACGCGGCGTCCCACCTTCTTGATTTCCGGGGCCTTTTCGGCGGAGGCATGGTCGGCCACATAGCGTTCCAGGCGGCCGATGGCCACAGGCTGGCCCTTCTTGCCGAGAATGCAGCGGCCTTCGCACTGCTTTTCCTGCGGGCACACACGGCCGCACACGGCGGGCAGGCTGCTGGATTTGTGGATGATGCGGCTTGCTTCGTCGATGTCGCCCTTCACCACTTCGGCGATGAAGTCGGGAATGGCGATGTCCACGGGGCAGCCGGTGCGGCACAGAGGCTTCTTGCACTGGAGGCAGCGGGTGGCTTCCGCATGGGCCATCTCGGCGGTGTAGCCCAGGGCCACTTCACCGAAATTCCTGATGCGTTCCTCGGGAGCCTGGCAGGGCATATCATGACGGGGGATCTTCGCCCCACGGGTGACTTCCTGACTCATGCTAGGCCTCCTTCCTTTCAAAACAGTTGCAGCGATGATGTTCACGGGCCTGGGCTTCCTGCGTGCGGAAGGAGCCGAGACGGCTGCGAAGTTCCGCAAAGTCCACCTTGTGGCCGTCGAATTCGGGGCCGTCCACGCAGGTGAACTTCATTTCCCCGCCCACGGTCACGCGGCATGCGCCGCACATGCCGAGTCCGTCCACCATAAGCGAGTTGAGGCTCACGGTGGTGGGCACATTGTAGCCGCGCGTCAGATCGGCCACGGCCTGCATCATGGGCACGGGGCCCACGGCCACCACTTCGGCGATATTGCCGCCCTCGCTGTCCAGACGGCCGCGCACAAGATCGGTCACAATGCCCTTCTGCCCTTCGGAACCGTCGTCGGTGGAAACGAGCACTTCGTCGCAGAACAGGGAAAGCTCCTTCTGGAACAGGAGCAGATCCTTGTTGCGCGCGCCGATGCAGGCGATGACATAGTTGCCCGCCTCATGATGACCCTTGGCGATATGGTGCATGGCGGCCACACCGGTACCGCCGCCCACGCAGATGACCTTCTTCGGCGCAGGGAACGTTTCAATCTGGGTGGCGCGGCCAAGGGGCCCGCACACGTCCAGAATTTCCTGACCTTCTTCCAGCTCTTCCAGCATCTGAGTGGAACGGCCCAGCACCAGATACACGATGGTGATGGTACCGTGTTCTTTGTCGGTATCGGCGATGGTGAGCGGGAAACGCTCGCCCTTCCCGTCCACGCGCAATATGACGAAATGGCCGGGGCGGGCCGTAGCGGCAATCTGCGGAGCGTCCAGCACCAGCTTGCTGGTGCGGCCGGGAATCAGTTTTTCCTTGTGCAGAATTTTCGTGGGCATAAAACCTCCATGCATCCTTAGTCCAGGTCGGAAACCGGACGCGCAGAAGCGCCTCCGGCGACGGCAGATATGGCACGACGGCTCCTGCCGGGCAGATCCCGGAAGGAAAGCCGCCTGAAAGCTGTACGGGAATTTGCGTGTACGCGAAAAACTCCAGAGCCTTTTCCCTTATCCATAGAAATAAAAAGGCGGCCCGTCAATGCCGTCTCCCGCCGCGGGCCGGCGCGCGGCCCTCTGCCGCAACGATACACCGAAGAGAAGGTCGGGCGCTCCGCCGCGCAAAAGCCTCCCTGAAGCACGACCCCCCCCCCGCACCCGGAAGGAAGGCGCGCGCTTCACAAAAGCGTACTCTGCGGCACGGCATCACGCTTCCTGCCTCTGCAACGGGCAAGAAAGCCCGCTTTCCGGCCGCATCACGCCTCCGAACTTCCATGCCGCAGACAAAAAAGCGAACCCTGCTCAGTCATGCATTCCTGCGGGAACCGCTCCCTGACCGGCATGCAGCTGCGGTCGCCCCACCAGGGGATGAAAGGCCTGCCTGTCCTTATCGTATTCCAGAAGTTCCCCGCTCTGCAGATCGAAATACCAGCCGTGCAGGGAAAGCCTGCCCTCCTCCACCGCACGCTTCACCCAGGGGAAGGAAAGAAGGTTTCCAAGCGACAGGCGCACGTTCCACAGCTCGCAGGCTCTGGCTCTGTCGGCCGCGCAGGCCCCGGGCATGGCCTCATCCACCTTTTCCAGCGCCTGCCTTGCCACGTCCACCCAGGGGCCTATGAATTCATCGCTTCCGCTCTTTTTGTCCCCCGCAACCAGGGCCTGTATGCCGCCGCAGCAGGCATGCCCCATGACGATGATGTCCTGCACGCCCAGATGCTTGACCGCGTATTCCAGCGCGGCGCTCACGCCGTGCCTGCCGCCGTCCGGCGCATAGGGCGGTACAAGATTGGCCACATTGCGCACCACGAAAAGATCGCCGGGCCTGCAGTCGGTAAGAAGCACGGGATCCACGCGGGAATCACAGCAGGCGATGACGAGAGCAAGGGGATTCTGCCCCTCCCTGAGCTGCTGAAAAAGAGGCTCCTCGGGGTGATACCAGCGATGCTGAAAACGACGGAAACCGGAAGAAAGACGATACACCAGCGGATGCTGGCGGCCTGCCTTGTGCGTGCGGATGATATGGAAGGACATGACAGCCTCGGAAACAAAAAAATCCTGAAAAATACGCACTTAGTGTAGCGCCGCGCGCCCCTTCAGGCAAGAGGCGCGCTTTCCCCTTGACAGGCGCGAACGCTTTGTATATTCAGAAGGAACGCAAAGGGGAGTAACTGGGATCATGAGTCCCGGGCAATGTCAACAGCATGGAGCGCCCGCTTCTGGCATTGCCGTCAGCCCGTCTGATGAGTGAGACCTTGCGGCAATGAATATTGCCGGAAGGTCTTTTTTGTTTCTTCCGGCAGAAATGGAAAACTCTGGAGGATACACATGTTCGGACACTCTCTCGTGGAAGTGGGCGTCTTTTCCATTCTGGTCATCGCCTGCATGTGGCTTGACCTTCGTTCCCACAACGACGACAAACCCGTCACCGCCCGCAACGCAGCCATCTGGACCACGATCTGGATTTCCCTCGCCTTCGCCTTCGCCGGCTATATCGGCTGGAATGAAGGCCCCGCGCAGATGCAGCTGTTCATCGCCGGCTATCTGCTTGAGGAATCCCTTTCCGTGGATAACCTCTTCGTCATGATGGCCATCTTCACTTCCTTCGGCATCAAGGACGCCTATCAGCACCGCGTGCTCTTCTACGGCATTCTGGGCGCCGTGGTCATGCGCCTGCTCTTCGTTGCCGCAGGCAGTTCCCTCATCAAGCTCTTCGGCCCCTATGCCCTGGCGGGCTTCGGCGTGTTCGTGCTCTGGACCGCCTGGAAGATGTTCCAGAACCTCGGCAAAAAGAACGATGAAGACATCGACTATTCCAAGCACTGGGCCGTGCGCTGGACGCAGAAGTTCATCCCCGTGTACACGCACCTGCACGGCCACGACTTCTTCGTGCGTACCGATGCCAACGGCACCCCTGTGGAAGCTCCCAAGAAGCATGTGGAAGGCGGCACCGTCAAGCTGGCGGAAAAGCCCGTGGGCAAGGTGATCTGGAGAGCCACTCCCCTGTTCCTCTGCCTCGTGGTGATCGAAATTTCCGACATCATGTTCGCCTTCGACTCCGTGCCCGCCGTGCTCGCCATCACGCCCGACCCCTTCATCGTGTACACCAGCAACATCTTCGCCATCCTCGGCCTTCGTTCCATGTTCTTCCTGCTGGCCGCGGCCAAGCGTTACCTGCGCCATCTGGAAAAGTCCGTCATCGCCATCCTTGCCTTCATCGGCATCAAGATGCTGCTCGACGTGACCGGCGTCATCCATCTGCCCGCCATGATCTCCCTGAGCGTGGTGGTGGGCTTCCTCGCCCTCGGTATTCTGGCTTCCTTCCTGCCGGAAAAGAAGGCGTAAGCGCCACACAGACGCATGCCTTCGGCGGCGGCCTCCGGGCCGCCGCTTTTTTTTGCCGCATCCCCACGGCAGGCAATTCCGGCCCCCCCCCTGTAAGCACCGGATGCCGGAAGCGCTCTGTCCAAAGCAGAAACGGCTCTTTCGACATGCCGTAAAAAGCCGCGCAGACGTGTTCACCATACCTCACAACAGGGAAAACTCACGCACGGTCAACCCTGCCCGCACGCAGAGGCTCCGCCCGATACGCGGCGCAGGAAAAACGCATCTCTCTTCCCCGAAACCACGGAAGAGCGCCTCCCCTCTGCTGTCGCTTCCGCCATGAAAAGCCCGTCAGTTTACTCCTGCCGCAGCCTTGTGCCTTCTCTTTCTCGGGGCAGCACTTCCTGCGCATGGCGTGCGAAGTCTGCAGACTCACGGCCGCTTCCACAGGGCAGAAGGCCGCTT
>NZ_CALUWY010000083.1 GCF_944324615.1 uncultured Mailhella sp.
TGAGCGGAAGAAAGGTAAAAAAGAGTGGACATAGAAACCTCCATATCCATACTTATCCTTTTTTGACGTCATTGGAAATAATGAGTCCTGAGCCTAGAGCGCCCGCGCAGGGAAGAAGCGCCTGCCTGTACGGGAGACAGACATGTTCACTGTAAGCGTCAACGAAGAAATACTGGCAAAACTCCGTTCCATGCTGGAAGACGAAGATGAAGGGACCTGCGTGCGTCTGCGCGAATATACCCTGGGCGGAGGCTGCCGTTCCCGCATCGTGCTGGGACTCGCCATGGAAGAAATGGACGAGGACGAGGATGAGAGCACGGTGGTGGAGGACGTGACCTTCATTGCAGACAGTGATTTTCTTCTGAGATACGGCAGGAAGTTCGCCCTGGGCTTCAACGCGGAAAAACAGCTCGAAGTGCGCGCTCTGGAAGAGCAGAACTGACCGGAACACATCAAGGTGACGCGTGCTTTCCCCTGTCCCCGGAAAGCGCGCGGGAAACGACCCGCCTCCCGTTGTCACGCGGGGGGCGGGTTCTGCCATGGACAAGGGCGGAGCGCGGCGGCGCTTCGTGCGGGAGGAGAGGGATATGGCCGATTATGCGGATATGCACGCCTTTCTCATGCGGGAACTTCGCCTCATGCATGAGCCTGTGGGCATACGGTTCTTTTTCGAGGCGGAGGAACTGGAGGAGTTTCGCGGCAGGGGCGTGCATGTGGAGCCCGTCCGTCCGCTGACCTTCTGTCAGGCGGAACTCGGCGCGCGCATGGAAGGGCGCGTGGTGCTTCTGGACATGAAGAAGCTCTGGTGCACCGACGCGCGCTGCGTGTTCGGCGTGGATGCGGTGAGCGAAGGCGTGGTGCGCGACCTTCTGCGTTTCGGTACGGGCGAGGCGCAGGTGCGCCGTTTTGTGGAAAGCAAGCCCTGCATGGAGCGCGCCCCTCTGGCGGTGCTCCTTTCTCCTCTGCGTGCGCAGGAAGGCATGCCGGACGTGGTGCATTTCTGCTGCGACAACATGCAGGCCTACCATCTTGTAGACGACTGGATGGCCGTTTCCGGGGTGCATCCCTTCCGGCCTTCGCTCAGCATCAATTCCGCGGTATGCGGGGGCACGGCCTTCAGCTATCTGCACACGCAGGCCAACATGACGCTGGCCTGTGCGGGAAGCTACAATTCCGGCAAGATGGAGCGCGGGGAAATCAATGTCATGATTCCCGGCGCGCATCTGGAAGGCATGGTTTCCCGCATGAAGGAGCGCGTGGAGAAAACGGGCGGCATTTCCCTCACCCGGCAGGGACAGCCCTTCCCCGGGGCGGACATCTGTCAGAACTGCCCCGTCATCGTGTTCAAAAAGCCCGGAGAACGTGCCGGACGATAGCTTTTTTCCCTGAGGGTACCAGACGGGCCGCTTTCTTTTCAGAAAGCGGCCCGTTTTTTTTTCGATATGCGGGCGCCGTGCCGCAGGAGGATTTTTCCCGTGTTTCCGGCGCCTGAGCGGTCAGCACAGGCTGAGCTGGCTTGCCGTGGTCTTTGTGTGCCGCGTCATTCTGACGGCCCGGAAGCGGTTCAGGGGCAGAAGCGGCGAGGGCGGAAGCGAGAGGCTGTGCCCGTACAGGGTGCGCCGCGCGGCGGAGGAAAGGAACACCGCCTCGGAGGCGCGGGTAATGCCCACATAGAGAAGGCGCTGCTCTTCCTCCACGGAAGGCGGAAGAAAATCGTCCTTCTGGCCGAGAAGCGCGCCCACACCGCGGAAGGGCAGGAGCCCGTCTTCCGCACCGGGAATGAATACGGCCTTGAATTCCAGGCCCTTGGAAGCGTGCATGGTCATGATCTGCACATATTCCGCCTGAGAGCGCACCGTGTCGATGTCGCGCCGGAAGGAGACGAATTCCAGCAGTTTTTCCCAGTTTCCGTGTTCCTTCCAGGCGAGGCGCAGGCGGCGGAACGCGCTGGAATCCCTGAAGAGCGGGTCGAAGCAGCCGCTGCGCGCGGCAAGCACGGCCTCCGGTCCCCCGGCCCAGGTTTCTTCCGGCACGTCGTCCAGCGGGCCGTCCTCATGGGCGACGGGCGAGGGCGAGGCCGGGGCCATGGCCGCAAGCAGGGGGAAGCGCCCTGCGTCGAGGAAGGCGGCTTCTCTGCGGGAATGTTCCTTCCTCTGCTGAAAGCGCGCCGCGGCCTGAAGCATGAGGTCCACGCGCTCGTCGTTCCAGAAGGCTTCCGCCTCCGGTGCGGCGCAGGGGATGCCCCGTTTTTCCAGCGCCGCGCGTATGGGGGCCATGAGCGCCTTCAGGCGGCAGAGCACGGCAATTTCTCCGGGGCTGCAGGAACCGGCTTCCAGATGGCAGCCCGCAAGGGTTTCGTGCAGGTCGGCCTGCTGATGGGAGGTGCCGCCGATGAGGTAGGCTATGCGGTCGGCGATCCAGGCGGCCTCGCGCTCCGCGCTCGGCGCGGCCATCCACTGCAGCGTGGCGGAAGTGCCGGTGACGGAGGTGAGCGCGCCGCAGGCGCTGCGGCCGGAAAGCGCGTCGTGCCCTGCGTCCAGAATGGCCGCGGCGGAACGGTGGCTTTCGGTGAGGCCGAGCACGCGAAGCTGTGCCCAGCGTTCGCGCAGGGCGTGTTCTATGCCCGCATCCGCGCCGCGGAAACCGTAAATGGACTGGTCCGGGTCGCCGATGCCGAAAAAGCCCGAACCGTCGGCCGGGGTAAGGGCCTGCACCAGTTCCTTCTGCAGGGGCGAAAGGTCCTGCACCTCGTCCACCAGAATATGCTTCCAGGGTTTGGCGGCGCCGTAATTTCTGCTTCTGAGCTCGTCGAGCCAGGTTTCCGGCAGGTCGGTATAATCGGCGAGATTGCGCTCCTTTTTCCAGCGGCGGTAGTTTTCCGCCAAAGGCGCAAGCTCTTCCTCCGCGCTCAGCGTTTCCCGGGCAAGTTCCAGCCTGTCGTAGAGCCTGCCCGCTTCCTTTTTTTCCAGGCCGGGGTTGGCCTCGGCAAAGGCCTTGCGCGCGCCTTCCTCGGAAAGCACCACGGGCGCCTCTCCGGGCCAGCGCTTCAGGGCAAGAGCGTGCAGGGTATCCGTTTCCGGAAGTTCCGGCACTTCGGCATCGTCCTGCAGGGCTGCGGCCAGCCTTGTACGCATTTCCTCCGCCGCGCGCCGCGTGAAGGTGACGGCCACGATGTCCGAAGCGGGAACGCCCTCGCGCAGGAGGCGGGCCATGCGGCCCACGAGGGTGCGCGTCTTGCCCGCGCCCGGGCCCGCCAGCACGAGCACGGGGCCGGGACCGGCCAGAAGCGCTTCCTTCTGCATGGGGCTGAAGCTGTCCAGGGAAAAGGACGGTTTTTCCGCCTTCTTTTCCGGCCGGGGCTGTTCCCCGGTCTTTTCTTCGGTCTTTCCGGCAGGGCGGATATGTTCCTTCGCCGTGCTTCTGCGCCGTGCGGCGGGCAGGCGTTCGATGAGGGAGGGCGCATTTTCCTCCTCCTCAAACAGACGGATGACGCCGTATTCCCCGTCGTAGCCCGCGTGGCGGATGACTCTGCCTGCGCGCATGCGGGAGACGGCCTCGCCGAGTTCCTGCCATGTGCGGCGCAGGTCGTTTTCCGGCACTTCCTGCAGAATGTGCATTTCCGAGCCGAAGCGTTCCAGAAGCTCGGCATATTTTTCCTGCACCTTTCTGGTCTTTGCGCCGCAGTGCAGGATTTCCCCCAGAATTTCCGGCAGGGGAATGAGGGACTGGAAGTCCTTGCCGGGGCAGGGCGGGGCGCTTCTGTCGGCAAGAGCGAGCACGCGGTGCAGCACGCCCACGGTAAGGGGCTTGCCGCATACCGGGCAGATATTGTTCAGCTTCATGCATTCGGCAGGTTCCAGAACGACGCCGCAGGCCCGGTGCCCGTCGAGGTGATACTTGCCTTCCTCGGGGAAGAATTCCAGCGTGCCCGCGTAGCGGGTTTCCCCCTCCTTCTGATGCAGGGCGTCGAAAATGCCGTCGTAGGAGGCAGGGCCTTCAAAGAGCGTGGCCTCCCGGGCGAGGTTCTCCCCGGAATGGGCGTCGGAACTTGAGACCATGAGCAGGTGGTCGAGGTGGCTCCAGCAGCGGTTCATGTCCGGATCGGAGGAAAGACCGGTCTCCGCCGCAAAGATGTGGGGCGTCAGGTCTTCAAAGCATTCTTCCAGACTGTCGAATCCCGACTTGGAACCGAAAAGCGCGAACCACGGCGTCCAGATATGGGCGGGAATCATGAAGGCGCGGGGAATGTCCAGCACCATGGCGAGCAGATCCTTCACGTCGAGGCCGAGTATGGGCCTGCCGTCGGATTTCAGGTTGCCTATGGCTTCCAGCTTTTCGCAGAGCCTGTCGGCGGACTCGAAATCGGGCACATACACAAGGCTGTGTATCTTGCGGACCGCGCCGTTTTTCTTGTAAATGGAACTGATTTCCGCCTCAAGCATGAACTTCGGCTCATGGGGGGCAAGGCCTGCGAGGTGGGGAATCTCCCTTCTCACGTCGTCGCCCGTGAGGGCGCTCTTCAGGCGGAAAAGCCCGCTTTCCTCGTCCATTTCCAGGTTGTCGCGCAGTTCCTGCCGCCATACGGGGTGGGTGAAGTCGCCCGTGGCGAGTACGTCGATACCCTTGACGCCGGCCCATGCGGCAAGATGCGGCAGAGTGAGGCGGGAGCTGGTGGCGCGGGAAAAACGGGAATGGATGTGCAGATCGGCTCGGAACATGGATGACTCGCGGCGGGAAAGGATGAAGAACCGCCCGGGCGGAGCCGGGCCGTGAATGTTTCTGACCCGTTATAGCGGGAACGGTCGCCGGGCGCAATGCGACCGGAAGCGTGTGGAGGGGAAATGACGGAATGCTCGGAGTCTTCGGCGGTGTTTCCTGCCGGGCTGGAACAGCCGGAAGGGAGCTTCCGCTTCAGCGCCGACGCGCTGCTTCTGGCCTCTTTTGCGGGGGAACTTCTCCGGCGGGAAGAGGGCATGGCTGCCGATCTCGGCACCGGATGCGGGGTGGCTGCGCTGGCCTTTCTGCGGGAAAGGCCCCTTTGGCGCGCCGTGGGCGTGGAGCTTCTTTCTCCTCTTGCGGAAGCCGCCCGCCGCAATGCCTGCCGCCTCGGCATGGAGAAGCGCTTTTTGGTGGTGCAGGGCGATGTCGCCTCCCGCGGGACCCTTCGCAGCGCAAGGGAGGTTTTTTCTTCGGAAAACGGAGTCCCCGGCCTTTTTCCGCTGGTGATGTGCAACCCGCCGTGGAGAAGGGTGGGGGAGGGGCGGCTTCCGCCTTCAGGGCTGCGCCGCACCGCGCTCTTCGGCACGGAAAAGACGTTCCGGGATTTTTTCCTGGCGGCGGATACGCTGCTGGAGCAGGGCGGTCTGCTTGCCGTGGTGAGCGGTGCGGAACGCACGGCCGAGCTGCTTTTCTCCCTGCCGCCGCGCCTGCATGCGGAGAGGCTGCAGTTCGTGTTCACCAGAGAAGACGCGCCCGCGGCCTTCGTGCTGCTTGGTGCGCGCAAGAACGGCCGCGCGGCCCTTCGCGTGGAAAAAAGGACGCTTCCGGCAACATAACGCCCCTTCCGGCGGAAGGGGCGTTTTCTGAACGTTTCAGCGTTCCGACCAGATGAGCCTTTTGTTCTTCACATTGAGCCTGCCGAGAGGCATGCCGTTCCAGCGCAGAAGCACGGCGCGCGCCTCTGCCGGAACCGAGGAGGGCGCGGGCAGGCTCTGTCCCTTGAGAAGACCGGAGATGAGCTGCAGGCCCTCTTCGCCTTCGAGGTCGAGATGCGGACCCGGGCCTTCGATGCGCACGCGCGGAGAAAGGCGCAGTTCGCCGTTTCTGCCGGTTTTTCCCATATACAGCCCCTGCCAGTGCAGTTCTTCCGGCAGCATGGCGAGCGCCGGAATGGGCAGGGCATGCAGGCTCTGGCCGAAGAAGCCTATTTCCGCGTGCACCCGGCGGGGGTCCAGTCCCTGGGCGCGGAGCTGCTTTTCATCGGCCACCTCTGCGATGACGGGGTGTTCCGTATGGGGGAGAGGCCCTTCAGGGCTGCCTTCCTTGCGCAGACGCGCCACGAAGAAGCCCTGGGTGTCGCCCGGCTTCGGGTTCAGGCACCAGACGCCCTCGCAGCCCTGCGGAGCCTGAAGGTCGAAGCCCGGCACGTCGTCCAGAGCCTCCAGCCTGAGGCCGAGTTCCTCCCGGGCAAAGAGCACCTGCTTTTCGTTTTCTTCCACATCCGTGGTGCAGGTGGAATAGACCATGACGCCGCCGGGACGCAGCAGACGGGCGGCCTCGCGCAGCAGATCCTTCTGCAGGCGGATGAGCGGCGCCACCTTATTGTCCTTCCAGATATCCATGACGCGGGGATTCTTTTCCACCGTGCCCCAGCCGGAACAGGGCGGATCGAGCTGAATGTAGTCCCACGAGGCGTCGGGCAGGGGAATGTTCTCCCCGCTCCGGCAGCAGGTCACGGTCTGGGTGAGGCCCATGACGTGCAGGTTGCGGCGCAGGTTGGCGAGGCGCACGGGGGAAGGTTCGTTGCCGAGCACCATGCCCCGGGGGCCCACCAGCCAGGCGAGCTGACTGGTCTTGCTGCCCGGGCTTGCGCACATGTCGAGCACCGAGGCGCCCTTCGGCGGGTTGAGCGCCACGGGCGGCAGCATGGAGGCCCGGTCCTGGATATAGATGAGTCCGAAGAAGCCGGCCAGGCTGTTCCCCAGCGGGGAGGGGCCTTCCACAAGGCGCCTTGCCGGAGCGAAGAAGGGGTCTTCCTCAAAGCGGAAGCCCTGAAGGCGGAGCATCTCCTCCGCCACGGGGATTTCCTCCGGGGTACAGGCGAAACGGAAAGAGCGGCGTGCGGTGGTCGTGGTTTCCAAAATAACTCCAGAGCGGGAATTGTTACAAAAAAGGGCGGGGCCGTGCTGTTGCCGTTTGGGGCGAGAAAGTGTAAAGTGCCTAGCAAATCCTTCAAGGAGTTTTTTTATGTCCAGACGTTTTCTGCCCGTTCTTTGGGCATTTACCCTTCTGCTCCTCATGATGCAAGTGCCCGCTCTGGCGGCCACCTATGTGGTTTCGCCTTTCTCGGTCACGGGCGCCAAGGGCTATTCCTATCTTGGTCAGGCCGTACCGTCCATGCTGACCTCGCGTCTTTACCTTCAGGGCAGGTTCGAACCTGTGGAACGCCAGGATGCCGCACTGAAGGAAAAAACGCCTGCTTCCACCAGCGCCGCGCAGTCCATGGGCCGGAAGTTCGGGGCCGATTATGTGGTCTGGGGCGGCATCACCGTCATGGGCGATCAGGCCAGCCTCGACGTGAACGTGCTCTCCCCCAACGGCAAGGTGTGGAAGGAATCCTCCACAAGTTCCGTGAATGCGCTCATCGGCGGCCTTCAGGCCGTGGCGGACAGCATCAATATCGAAGTGTTCGGCCGTACCGACGTTTCCCGCTCCTCCGCCTCCGCGGCGCGTCCTGCGGGTGCCCCCGCCGCGCCGAGCAGCGCCTTTGTGGTGAATGAAAGTCATGGCCGTGTGGAAGGGGACACCTACCTGAACCCCTCCCTGCGCTATCAGGGCACGGAATCCGAACGCGCCCAGATCCGCAGCCAGATGATCAACTTCGAATGCCTCGGCATGGAAGTGGCCGACATCAACGGCGACGGCAAAAACGAAGTGCTGCTGCTCAGCCCCAACTCGGTGAACGCCTATGTCTGGAAGAACGGCAACAGGCTGGTGGAAATAGGCGAATACCGCTTCCCCTCCTCCATGCGGCCCGTGCTCGTCCGCCACTACAAGCAGGACGGCAAGAATTACGTTGTTCTTTCCGGCTTTGATGAAGGCACCTTCAATCCCTATTCCCAGGTGCTGAGCTTTGCCAACGGCAAGTTCAGTGTGGTGGTGAAGAGCGTCGACCGCTACCTGAACGTGGTCAAGACTCCGCCGCTCTACAGCCCCGTGCTCGTCATGCAGGAAGGCGACCGCAGCAAGGGCGTGCGCGGTCCCATCTACGAGGCCCGCATCAAGGGCGACGACGTGATCCGCAACGGCAAGCTTTCCAACCTGCCCAGACAGGCCACGCTGTTCAACTTCTCCTGGATTCCTGCAGACAGGGGCCGTCAGGGCGATCATCTCGCGCTCATTGCCGAAAATGAAACCCTGCTCACCTTCGACGCCCACGGCAAACGTCTTGCCGGTACGGAAGATGTCTACGGCGGCAGTTCCGTGTATCTTGTGGGCGACAGAGGTCTCGGCAGCATCGCCATGCCCACCGACAGCACCGATCAGGTTCTTCACTATGTGCCCATGCGCATGTCCGTGGTGGATCTCGATCACGACGGCCGCTATGAACTCATCGCCAACAAGCCCATCACCACGGCGGGCAAGCTGTTCACCAACTACCGCACCTATCCTCAGGGCGAAATCCACGCCATGCTGTGGAACGGCATGGGCATGGAACTTCTGTGGAAGACGCGCCGCATCAAGGGTACGGTGTGCGACGTGGCGGTGGTCGACGTGGACAACAACGGCAAGACGGATCTGGTCGTGGCCGTCAACTCCTACGGCGGTGTGGCTTCCGGTCTGAAGACCCGCTGCGCCGTGTACATGTATCCGCTGGATACCACCATGGTCAACGCCAGGCCCAACTATCAGGAATAACGCTTTTCCCCCCGGGGGTATCATGTCTGACAAAACCGATCCGGCCATACTGCCGGAAGTGACGTTTTCCACCTTTGTGCTGTCTCTGGCCTCTTCCGCTCTGGTTCATCTGGGCGAGGTGCCGAACCCGGAAACGGGAAGCGTGGCCCGCAATGAGGTGCTGGCCCGCAACGCCATCGACGTGCTCACCATGCTTGACGACAAGACGCGCAACGGACTCACCCCCGAGGAAAGCAAGCTCATACGGGATGTGCTTTACGAACTGCGCATGAAGTTCGTGGCCCGTTCCTGACATTTCCCTTTCAACAGGCCGGAGCAATCCGGCCTTTTTCTGGAGTATTGCCATGCTGCGAGCCGGACTGGTCGGCGTAACGGGTTATACCGGGATGGAACTGTCCCGTATTCTGGCTTCCCATCCTTCCATGAGACTGACGGCCGCCACGTCCCGGCAGGACGCGGGAAAGCGGCTTGATACCGTGTATCCCTTCCTTCAGGGCCTGCCCGGCGCGGATGTCACGCTGGTGGAACCCGACGCCGCATTGCTTGCGCGTGAATGTGATGTGGTGTTCCTTGCCGTGCCGCACGGCGTGGCCATGGAAATCGGCGCGGAACTCTACGACGCGGGCGTGAAGGTCGTGGACCTTTCGGCGGATTTCCGTCTGCGCGACGCCGATGTGTACGAGGCCTGGTACAAGCCGCACACCCGCAGGGAATACATCGCAAAGGCGGTCTACGGCCTGCCCGAACTTTATGCCGCCGACATAGCGAAGGCCCGTCTGGTGGCCAACCCCGGCTGCTATCCCACCGCGTCCATTCTCGGCCTGTATGCGGCGCTCAAGAACGGCATTGTCCGGACGGACGACATCATCATCGACGCCAAATCCGGCACCACGGGGGCGGGGCGCAAGGCCGTGGTCAGCTCCCTGTACTGCGAGGTGGCCGATTCCTTCCGCCCCTACAACATCGGCGGCAGGCACAGGCATACGCCGGAAATAGAGCAGGAACTTTCCGTGGCCGCCGGCGAAAGCGTGACCGTCTCCTTCAATCCCCATCTTCTGCCCATCAGCCGGGGCATACTCGCCACCATCTACACGAAGCTGAAGGATTCCCTTTCTCAGGCCGACGTGCAGGCCATGTATGAGGATTTCTGGAAGGATGCCCCGTGGGTGCGCGTGCTCCCGGCAGGAAAGCTGCCTGAAACCCGCAACGTGCGCGGCACCATGTTCTGCGACATCGCCGTGACCGTGGATCAGCGCACCGGGCGGCTTCTCATCACCTCCGCCATCGACAATCTCTGCCGCGGCGCCTCCGGCCAGGCCGTGGCCAACGCCAACCTCATGTTCGGCCTGCCTGTGGAAACGGGCCTGAACTTCGCGCCCCTCGTGCCGTAACAGGGGCTTTCTCAGTCAGCATAAAAGAGGCGGCGGAACCTTGTTCCGCCGCCTCTTTTGGTCCCGGTCCTGTTTATTGTCCGTCATTCCGGGAGCTTCAGAAGTGCGCCGTCTCTGGAAGAGAGGTGCATTTTTTATGTGCTCTGCCTAGGCTCAGGACTCATTAATTGCCAAAAGGGTAAAAAGTTCTTATTGTCGGCATAGGGAGGATGCCATGA
>NZ_CALUWY010000084.1 GCF_944324615.1 uncultured Mailhella sp.
TTCTGCGGAACTTTTTTCGTACACCTTCATCAATCATTTGATAACATTTATTATTTTATAGAAAAAATTTTCGATTCTCCATGCCTGAAATCCCCCTCTTCGGCCCTTTTCCGGTCCTGAACGTCCCCTCCGGCGGGTAGAACGTCCTTTCCAGGCATGAAAAAGCAGGGGGAAGGTGCAGTTTCCGCCACAATCCGGCGCGGGAAAAGCTGTTTCAGGCCTGGGGAAGCGGCAACAAGCCTCCGTGCCTGCCTGCTGAATCAGAACGGCCTCTTCTTTTCTTTAAAAGATGAAAAATCATCCCTGCCCGGCCTCCACAAGGCGGAAGAGGCCGGACGCCCCGGCAGACGGCGCCCGAAGCAGCCTTGAAGTCCCTTCTCCCCGCGCCCTGTAAAGCCTTCCGCCCGGGGGATGCCGCTTTCTGCCCCGCAAAGTCATCCCGGGAGTGCAGAAAACAAGAGGCCTTCCCCGCAGAGAGGAAGGCCCCATGACCGTATCGGAAAAAAACACAGTCGCGCTTCATATTCCCCGTGGAGAGGTCCGCCTTTCCGGCAAAAGCCCTGCCCATGGGGATTTGTTTCAGTGTGGCGTTCAGGCCAGTTTCGGTATGACGTGGCGGAACAGCTCCAGCACCTTTTCGGCATTGGCATGGGCCACGGCAAGAATGGCCTCCCAGGTGGCCGTATCGTCTTCCTTCCAGGAGTCATAATCCGTGCTCATGGCCACGGCCGCATAGGGAATACCCAGCTCGTTGGCCATGATGGCTTCGGTGGCGATACTCATATTGATGATGTCTGCCCCCCAGATGCGGAACATACGGGATTCGGCTCTTGTGGAAAAACGCGGCCCCTCGATGGTAATGACGGTGCCTTTGTCATGGAAGGAATAGCCGAGTGCGGACAGGCCGTCGATGAGGGCGGCACGCAATCCGGCATCAAAGGGATCGGCCATGGCGGTATGGGCAGGGGCGCCCGGTTCGAAGGACTCGAAAAAGCTCAACGGACGCGAGCGGGTGAAGTCGATGAACTGATCGGGAACGATGAGATCGCCGCGCCGTATTTCCTCCCGCAGGGATCCCACCGCCGTGCTTGCCAGCACATGGGTGCAGCCCGCGGACTTCAGCGCCCAGATATTGGCGCGATAATTCACCTGCGTGGGGGGGATGGTATGATTGCGTCCGTGCCGGGCCATGAGGACCACGGGCACGCCGCCTATCACGCCTTCACGCAGGGAACTGGAGGGAGCGCCCCAGGGCGTATCCATCTCCACATCGCGGATGCTTTCAAAAAGAGTGGGATCGTCCAGGCCGCTGCCGCCGATAATGCCTATCTTCGCGTTCATACTTCTTCCGTCGTGTGGTTGCGGGGCCCGTGGCCCCGGAATAGGAAATGCCCATGCCGGACGCTTCCGGCACCGGCCGGGTGCTCTCAGCAGGGAATATAGCCCTGGGAAAGCATATAGAGAAGGTCGCGCATGTGCTCCACATCCGGAGCGTACATGATGAAACCGTCCTGATGTCCCGTCATGACGATGACGCCGTCGGCAGGATGCAGGCGCACCAGCGCTTCGACACTGCGGGCCATGGCCGGGGTGCCGAAGGCCGCGTCGGGAGCGGTGGCCGGAGCCTTGCCCGCAAGAAGCTGACCGTAAAGTCCGGCATGGTGCAGATGGATGACGCAGTTGATGGAAGGAGAAGCCGCGTACACGGCGGCGTGCGTCATGGATTCCGAACTGGCCTGCGACGGTCCCACCGACCACACGGTGTTGGCGTCGATGTCGCAGCGGGTCACCAGCGTATAGCCTTCCGGTCCCAGTTCGGGAATGTGGCCCGTGGCCGTGGCCGTCACCACAAAACCCTGCTCCGCACGCAGAGACACATTGCCGTAGCCCACGCCGTTTTCCAGCACGCCCACAAGACCGGCGCGCACAAGATCCGTGCGAAGAGCGTTCAGCTCGGCCCAGCCGGGATGTTCCGGAGCCGGACCCTTTTCATGCACGCAGCGGTATTTTACATAACCTTCGTCCGTCATCACTCTTCCCTCATGCCTGTTCCGGGTACAGGGAAAGAATTCCCCGCTCCGATGCTTCGCACACGCCGCGTTCGGTAACAAGGCCCGTGATGAGGCGCGCCGGGGTCACATCGAAGGCCCAGTTGCGGGCCGGCGTGTCCGCCGGGCAGATGAGCACGCGCTCCACCTGCCCTTTTTCCGACAGACCGGACATGATGCGCACCTCATCGGCATTTCTTTCCTCAATGGGAATCCCGCTCACGCCGTCATACAGAGAAAAATCAAAGGTGGAGGAAGGCAGCGCCACATAGAAAGGCACGTTGTTGTCATGGGCGGCAAGCGCCTTCAGATAGGTGCCTATCTTGTTGGCCGCGTCACCCCGGCGCGTCACGCGGTCCGCCCCGGTGATGACCATATCCACCATGCCGTGCTGCATGAGGTGGCCGCCCGCATTGTCGGCAATGAGGTCGTGAGGAACGCCGTGCATGCCCAGTTCCCATGCCGTAAGGGAGGCACCCTGATTGCGCGGACGTGTTTCATCCACCCAGACATGCACGGGTATGCCCGCGTTGAACGCGGCGTACACGGGAGAAAGCGCGGAACCGTGATCCACAAACGCAAGCCAGCCCGCGTTGCAGTGCGTGAGAATGTTGACGGGCTGCCCGCCCTTGCGTGCCGCCAGCTCCCGGATGATGCCGAGGCCGTGTTCTCCTATGCGGCGGCAGAACTCCGCATCCTCGTCGGCTATGGTCTGCGCTTCGGCATGGGCGGCCTCCACGGCCTCTTTTCTGCCAAGTCCTGCCAGCGCCTTTTTCTGGCGTTCCAGAGCCCAGACAAGATTGCTCGCCGTAGGCCGCGTGGCGCGCAGCTTTTCCATGCTCTGCGCCATGAAGGCGGCAAAATCCCCTTCGGGCGCGGTACGCACCGCAATCCACACGCCCCAGGCCGCCGTGGCTCCGATAAGCCCTGCTCCGCGCACCAGCATCTCGCGCACGGCACGGCACACATCATCCACACTGTGGAGGGCAACTACGCGAAACTCATGGGGAAGCGCCGTCTGATCAATGATCAGAAGCGTTTCCTCCTCTCCCGATCCTTCCGTCCAGATGGTGCGGTAATGTCTGCCGTTCACATTCATGCCTAAGCCTCCGGCTACTGTATGCTCAGTTCAAGGGCGTTGCGGTTCACGGGAACCAGGGCCACCCTGCCCATGGTCTTCATGTCAAGCACGATGCGGGTCTTGTCGTCATGCTGTCCCACGCGCACGGCCTGCACAAGCCTGTTGCTGGGCACACGGGGCACTTCCAGTTCCCAGTTGCCCGCAAGGTCGAGCACCACACGATCGGGATTGCCGAGGGTGGAACAATGCCCCACCATGGGCGCGTTGCCCTGCAGTATCAGCTTGATCTGACTCCCCTTCATGGAAAATTTTGCGGAAGTGACCACCCTTTCATACTTCGGCTGCGCCTTCTTCGAGGCAGTATCACCGGATGCGGACGCCACGCGCACTTCGGCAGGAGCCTTGCTCGCAGCATCGGACAGAGCGCGGGCGGCCGTTTTTTCCTCACCGGCATTTCCCTTCACCGCAGGGGCGGTCGATGCAGCTTCGGCCTCCGCCGTTCCGGCCATGTTTTCGGAAACAGCCTGCGCTCCGGCACCATGCGCCGTATCTCCGGCCTTCACGGCCGGGGCGCTCTTTCCGGCAGGCTGCGCACTTTCTGCCGGATCATTCTCTGCAGGTGCGGCAGGTTGCTGTACGGAAGCCGCCTTCTCCCCGGCGCCGGAATCGCCGGACCACGGCGCTCCGTCCCCGCCTTCCGGAGGCAGCATGTTCCCGTTCTGCAAACGCCCCGGCTCCGGCAGGGAAGCCGGAACCATGCGGGGAGCAGCCATCTGCACCCCGGCGGAGACAGATTTCTCCTGCCCGGACAGGGAAGACGCATTCTCCGTCTCGTCCCTGCCTTCCTGATATTCGGTGAGCCCGACAATCTTCCCCGATACTTCCGAACGCCCGGCCTCATAACCGGGTTCATCCTTCAGAACGGCGGCAACGCCGACGGCGACAACCAGCATGGCCGCCGCACAGGCGAAAAGACGCAATGTCCTGCTCATATCACCTCTCATGCTTCATATCCGAAACGGTATTTCGTTCCTCTATAGCCGAGATGCCCACAAAATGACAAGCGCGCCACGCCATGTGAAAAATTCTGCCACGGTGGACGGTGAGGCCTTTTTCCTATAGACCTTTTTCATGCATGAACTTTCCCTTATGGCAAGCGTTATGGATATCGCCCGGGAAGAGCTTTCCCGCCACGGAGCCTCCCGGCTCCTTCTTCTGCGCATACGCTACGGCGTGCTGGATCAGGTGCAGCCCGAGGCCATGCGCATGGCCTTTGAAGCCATGACTGCGGGCACACCCCACGAAGGCGCAACTCTGGAACTGGTGGAAGAACCTCTCGGGCTCCGATGCAGCCTGTGCGGGCACGTTTTCCACCCGGAAGACAGAAACGCCCTCTATGCGCCCTGCCCCGCCTGCGGCGATACCGTCCCCTTCAGCATCACGGAGGGGGAAGGTATTTTTCTCGATCATCTGGAGGCCGAGTAATTCACGCCCGCGCCCCTTTTCTTTTCCGATAAACCTCTGAGGCATACCATGGAAATTCCCGTCGTACGCAATGTACTGGAAGCCAACGACCGCATCGCCGCGCGTCTGCGCGCCGACTTCACGCGCCGCGGCATACTCGTGCTCAACATCATAAGCTCCCCCGGTTCCGGCAAGACGTCGCTGCTGGAACGCACCCTGAACGACCTTGCGGGAGAATTCCGCATGGCCGTCATCGAAGGCGACCTGCAGACCGACAACGACGCCCGCCGCGTGGCCGCTTCCGGCGCGCAGGCCGTGCAGATCAATACCGAAGGCGGCTGCCACCTCAACAGCAGCATGATCAGCGAGGCTCTTCAGGCCATCAACCTTGAAAAGCTGGATATCCTGTTCATCGAAAACGTGGGCAATCTCGTCTGCCCCACGGAGTTCGACTGCGGGGAAGATGCGAAGATCGCCCTGCTCAGCGTGACCGAAGGGGACGACAAGCCCCAGAAGTATCCCTACCTCTTCCACAAGGCAAAGGCCATGCTGCTCAACAAGACGGATCTTCTGCCCTATGTGGATTTTGATGTGGAAAAGGCCCGCGCCCATGCCCGCGCCGTCAACGCGGATCTTGCCGTGATGGAAGTGTCCTGCCGCACCCATACGGGACTCGACGCCTGGTATGACTGGCTGCGTGCAGCCGTAAAAGCAAAGAAAGAAGCATCTCATGACTGATCACGGTTCCTGCTGCTGCAGCCTGCCCGAAGACGCGCCCTTCCATTCCTACGAGGAAGTGCTGCGTCATCTGGATTCGCTGGGGCTTTTTCATATGGATATGGGTCTCGGCCGCATGGAACGCGCCCTGCGCGCCCTGGGTCTCGATCATCTGCGCTGCCCTGCCGTGCAGGTGGTGGGCACCAACGGCAAGGGTTCCACGTCGGTTTTTCTGCAATCCATCGCCATGGCGCACGGCCTGAACGTGGGCCTGTACACCTCGCCCCATTTCGTGTGGCCCGAGGAACGGATACGCCTGAACCACACCATGCTTCCCCGCCGCATCTGGCCCGCTCTTGCCGGGGACGCGGTACGGGCGGAGAAGGGACTCACCTATTTTGAGCTGCTCACGGTCATGGCGGCCGGCGCCTTCCAGACCAGTGAAAGCGATCTCATGATCTTTGAGGCGGGTCTCGGCGGCCGTTACGACGCCACCACCGCTCTACCCGTGGACATGACCTGCTTTGTGCCCATCGGCATGGATCACATGAACGTGCTCGGCGATACCCTCGCCGCCATTGCGGACGACAAGTCCGACGCTCTGCGCGAAGGAATGACCATGGCCGTAAGCGCCCCGCAGGAGCCGGAAGCCAGGGATATTCTTTTTGCCAAGGCCGACGCGCGCGGCATTCCCCTGTGCTCGTGCCCCACGAAGGAAAAGTGCGGAGGCACCAGGGCCGGAAGCGCGCTGTGGGAAAGCCTGCCCGACGAGCTGAAGGCATGCTCCGTGCTGCCGGAAGACGCCGTGCTCGGCCTGCGCGGTCCGCATCAACGGGTGAACGCACAGACCGCCGTGCTGGCCTGGGTGCTGCTCTGCCACCGCTACCGCTGGAAGACCGACGCCCGCACCATTGCCCGGGGGCTGAGGCAGGCCTTCATTCCCGGCAGGCTGCAGTATGCTCCGGCCTCCGGTCAGCGCCCCGCCCTGTGGCTGGACGGCGCGCACAACACCCACGGCATGAGCGCCCTGCTCACGGCCGTGAAGAACATGAGCGCCGAGGAGCGCCCCGCTTCGGTGGTCTTTTCCTGCCTGGCGGACAAGGACCCGGAAAAACTCACGGTTCTGGTGCGCGAACTTGCCGGGGACATGCCCCTGTTCGTTCCTACCATTAAAGATAATCCCCGCGCCGCGCAGGGAAGCGACCTTGCCGCCATGCTCGGCCCGAACGCCCGCGCCGTGCCTTCTCTGGAAGACGCCCTCGCGCAGGCCAGGGCTGCGGCCGGGGAAAAGCCCGTACTGGTATGCGGTTCTTTGTACCTGCTTTCGGAACTTTTCACCCTGTGGCCCGATCTTCTGGAAGATCCGCACGCCGCTTCCCGCTGAAAAGTCGCCAAGCCGGAGGGTTGCCCCCTCCCAACCATGCAAGGAGATTCCATGTCGTCACTTTTCCGCTCGCTTCCCTCGGTGGATGCCTGCCTGCACAGACTGGAAGAAACGTTCCCTTCCGCCTCCCACGCCGTGCTGCTGGAAAGCTGCCGTGCCGTGCTTGATGAACTGCGCGACGACATACGCGCGGGCCTTGTGGCCGACGCCTCCGCCCTTTCTCTGGAAGCCGTGACCCCCCGCCTGTGCGCCGCCGTGGAAAAGAGGGAACGCCCCCGCTTCCGACGCGTGATCAACGGCGCGGGCGTGGTGGTGCACACCAATCTCGGCCGCTCCGTGCTGGCAAAGGAAGCCCGGGAAGCCGTGAACATAGCCGCATCGGGCTACAGCAACCTGGAATTCAACCTGAAAACAGGGGAAAGGGGCAGCCGCATCAGCCTGGTGGAAGAGCTGCTCATCTCCCTCACCGGGGCGGAAGCGGCCCTTGTGGTGAACAACAACGCCGCGGCGGTGCTGCTCATGCTCGACACGCTGTGCAAGGGCGGGGAAGTCATCCTCTCCCGCGGACAGCTTGTGGAAATAGGCGGAAGCTTCCGCATTCCCGACGTGATGGAGCGCAGCGGCGCAACGCTGAGGGAAGTGGGCACCACCAACCGCACGCACCTTGCCGACTATGAGAACGCCCTTTCCGAAAATACCCGCGCCGTACTCTGGGTACACCCTTCCAACTACCGCATCATAGGTTTCCACTCTTCGGTACCCCCTGCGGAACTGGCAAACTTCGCCCACAGCCGGGGCCTGCCCCTGCTGGAAGACCTCGGCAGCGGCAGTCTGCTGGACTTCTCCGCCTGGGGGCTGCACGATGAACCCACCGTGCCCGAAGTGCTGAAGGCCGGCACCGATGTGGTCACCTTCTCCGGCGACAAGGTGCTCGGCGGCCCGCAGGCGGGCATTATCGTGGGGAAAAAGGAATATGTGGACCGAATGAAGCGCAATCAGCTCCTGCGCGCCCTGCGCTGCGACAAGCTGACGCTGTCCGCCCTGGAAGCCACTCTGCGCCTGTACCGCGACAGGGAGACGGCTCTCAGGTCCGTACCCACGGTGCGCCGCATGACCATGAGTGCCGGGGAACTGCAGCGCCGCGCGGAACATCTGCGCGACATGCTGAACGAGCATCTCGCAGGTCTTGCCGAATGTTCCCTGAAGGCCGACTTCTCCCGTGTGGGCGGAGGCGCCTTCCCCGAACAGGGCATGCCCACCACGCTGGTGTGCATCAGGCCCGCGCACAGTTCCGCCGTGCAGCTGAAAAAACACCTGCTCTCCACCGATCCTCCGCTGGTGGGCAGACTGGAAGACCCCTATTTCCAGCTTGACCCCCGCACCATGGAAGAAGAAGAATATGCCGATACGGCGCGTGTCCTTCTGCAGGCGCTGAGAGAACCATCCTGAACACGCCGCACCTTGAACAACCATCATTCTCCTTTCGAGGTTATTATGGACGAACTTGCATCCTCCTCCACATCCGGCTGGGAAGTGTACCGCTCGGATGAACACCGCCGGGCCATGTACGCACTGGCCGATGACTATATCCGCTACATCTCCGCCTGCAAAACGGAACGCGAAGCCGTCTCCGGCGTCATCGATCTTCTGAAGGAAGCGGGATATACGGAAGGCTTCCAGACTTCCCGCGGCTGGCAATCCCTGCACGGCAAGGCCATTTTCGTGGCGCGCCGGGGCAGACGCCCCCTCAGGGAGGGCATACGCCTCATCAGCGCCCATACCGACAGCCCCCGGCTTGACCTCAAGCAGCATCCGCTTCAGGAACAGGTGGGCGTAGGCCAGGCCAAGACCCATTACTACGGCGGACTGCGCAAGTATCAGTGGTTTGCGCGGCCCCTCGCGCTGCACGGCGTCATCGTCACTGCCGAAGGGCGCTCCATTCCCGTGCGCCTCGGGGAAGAGGAAGGCGACCCGGTCTTCACCATTGCCGATCTTCTGCCCCATCTCTCCCACAAGGACGGCGGACTCAAGCTTTCCGACGCCTTCGACGCGGAAAAGCTCAACATCATTCTGGGTCATGAACCCGTGCTCAAGCAGGAAGACGCCGAGGCCCCCAAGGAACCCGTGAAGGCCCGCATGCTTCAGCTGCTTCATGAGAAATACGGCATCCGGGAAGACGATCTCATTTCCGCCGAACTGGAAGCCGTGCCCGCCGGAGCGGCCCGCTATGTGGGGCTGGACAAGGGCATCGTGGGCGGCTACGGCCAGGACGACCGCATCTGCGTCTATACCGCCCTGCGCGCCCTGCTCGATGCGGAAGATCCGGAATACACCTGCTGCCTCATCTTCTGGGACAAGGAGGAAATCGGCTCCGACGGTTCCACCGGCGCAAGCTCGCGCTTCTTCCAGTACTGCGTGGAAGACATGGCCGCCGCATGGGAGGCGGAAACGCCCTTCCGTACCATCATGATGAACACGAAGGCCCTTTCCGGCGACGTGCACGCCGCCGTGGACCCGGACTGGCAGGACAGACACGAACTCAAGAACTCCGCCTTCTTCGGCTGCGGCGTGGCATTCTGCAAGTTCACCGGTTCCCGGGGCAAGTACGGCGCCAACGACGCCCACCCCGAATACCTGGGCTGGATGCGCGGCGTGCTTGACCGGAAGAACATCCCCTGGCAGATGGCCGAACTCGGCAAGGTGGACGTGGGCGGCGGCGGCACCGTGGCCCTGTTCCTTGCGGCCTACGGCATAGACGTGGTGGACGCCGGGCCTGCGCTGCTCGGCATGCACAGCCCCTTCGAGCTTTCCTCCGTCCCCGACATCTACTCCGCCAAGCTTGCCTATCAGGCCTTCTTTGAAGCGGAATAAGTTTTCCCCGTTCCCGGAAGGGAACGCTTCCTTCAGAAACGGATGATCACCGCCTGGTGAACATCGTTTCCCGCCAGAAGCCCCGGAGTTCTTCTCCGGGGCTTTTTTATGGGCAGAGTGCTCCGCCCGCTTCTCCTAGGCTCAGGACTCATTAATTGCCAAAAGGGTAAAAAGTTCTTATTGTCGGCATAGGGAGGATGCCATGAAGG
>NZ_CALUWY010000085.1 GCF_944324615.1 uncultured Mailhella sp.
GGCAAAAAAAGGTGTATGTTCCGCACACGCCCTGCACGGCCGGAGAGCGTGGGGCACGATGCCGCCCCGGGGCAGGCGGGCGCGAGGAATGGCGACGCGGGCGGCCGCCCCTTCGTGTGTTTTCAGAGGGGGGGCAGGTATGGCAAAAAGCCGCCTCACAGGTCGAGGAGGAGCAGAATGCCGACGCCGGCCGCGGCGATCAGCAGCGCTGTTTGCATCGGCAGAAAGGAGAAGAGAAGCCCGACGGCGATGAAGAAAAGAATGTCCATACTGCCTCCGTGCAGAAGGTTCCAGGGATGCGCCCTTGCGGGCCGTGCCGTTTCCGCAAGGCATATACGGAATGTTGCGCCGTGTTTGGGAAGACGGCGTTTTTTTTTTGCGGCATCTGCCGGAAGAAAGCGCTTGTACGGAGCAGGCGCGTGGAAACGTGCGGCGTGAAAAGGCCCGGCATGAACAGCGGGGCGCGGGCGGCCGCCTTTGCGCGTGTTTTCAGAGGGGTGCAGGTATGGCGGGAAGCCCGGGCAGGAGCGGAGGGCCCGGCGCTTGGGCAAAGCGCAGGAGCCATGCGGAAGGGACAGGCACGCGGAACAAGCGCCCGGCAGACGTACCGGCAGGCGCAACAGCGGAACGGGAGCGAACACCGCCTGCCGGATGCCCCGGGCGCGGAAGCGCCCTTAACCCACACGACAAAGCCCGCCTCTTCTCAGCGAAGGGGCGGGCTTTTCTGTTCCCTTCGGGGCGGGGCCGGCCGTGAAGCCCCCTGTGGGGCTTGTCTTTTTTTATCCTTATATTTCAAACCGGAACATATATTTCGGGAAAAGCGTCCGGAAAGTGGATTTGCGATTCCGTAATAAGAAGCAAGGTGCTGCAGGAGTATCCGGCGTATGGTGTGCAACGATGAGGCTCTGCACAAGAGGCAGGCCGGTGATGGAGAATTTTTCTGTAGAATTGTTACCCGGCGCTCTTGGAAAAGGAGTGCCGTTCTGCTAAGAGAAGGGAAAATACTTGTTCCCGAAAGGCTTCAAACAAGGTGGGCACATGACAAAAACAGTGCGTTTTGAGCTGAAAACACTGCCGGGCTCCGGTATCTGGACCGGCGGTTCGGATCACACAACCATGACATCCATAAAAGGGAGTTCCCTGCTGGGGGGAATGCGCTTCTGGACGGAGGCGTTTCTGCGTTCCTTCGGGCATGAGGTGTGCGACTGTACACATGAAAAAAAGAAGGAAGTGTACGGTCAGAACAAGGACGTATGCGCGGCCTGCCATGTTGAAGCCGAGCACGCAGGGCAGGGTAAGCAGAACAAGGACGTATGCGCGGCCTGCCATGTGTTCGGATGTACGGGGCTGGCCCGGGCCTTTACCCTCCGCATAGAGCCGGAAGGGAATGTGCAGGGCGGGCAGAAGATCGAAAAGTGCGTCCCGATATTTGAGGCGGGAGGAAAGAGGTATTATTACTCACTTTCCCAGGGCTGGCGCGGGAGTCTTGCGCTTGCCCTTTCCTGCCGCAGGCCTCTTTCCTGGCCGCTTTCGCGCGAAAAGGGGGAAGTGTGCCTGCCGCCGGAAATGCTGCCCGCCGTGTTCCTCATGCTGGAATACGGAACGCTGGGCGCCCTTGACCAGTACGGCTGCGGCCTTGTGGGCATGACGAACCGCGAGGCGCTTTCGGCCGCAGTGAAGGAAGCCGCCCTCCCTGTGGATGGGCAGGCGAAGCCCGGCGCGGGGTTTGCCGACCTGAAGGATTTTTACTTCTTCAAGGGGAAGCTCGACGGGGCGGCGCTTCAGAAAAAAGTGCCGGGCGCGATAAGCATGAAGAAAGACGAAAACCAGAGAGTGCAGGGGCAGGCAGGAAACGCCTCCCGGGGGGAAGCCCTGCCCGGCAATTTCGCCCACATCGTCCGCCTGCGCCGCCTTCTGCGTGAGGCCATGCGCCCCTTGCGGGACGATGCGGCGCATAAGGAGCTGCGGCACTGGGTATGCGGCTATATGCCTCAGGGAAAGGGCGGCGGAGTGGCCGTGGGCAGTCATGTTTCCCTGGGCGTGACGGAGGGCGGGCAGCTCTACGGCTGGGGCTGGATGCCGGAAAAGGGCATTGAAGGAATTTCCGCTTCCGTCTGGCCCGGCATGAGGCAACAGGCTCTCGACAATCTGAAAAAGGCCCTCGGCAGCATATGCCCGAACCTGACGTGGAAGGAATTTCAGTCCGCGCGCGACGCCTCTTCGCCGAAGGAGTGGCGCGCGTATGTGGAAGCCATGCTCGAAACGCCGTGGAGGGAAGAATAATGGGAACGCCTTTGGAATTTCTTGCGGCGTTTGAGGACTGGGAAGAAGCCTGCCGGAGGGATCAGAAACGCATGGATACCCTCCCCGGGGACCTCAGAACGGGAAGCAGCACCTTTGAAAGCCGCACCGCCCACGCGGAACTTTTGAAGGTGCTCACCGCCTACGACGAGGTGGGGAATATTGCCAAGGACGGCGATGAACGAGCCTCCACAGGCGGCTTTCCCGGCCTGGTCGCCGGCAGGGAATGCGGTACGGGCGATGACCTGAAGGCGTGGAAGGACTGGCTTTTTCCCACTACGCCGGAAAACATGCGCCTTCTGCCGGACGGCTCCTGCCTTCTGGAAGTGGGCGTGACGCTGCAAAGCCCCTTCTTCAGCCGGGACGACAGGCCCTTCTACCCCACGGACAACGTGCTGCGGCGGCACCATGTGTTCCATACGCCCTGCCTTTCGGCCGCCGGGCTCAAAGGGCTTCTGCACTGGGCGTGGAGGATGAGCGGCGGGAGCGAAGAGGATGAGGCCCTGCTGTTCGGTGAAGCGGCAGACGGGGACGACGCCCTTTCCCGGCAGGGGCTTTTGTATCTGTGGCCCGTGTTCTGGCAGGGCAGAACGGATGTGGAGGTCATCAACCCGCAGAACCGCACCAGCGGGGCGGGTACGAAGCCCATCAAGTACGAGGTGGTGAAGGCCGGGGGAACGGGCAGCCTTTTCCTGCTGCTGCTCAACAGGGAAAACGCCGCCCCGCGCCTGATGGGGCCGCTGGTGGAGGCGCTCCTGCATCTTCTGGATCACGGCGGCCTTTCGGCCAAAAGTTCGGCGGGCTGGGGCCAGGCGGTCTTTACCGTCGGCCGCCTGTACATGAAGGGCGCGCCGAAGCAGGAAGAGCTTAAGGCGGCTCAGGCTGCCAGGGCTCCTGAGGATTCCAAGGTTGTTGCAGCCAGAGAGGCGTGGAAGGAACTTGTCGATGAGAAGGGCAACCTTCGGCCCTACAGCGAGCAGTTGTACAGCAAGAGTCGCTGCATGGCCGCGCTGGAGCTTACGAAAATAAAGTTCAACAATAAATTCAAGAACCGCGAGGCCTTCGTGGAGGCGGTGCGGCAGAAGTTCGAGGAGCGGAAGAAGGCCGGCGAAAGCCCGGCTCCCGCGCCTGCCCCTGCGTCCGCCCCTGCGCCGGAGGAGAAGGTAAAGTGGCAATATGAGTCTTCGTTGCGGAACAACTTTGAAAACGAAGTGAAAAAGCGCGTGAAGGAGATGGGCGCATGGCTGAAATGACGCAGGAAACATTGCGCCGCACCGTACTGCGTGCGGAAATCATGGCGCTTTTGCACGACGTGGGCAAGCTGAACGCGTATTTCGTAAGCGCGGGAACCGAGGGGAATAACTGTGCGGAATCTCTCGAACGGCTCGGCCTGCCCGTACCGCGGGACAAAAAGGGAGAAGTTCAGCTTCCTCTGAGCCCCGTGCATACGAAGGATTTTCTTATCCGCAATCTGGAAGGAGACGAGGCCCTTGCAGCTTTGCAGCAGAGGCTGTGCGAACCGCTGGGGGACTGGCTGGACGCCGTTCCCGGCAAGCCGCTGCAGGCGCTGGGCTCCCTGCTTGTGGGACATCATTCCGGGGATGATTTGGGTAATTGGGAATCTGTGTACCCATGGTGGAAGAGTCCGGTCGGCACTTCGGCGGATGAAAATTTTTCGTACTTCATGCCCCTTGTCATGTATGCCGACAATGCGGACTCGCTGTACACCAAGGGGTCGGAAAGCAGCACGGAAAACATGCAGGGCAGGGATATTTTCCTTACCTCGCCCTTCGGCCGGGAGGAAGCCCGCATCACTCTGCCATCGCTGCAGGAAGACGCGCATAACCTGCGCAAGGCCCTTGTGCAGGCGCTGGACGGCTGGAAGAGCTGGAGTGATGAGGAACTGCCCGGGAAGCGGGAAAAGGTGCGGAACCTTCTGCGCCTTTACGGCGGCCGCCACCTTGCGGAAACCCGCCTGCCCAACAACGACGTGAGCCTCTGGCAGCATTCCGCCTCCGTGGCGGGCATATTCAAGGCGCTTCTTGCGGGGTGCCTGCTTTCCGGCCGCTGGGAAGGGCTGCTGCGCCACAAACAGCTTGCCCATGTGAACCAGCGCCTTTCTCTTCTGGCCTTCCGCTGGGACGGCGACGCCTGCATGGCGCGCAGTATGCGCTCCTTTGAAATCGTGGGCAGAACCCTGCGCATGGAGAAGGTGGCGGATGCGCTGAAGAACGCGGTGGAAACGGAATACTGCCTCGGCAACGAACTGTACCGCGACAGATCCGGCATCTGCTTTCTTGTGCCGGATCTGGCCCTTGCCGGAGAAAGCGGGCTGTACGCGCACATGCTCGAAGATCTGTACGCGCGCATGGAAGAGCTCGGCAACCGCATCACGGACGGGGAACTTTCGTGGAGCGTTCACGGCTGCGACGTGGGCTTGCAGCTCGGCGATTTTCTTTCCTTCTGGCGGGATGCCGGCCCGGCGCTTCGCAGCGGCCCTGCGGAACCTGCGTGGCGGAAACAGTGGCAGAGCGAGGGCAGAACGCAGGTCTGTCCGCGCTGCGGCGTCCATGCGCTGAAGTTTGACGGCAACCGTTCCGGCGGCAGCGCCGACAAGGCCTGTAAAGCCTGCCTGGACGTGGCGGAGGAAGGGAGAAAGTATCTGGACCGCATGGGCGCGAACCTTTCGGGAGCAAAGAGCGGCGCCTTCCTTACCTTCATGCAGGCCGACGAGGAAGGCGCGGCGGATACGGGCGCGCGCGTGGCCCTCATTCAGGGCGTGTTTTCTCTGGAAGCGCTGCGCGGCGAGGGGGAAGCAGGCTGGGCGCACCTTCTCACCCCTCCCGGGGGGAAGAACTGGGGCGAAGCCTTTCGCGATGCGCGTGAGGCCTGGCGGAAGCTTTCCCCCCTACAGGGGAAGGAGGACGATCTGCGCAAAGAGTTCGCCTCCCTGCTCGGCATGGATGCGAGGATGTTTGCAAAGAAGGACAAGGACGGCTGGTGTTCCGATGAGGCCGTGGGCCTCGATCTGAAGTCCAGAATTGAAGACATCGTGCGGCGCATGGTGTTCGGGGGCACCTTGCCGGAAAAGGAGGAAGACATCGTTTCCGGCATACTGCTGTGGGGTGCGCGTGAGCACCCGGCCCCCTCGCGCCTCGCCCGGGTGTGGGAAGAGCTTTGCGCCTTCACGGCATGGGCCTCCGGCCTCGGCAGTACGGACATGGACGAGGCCGACTGGCTGCGCCTGCCCCTCACGCAGGACGTGACGAGCTTCCAGTTCATTGTGCCCGCAAGGGACGCATGGCGTGTGCTGCGCGACATTCAGGCGCGCTATGCCGAACGCTTCGGCAAGGTGCGGCATATTCTGCCGCTGCACCTTTCGGCGGGCGTGTTCCGGCGCAAGGCCCCGCTGTACATTGCCATGGACGCGGCAAGGCGTTTCCGCACACTGGCGGAAAAGCTGGGGCCGGAAGTGTGGGAAATCCGTTCCGTGGAGCGGCGCGAAGGAGTGATCCGCCTTGTCTGGCGCACGGCAGGGGGGCGGCAGGCCGTGTGGAATGTGCCGCGCCTTCTGTCCAACAAAGATGCGAGCGGTTCCTTAAGGGAAGACGTGTACCGCACCTGGTACTACAGGGAAGGGGAGACCTTCCCCGTGCATCTTTCCGAACTTTCCCCGGGAATGCGCTGCCGTGTGTGGCCTTCCAGCTTTGATTTCGAGGTGCTCGATGCCTCGGTGCGCCGTTACGACATACGCTACGGCAGGCAGGGGGAAGGCCGCCCCCATTACATGATGCGCCGCCTGGGGCCGCGCCCCTATCCGCTGGAAGTGCTGGAAACCTGGGGCCCGTGGCTCGATGAGGGCGGGCGCTTCAAGGCTTCGGAAGAGGGGAGGTGCCAGCGCAAGAACGCGCTGGAACTTCTGGCCGGGCTGCACCTGAACTGGGGCGCCTGGGAAGACGCACGCGACGAATCTTCCGCTTCGCACGGCATGGCGCGCGACATTCTCGCCGTGACCATGGCCGACGACGCGGAGGCGCTTCTGCCCTTCGCCGTGGACGGTTCGTTCTTCGATATGTGTGAATGGTCGGATTTCATCACCAAATAGGAAAGGAAGACAGTATGAGTATTCGTTTTGCCGTAACGCTTGATCCGCTGCATATCGGCGCGGGAGGTTACCGCCTGGGCCGTGTGGATAACACCATCGTCCGCGACGCGGGCAGCGGCCTGCCCAAGGTTCCCGGTTCCAGCCTTGCAGGTGTGGCGCGTTCCTATCTGGTGCAGGTTCTGGAAGGGGAGGAGAGAAAAAAGGCCATGGCCTGCGTTTCTTCTTCCGGGGCGGACAAGGGCAACTGCGGCAGGTGCATGGCCTGCCGCCTGTTCGGCTATGCCGCCACCGGCGAGAGGGCGAAGAGCCATATCGGTCTGTTCCGCTTTTACGACGGGAACATCATCGCCTTCCCGGTAAGCACCATTGCCGGGCCGGTGTGGGTGACCTCTCCCGCCGCTCTGGCGCAGGTTCTGCCGGAAAAGGACGTGCCCGTACTGAACGAGGACACCCTGCTGGTGGACTGGAACCTGGCGGGGAAAAAGCTCAACGCAGGCTGGCTGTACCTGGATGCGAAGAGCGCGGGCGATGCGCTGAAACCCTTGCGCGACATGCTCGGCGAAGAGGTGTCGAAGCGCTTTTCCCGCCTGGCGCTGGCCCCGGACCGGCTGTTTGCCGAACTTGTGAACAGCAATCTTGAAGTGCGCACCTCGGTGAGCATCGACCCGCTCACCGGTGCGGCGGCGCAGGGCAAGCTTTTCACCTACGAGGCCATTCCTTCGGCCACGCTTCTCGCCTTTGAGGTGGGGCTGGATGAGGCGCGCTGCCGCACGGCGGCTACGGCCGACGCCGAGGCCCCCGTGAACACGGCTGAGGCGTACGAGCTGCTCGACAAGGCCCTTTCCCTGTGCGGCGTGCTGGGCATGGGCGGTATGTGCACGCGCGGTTTCGGCCGCGTAAGGTTCCTGGGAGGCAAGTGATGGCCGCGTTCAATCTTGAGCCTGTGTGTGCGCGTTACGGCATGGACCTGGTGACCTTGTACAAAGACGAAAAGACAGGTCTTGACGACAGGGAAAACATCGTGACCAAGGCCCTGGACGTGCTGGTGGAAAACGGCGTGTACGCCATGACGGTGTTTCTTTTGACATGCAACAAGGACAAGTTCGGCCTGCATGTGCTGAAGAGCCTGGCTTCGCTGCTTGCCGATGACAAGGTGAATCTGATCTCGAAAAAAGACGTGCCCCCGGGGATGGGCAGGGAAGGCATGCTCGAACTTCTCACGGCCATGCGCCGCCTGACGGAAGACATGGAAACGCTTTTCATGGCCCGCCGTGTGCTGGAAGGGGCGCTCACCTTTGCCCGCTATCACTGCAAGGCGCTCAGCCGTCTGAAAAAGGAGGAAGGAAAATGAGCTGGAGCTGCTTCAGGGTTCGCTTCCGCCTGCGCTCCGACATGCACTGCGGTTCTCTGGTGCTGGGCTTTGTGGCGCGCGCCTTCCCCTTTGTGCCGCAGCATCTGCCCCTGTACGCCCTTGTGCCCGCAGCCGTGGCGGCCCTGGGCCTGCCCGACAGGCGCGACTCGTACAAGAAGGTGGAAAAGCTCGTGCTGAACGCCGTGCGCGCCACGCCCTTTTTCGTGCTTTACGGCGACAGGGGCGGGGAAAGGCCGCTCTTTCCCTGGGTGGAGGACGACCGTGCCGTGCTGGAGGCCGACTTCATGGGTTCCCGCTACGGCGTGGGGCTGGATGACGCCACCCGCTCCGCCGAAGAGGGCAGGCTCTTTGAAACGGAAGTGCTGCTTGCCCATGCCCGGGGAAGCATGGCCTCCACAAGGATGGAAGGCTATGTATGGCTGCGCCCCGCAGAAGAGGAGGGCGTTTCTCTCGATGCCGCGGGCATGGCCTGCGGGGACAGGCGCGTATCGTGGCCGGAGCTTTTCGCTTCCCTTTCCCTCGGCGGCGACCGTACCCGCAGCCTGGGGCGGCTCTGGCCCGATGTGGAAATGGAGGAAGCCGCCACCCTGTGGGGCGGCATGACCATGCAGCCGGACGGCCCCTGGCCGCGCCTGCTGGTGAAGGGTGGGGAATCCTGCCCCGTGGCGCTGGAGGCCGTGAACCTTGAGGGGAGCGGTTCCCCCTACACGGTGCTGACGGGCCGCCGCATAGGCGAAAACGGCGGCTACGGCATGGACAGGGGCACGGTGGCCCGCGACATGGGCTGGGCGCCCCGTGAGGACATGCTGGTGGAACTTTGCGCAGAGCGCTTCGCGCGGCGCTGCGGCAACGAAGCATAGCGCGGAAACGTATCCCGCATCATGACAAAGCCCGCCTCTTCTCAGCGAAGAGGCGGGCTTTTCTGTACCTTTGAGGGTCGGCCGTGAAGCCCTGTGTGGGTGGAATTATCTTTATAATGCGGCTTTGGAAAGGTCACAACCACGGCCGACCGTGAAGCCCCCTGTGGGAACAGCACCATGTCTTTCGGTGCAGAAGTGGAGTCACAACCACGGCCGACCGTGAAGCCCCCTGTGGGCCTGCGGCATGTTCGACCCTGACCTGCATGAGTCACAACCACGGCCGACCGTGAAGCCCCCTGTGGGAAGGACACTGAGCAGATTGCCCGTGAAGTCAAGTCACAACCACGGCCGACCGTGAAGCCCCCTGTGGGCGCACTTCCGCGCTATAAAGTTGGCGAAGAAGTCACAACCACGGCCGGCCGTGAACACCCCTGTGGGCATTTTGTGGCAGATTGCCTATGTGGTCGTGTCACAACCACGGCCAGCCGTGAACACCCCTGTGGGAAATGTCTCAGCTATTGTATGGTCTGAAAGGTCACAACCACGGCCAGCCGTGAACACCCCTGTGGGTGGTGGGCTGAAAGGCGCCAGTCTGTCTATCAGTCACAACCACGGCCAGCCGTGAACACCCCTGTGGGTTGAAACCGAAGTTCTTCGCATTGTGGATAAGTCACAACCACGGCCAGCCGTGAACACCCCTGTGGGTTAATAAATTTTATCTCTATGCTCCACTTTTTGTCACAACCACGGCCAGCCGTGAACACCCCTGTGGGCCTAGTAAGCTGTTGACGGCTGGTATTCCTAGTCACAACCACGGCCAGCCGTGAACACCCCTGTGGGTATGACTAGAACCTAATCCAGTATTTGGAAGTAGTCACAACCACGGCCAGCCGTGAACACCCCTGTGGGGCTTGTCTTTTTTTATCCTTATATTTCAGGCGTTGCAAGCATGGTTTTTGGGGGAGGGGGGTAAAAACGGGGCAAAAACGGGCCGTTTTTCACCCCCCCCTGCAAAGGCGTATGGGGCGTAAAATTTAATGCTGTTATTCCGCCATGTTGCAAAAGGGGCATATCCGG
>NZ_CALUWY010000086.1 GCF_944324615.1 uncultured Mailhella sp.
TTCATTATTGGGTTCCTTTGTGTATAGATTTCGAGTCGAGACAACTGGTTATCTCACAAAGGAACCCCTTTTTTAACGTATTTAAAGGCTTCGCCTTTTTGGAACTCCCCGCAGCGGGGAGTTTTCGGCCTTAAAAAAAGACCGGCCCGCTTTCCGCGTCCGGTCTTTTTCACAGGAGGTGTACCCTCCCTACAGTATCTTGTTCAGAAAATAAGGAAACTGTCTGCGCCACCAGGGCCAGTCATGATCCACATCATGCCCCCAGAAGTCGATGAAGGCATGGATGCCTTTTTCTTCAAAAATGTTCCGTACCATGGTTGTGGTGCGGATCATTTCTTCTTCCCATGCACCCTGACCCGTACATATATAGATGGCCCGGGCATTGAACATGGGAATATAGGTGTGGTCCAGAGCGAGCCCTGCCATATAATCCACAATGGAGTTGTTGTAGAGGTTGGAATCCATGTAATCGCCGAAGAAGTAGCGCGCATCGTATGCACCGCTCAGGGCGATGACGCCGTCGAACAGATCGGGGCGGCGCAAAAAGGTGTTGAGCGCATGGGTGGCCCCCATGCTGCACCCCATGGTCAGGGGGGCCTGCCTTGTGCCGTTCATCTGAAGCATGAGGGGGGTGAACTCTTCCGTGCAGTAGCGGAACCACAGCTCCTGAAGCCACGCTCTGCGTCCCTTGTCCCCCTCCTTGTCCGACCAGGTCTCCCTGTCTATGGAATCCACACAGAAAAGCTGCACCCGCCCGGCCTCGATATGCTCAGCCACGGTCTCGGGCATGTGAAACTCATGAAAATCGGTGCAGCGCCCGTTCTGTGTGGGAAAAACCATGACGGGCTTGCCCGTATGGCCGAATACCACAAACGGAAGTTCCCGGTCCAGAATCCGGCTGTACTGGCTGTGGCACCTGTATTCCATCAATGCGTCTCCTGAACGAAGCGGATGAATTCATCCTTCTGCTCGGCGGTATCGAGGATGGCCGTCCACTGATGGTTGCCCATGGCTCCGGAAATGGCTTCGGGAATATCCAGATCCATCACGATGCGCCCCGCATAACGGGCACGGATTTCTTCAGGCGTATGCACATAGGGCTTGCCGTTGCGTCTGCCTGCATACACGGCAAAGAACTTCTGACGGTCGAGATCGACGAAGGTCTTGTCGTGCGTGACCATGTCGGCCCAGATGGAATACACATCCACACTGTTGGCGTAGTTGAACATGTCGGGCGTCCATCCGCCCGCAGGGCGCATATTCACCTCAAGCGCCACAAGTTCCCCCTTTCTGGCCAGACCGGGCTTGTCTTCCTTCAGGCGGAAAAACTCCAGATGGAAGAAACGGCTGCGCACGTTGAAGGCTTTGATGGTATTGCGGCCCGCCTCCCTGAGATCGTCAGGAAGGTTGCTGGAGGTGTAGTAGGCAAGGTGATCCTTGTTGTTCACGATGTCGGCGATGGAGGGCGGCCAGGACGTGCAGGTTTCAAAAATGACATTGGCCCTGGAATCGGAAATACCGTCATACGACCAGATGTCGCCGCTCAGGTATTCCTCCATGATATAAGGCACATTTTCCCTGCCCGCATAGAAGCGCGTCATTTCCTCATCACTGGAAATCTTGTAGCTTCCGGAAGCCCCCATGCCGCCGTCCGGCTTCACAAACACGGGGTAGCCCACTTCATGGGCAAACTTCATGCCGTCTTCCAGGTTGCTGATGATGTGCCAGCGCGCCGCAGGTACTCCGGCCGCCTGATAGAACTTCTTCATGGCCGACTTGCGACGCACATTGGCCACTTCCGCTCTGCTCATGCCGGTTTTTATATTGAAGTCATCACGCAGGCGTGCATCCTGACTGAGCCAGTATTCATTATTGCTCTCCACCCAGTCGATACGACCGTGCTTGAAGGTAAGAAACGCCATGGCACGGTAGACCTGATCGTAATCCTCAAGGGAATCCACGCGGTAGTACTCGGTAAGACATGCACGAAGCTCAGGAGAAAGCGCATCGTAGGCCGTATCTCCTATACCGAGAACATTCACGCCGCGAGCCTTCAACCTGTCGCAGAAATTCCAGTATGACTGGGGGAACTGTGGGGAAATAAAGACAAAATTCATAATAATCCTCTCTCGGACGACACGCCCGCTCGTGTGCTCAAGCGGGCAACCGGTACATTAATCCCATTATGAAGCACTATACCATAAAAAGCAATCATCATGCCGTTCCCGCCTGCGCCGTCGACGGGATCAGAGCAGACATCTTTTTTTGCCGTGCACAGCGGCCGTTCTTCTTTTACCTTTTGTTTTCAATATATTAATATCTTTTTATGACCTCCTCCGCCGGAAGGATTTCTTTTAAAACTTTCCGACGCTCCCTTGTAAGCCCGGTGCTTGCCGTATATACTGCCCCAATGTTTCCGATATTTTCCCAAAGCGATGTCGAGGCGGCGGCAGATGCGCTCATTGCATGGTTCGCCGCGCATAAACGCCCGCTGCCGTGGCGCGTGCGCTATACTCCCTATGAAGTCTGGATTTCCGAAGTCATGCTTCAGCAGACACAGATGGAACGGGGTGTTGCCTATTTCCAGCGCTGGATGAAACGCTTCCCCAGTGTCACGGCCGTGGCCGAAGCGCCGGAAGAAGAAATCCTGCGCTACTGGGAAGGCCTCGGCTATTACCGGCGCGCCCGCTTTCTCCACCAGGCCGCAAAAGCCATGGTCGAGAAGCACGGCGGGCAGATTCCCGCCACGCTGGAAGAACTTTCCGCGCTCCCCGGCCTCGGGGAATACACCGTGGCGGCCATTCTCGGCATCGCCTATGAAAAAGATATCGTCACCATCGACGCCAACGTGGAACGCGTGTTCTCCCGCCTGCTCAATATCGACACTCCCGTAAAAAAACGCCCCGCCGCCACCCTCATCCGTCAGGAAGCACGGCGCTTTCTCCCCGCCGGTCAGGCCCGGGCCTATAATCAGGCCCTTATGGAGCTGGGCGCTCTGGTCTGCGGCAAATCCCCGCAGTGCGCGCTCTGCCCGCTGGCGGCATGGTGCGTTTCCCACAAGCTCGGCCTGGAAAGGGAACGCCCCGTGGTTGAGAAAAAAAGTGCAGTTATCCCTGTCAGTTCCGTGCACGGTATTCTGCTCTGTGAAAAGCATGTGCTGCTTCTTCAGCGCCCTTCGGAAGGCCTGTGGGGCAACATGTGGGAATTCCCCGGCGCCGTGGTGGAAAAACTGCCTCTGCAGGAAACGCTGCTGCAGGCCTTCGGCAGGCTGGGCATCACGGTGGACATCATCGCCCCCCTGGGCGAAGTGCGGCACAACTACACCAATCACCGGCTCACCGCGCACTTTTTCCGGGTGGAGTCTGAACTTACCAAAAAAGACATTTCCGCGCTTCTTGGCGAGGTTCCCCACCGTTTCGTACTCTGGAACGAAACGGAAGGTCTTGCCATGCCGGCCCATCATCGAAAAATGGCCGAGCGCTATTTCCTCAGAAAAACCCGCCCCACGGCGGAACAACTCTCCCTTTAAAGAAGGCCACTATGAAACACACGGTTTACTGGATTGAAGGCGACGGCATCGGCCCGGAAATATGGAAGGTAACCCGCCCCGTGCTGGATGCCGCCATGAAGGCGGCCACCGGCGGCGAACATGAACTGGACTGGGTGGAACTGCTGGCGGGCGAAAAAGCCGTGAAGCAGACGGGCAGCCCCCTGCCCCAGGAAACCCTTGACATGCTGGGCAAGGCCTCCGTGGCCATCAAGGGCCCGCTGGGCACGCCGGTGGGCGGCGGCATGCGCAGCCTCAACGTGGCCATGCGCCAGGCCTTCGACCTGTACGCCTGCATACGCCCCGTAAGCTGGTTCAAAGGCATAAGCACGCCGGTGAAACACCCTGAACTCGTCAACATGGTCATCTTCCGCGAAAATACCGAAGACGTATATGCGGGCATCGAATATCAGGCTGGTTCTCCCGAAGCGGAAAAACTGGGTGAATTTCTCCGTGATGCGTTCGGCGCCAAGGTCCGTGAAGGCTCCGCTCTGGGCATCAAGCCCATGTCTGCCTTCTGCTCCAAGCGCCTTGTCCGCAGAGCCATCCGGTATGCCCTGGATCACCATCTTCCCAGCGTCACCCTCGTGCACAAGGGCAATATCATGAAGTTCACGGAAGGCGGCTTCCGTGCCTGGGGCTACGAAGTGGCAAAGGAAGAATTCGGCGATGTCACCATTCCCGAAAAGGAAGCCACTGTGGAAAACAGCAAGGGCAAAATCATCATTAAAGACCGCATTGCCGATGCCATGTTCCAGGAAGCCCTGCTGCATCCCGATCAGTACAGCGTTCTTGCCCTGCCCAACCTGAACGGCGACTACATCTCCGACGCCCTAGCCGCGCAGGTCGGCGGACTGGGCATGGCTCCGGGTGTCAACATGTCCGACAAGCTGGCCCTGTTTGAAGCCACCCACGGCACGGCTCCCACCGCCGCCGGCAAGGACATCGCCAACCCCGGCAGCCTTCTGCTCTCCGGCGCGCTCATGCTGGAACACCTGGGCTTTGCCGAAGCCGCCGACAAAGTGCGCTCCGCCATCCTCGCCGCCATCGACGCAAAAACGGTCACGCCCGACCTTGCCGCCGAAATGCCCGGAGCACAGGCCGTGTCATGCTCGAAATTCGGTGAAATACTTCTGAAAAACATCCACTAGGCAAAAAAATCCTGAAAGGATCATTTTTTGCTTGACGAAGGAGTGCTTCTATACTAGAAACACTCCTGTCGCGGAGAGGTTTCCGAGCCCGGCTTAAGGAGCACGATTGGAAATCGTGTGTACCCGAAAGGTACCAAGAGTTCAAATCTCTTCCTCTCCGCCAGATATTTCCAAGGGTTGCATTGAAAAATGCAACCCTTTTTTGTTGGTTAAAATTTCCATGACGGGCGATTCGATTGGTGATAAAGCTGAAATTCAGTTCGGCAAGGATCTTCATTGTCGACAATATTCCATGCCGCGGAAAAATCGGACGCCACGGCATGGACTGTTCCGCATGATGTGCTGAACCGATGCAGGCTTCCCTGCAAGGTTGATAAAAGTCCGGTTGGAAAAGGAGGAGTTTTATGTTTTCCCTCTCCAAACCCTGCGGCGCGCTCAAGCTCGCCGTGATGGCCCTCTGCGTGGGAACCTGTTCGGTCGCTTCCGCCGCGCAGGATCCGCTGAGGTCTTTTGACCCGCTCTACTATCCCTATCCGGCACAGAGAAATGTCGTTTACGGGTCCAGGGGCATGGTCGCCACTTCCAACCCGCTTGCCGCACAGGCCGGCCTTGAAGTGCTGAAAAAAGGCGGTAACGCCGTCGATGCAGCCATTGCCACGGCAGCAGCCCTGACGGTTGTCGAGCCTACCAGCAACGGCATAGGAAGCGACAACTTCTCCATCCTCTGGGTGAACGGCAAGATGTACGGCATCAACGGCAGCGGCCGCTCCCCCAAGGCCATGAACCTCGACGTGTTCAAGGGTGAAAAAAAGATTTCCACCCTCGGCTGGAAGGCTGTGACCGTTCCTGCCGCTCCGAAAACGTGGGCCGTGCTGGCCAAGAAGTTCGGCAAGCTCCCTCTGTCCGAATCTCTGGCCCCTGCCATAAGCTATGCCCGCGACGGCTTCACCGTTCAGCCCACGGTGGCGCAGTTCTGGAATCTGCGCGGCCCCATGTATATCGCGCAGAAGGATCCCCAGTTCCAGGGCTGGAAGGACACCTTCTCCAAGAACGGCAAGCTGCCCAAGGCCGGCGAACTCTGGAAGCTTCCCGATCATGCCCGCACGCTTGAGCTCATCGGCAAAACTAATGCCGAAGCCTTCTATACCGGAGAAATCGCAAAGAAAATCGTGGAGTTCTCCAAGGCCACCGGCGGCTATATCACTGCTGAAGACCTTGCGGCCGTCGACCCCGAATGGGTGGAACCCCTCAGCGTCAACTACCACGGTTATGACGTGTGGGAACTGCCCCCGAACGGTCAGGGCATTACCGCCCTCATGGCGCTGAACATCCTCAACGGCTATCATTTCGACCATCGCGGCCCTGAAACCGCGCATGTGCAGATCGAAGCCCTGAAACTGGCCTTTGCCGATACCCTGAAGTACGTTGCCGATCCCCGCGTGAGCAAGGTTCCCGTGAAGGAAATGCTCTCCACCGAATACGCCGCCAAGAGACGCGCTCTCATCACCGACAAGGCCCAGCAGCCTGTTGCCGGCGACTTCAAGCAGAGCGGCACCGTGTATCTGTGCACCGCCGACGGCGAAGGCAACATGGTTTCCTTCATCCAGAGCAACTACGGCGGCTTCGGTTCCGGCGTAGTCGTGCCCGGCACCGGCATTTCCCTGAACAACCGCGGATGCAGCTTCTCCCTTGATCCCAAGCACCCCAATGCCGTGGCTCCGGAAAAGCGCCCCTACAACACCATCATCCCCGGCTTCGTCACCAAGGACGGCAAGGCTGTCGGTCCCTTCGGCGTCATGGGCGGCTTCATGCAGCCTCAGGGCCATGTGCAGGTTCTCATGAACTGCATCGACTTCGGCATGAACCCCCAGCAGGCTCTTGATGCCCCCCGCTGGCAGTGGATGCGCGACAAGAAGGTCGTGGTGGAAGGAAGCTATCCTGTGGAAGACCTCCGCAAGCTCGAACGTATGGGACATGATATCAGCTATGATACTCTGGCCGGTGACTTCGGCCGGGGCGAGATCATCTGGCGCATGGAAGACGGTACCCTCGCAGGCGGTACCGAATCCCGCACCGACGGCTGCGTAGCCACCTGGTAAACCTTGAGGAAAGGCCCGGAATCCGGGCCTTTCCTTTTTAACGCGTTGCCGTCAGAGGCAGGGCGCGACGAGGCTTCCCTCCAGGACATGGCGGCGGCATACAACATCCTCAATACGGGAAGAACCAGGCATAAAAGAAAGGCCGGGGAAATCTCCCCGGCCTTTCCAAGCACGAGCCGGCCTCAGGCTGACGCCTGGTAAGGCCTGCATAACGCTGTTCCTCAGGACCTTTCTCATCAAACGATATTCATAAAACGCACAGCCCCCCATCAGAGGACCGTTGCCGGATGAACTCTGCGGATAAAGATGACAATATCCCTCGTGTTGCAAGTAACGCCTCCTGCAGGCGCTGGCAGGGACTGCCGCAGGGCTACGTTTCCCAGCAGCTTTTGTATTTAAAAAATTAATGTTCTCTGTGGTCAGACTGCTTTTTCTCCTTTGTCGGGGATGGAATATAGCCGGGCTTTTCAAACGAACCACGAGAACCTACGCGGGAAAGAACACCCTGTTTAACCCGCCGCCTTAACGTCGATGATATCGTGGTACGAAGCGCATCCGATTCCGGATATCCACCTTCAACGACAAAGCGGACGACATCATTGACCATAACCCCTTCACCAGGCTTGATCGTATCGATGAAGCTGTCGATGACCTGTGCGATACTTTCCTTACTGTCCTCTCCCCCAGACAAGCACTCCTGTGTTGCTTCAGAAGAACGACCTTTTAAAATACGAAGAGCCTCTCGAATATGCTTAATGGCCTTTTTTTGCCTTTCAAGTTCGCTCTCAAGCTCTTTAAGAGTTTTAATAAGGGTCTGCTCCATTTCCGACATAAACGCCCCTCCTACTTATATATAAACATAACACTACTAGTCACAGAACTGCATGTCAAGTTTACCATCACTCTTGCAATAATCTTTTTTATACACTTCTCGGGTGTCATTCATCAACCATCTTTTTCCCTGCGTTGTCTTTCTTCCCCCACGGCCTGATTCCGTTGCTTCTGCTTATGTACTCTTCGGCGCCACGCGATTCTCGCGCCTTCCTGCCCTCCCCACGCACGATATCCTTTCCATGAATAAGAATGCAGGCCTGCCCCGGCTTCCATGTTCCGACTCCACTCACGCATCTCACTACGCATTTCCGGCTTTCCGTCCCCTCTGCCAGTCCAGAAGACAGTCCTCGGCAGAGCTGCCTCTGTCGCTGAATGCCCCATCAACGTTCGGCTTCTCAGCGAACATAGGACAACATAGTCTCTACCTGTACACTCTCACCTTGAAAGACCACTTTTCATGCGGAGCCGAAAAACAAGGGAGCTCTGAAAGACGGCCTTTGCGTTATCATTCCCGAAGCCATCATGTGCCGCCCTTGATCACCTCCGTACGCTACGGCATGACACGGGATTGCGAATTTTTCGCGTTCTGCTGGCCGGTTCAGCGAAGTTCCGGAGAGTGATGCAGGGATGATTTTCCCTCATTTCGCTGAAGCGGAAAGAGAAAATTTCTTGCAGTGGTTTCCACCATAACTCTATTTATATGGATTTATTCAATATTTTTACGCTCCAGAAAAAACTTGACGGACATCCCCTTTCTATACTAGAAAATCTCCCGCTGCGGAGAGGTTTCCGAGCCCGGCTTAAGGAGCACGATTGGAAATCGTGTGTACCCGAAAGGTACCAAGAGTTCAAATCTCTTCCTCTCCGCCAGATATTTATAACCCGCTGTTTTTACAGCGGGTTTTTCTTTTAATCGCGGCTCGTTCGTACTGGATACACCTTCTGGATACGTTTCAGGTACGAGCTATGAACGACTTAGAGCCGCTGATTATCCCCGGAACAGCTTCTCACTCCCGGTACCTTTCGAAGTACAAGACCTACCTTTCTCATCATCGCGGTATCAGGTATTTTAGAATAACTGTGCCGAATCACTTACGTTCTCTCCTGGGAAAAACTGAAATCCGCCGCTCTCTGGATGGTATGAAAAGCCGAACTGCCCGCTCCAAGGCAGTCCGGCTCTCTGTTGCTGCCCAGACATTTTTTGCCCTGGTGGAGGAGATTCAGTCGGGAAGGATACAGGTTGTGCACGGCACTTCTATGCAACATACTGAATTTTTAAGTGGATTCGTGAGAAAGCTGGATACGTTCTGGTTCACTGCGGCCTGTGAAGAAGACCTTTCCCCTGCTGCTCTTACTCTGTCTCTGCCTAAGTTCATGAAGGAAGCTGGGGCGGGACTGGATGCAGGAGAAAAGAAAAACGCGCCTGCAAAGAAAACTCTGGAAGCAATCTCCAGTACTCCCGTATTGCGGGTGGAAGTCAGCCCCATGCTAACTTCCACCACGCGCTCAGAGGCTGCTCCGAAGACGTTCAGAGCAACCTCCGAGCCTGCGAGTTCGGAATCACGAAAAAGCGCTTCTGGCAGTCACAGGCGCGTCAAAAGACTTCCCACCGTCTCAGAAGCGGCGGAAGCCTATATCTCTGCCAAATCCCTTACCTGGTCGAAAGGAAGCATCAAGGATATCCCGCCCCAGATCAGACAGTTTGCGGGCATCATCAAAGAACTGGAGCATGG
>NZ_CALUWY010000087.1 GCF_944324615.1 uncultured Mailhella sp.
GCTCCCCGCGCTGCACGGCCCGGGGAGCTTTTTTGCCGTATATCCGGGCGCACTCCGGGCAGGCCCGCACGCCGCAATACTCCCCGTGCTCAGGCACACCCTTTTCTCCCGAAGGATGGCAACAGAGAGACCGGGCGGAAGGCAGAAACCTTCCGCCAACAGAACGCCCGGGATTCAGGCCACGGCAGGACACGCTCCGCCCTTCTCCTGAACAAGCCTGAAGGCGCGGGTGGCAGGGTGGTCCCGCCAGTGGGCATAACTTCCGCCTTTTCTGCTCCCCGCGCTGCACGGCCCGGGGAGCTTTTTTGCCGTATATCCGGGCGCACTCCGGGCAGGCCCGCACGCCGCAAGGCTCCCCGTGCTCAGGCGCACCCTTTTCTCCCGAAGGACGGCGACAGAGAGACCGGGCGGAAGGCAGAAACCTTCCGCCAACAGAACGCCCGGGATTCAGGCCACGGCAGGAAGCCTTCTTCTCCGGAACAAGCCTGTGAAGAACTGTGCGGACAGAAGCGGACGGCGCGTTTTCTGCCACGCCTCCGCCTTCCGCCGGGGCCCGGCCTTGAACACGCATGATCGGCAGAACATCTCCGAACACCAGATCCCGGCATCACCCTTGCGCGTGCCTTCGGCATGCGCTGCACGTCCTCCGCACGCTGCAGCAAGGCAGAGGGCGACCGATGGGCAACGAGCCTGACCGGCAGCGCACAAACGCCTGCCGCAGGCACGAAACCCGGCCATCCTCCCATGACGGCGCAGGACGCATCCGGTTCTCTCCCCGCAGGAAAAACTCGCAGGGACAAACGGCCCCGAACCTGCTCCGGGACGAATTTCCGGAGAAATACCCCGGAAGAATACATTAAAAAAAATCGGGTTGCCTCACGCCGAAACATGGACATGAAGCAACCCGGTTTTTCTCCGGCGAACGCCACGCGTTCCGCCGAAAGCCGGACTCTTCCGCATCACGGGATACGGAAGGTTCCCTTCTGAAAACATGCCTGAAAGGTGTACCTCTGCTTTTCCGCTGCCTGCGTTTCCGAACGAGGGATTGTTCCGGGGGAACAGATCGGATACGCCATCATGCTCCGGTGTATGATTATGCCGTGGAGTGAGGGAAGCGCATGGACCGCCCATACGCAAAACCACAACCGTCATACCGCGAAGGTTTCAACCGTTCCTGCCTGAGGGATTCCCTTCAGACCGCCTGAAGAGAAAAACAGAAAAAGAGAAACCTCATGCCTCCCTGAGTGAGGGACCGTTCCCGGACCGCCCGGGAACGGAATCATGGAGACGACGCGAAGGAACACGGGGCCGCTTCATCAAGCGCCGGCCACCTTCCTGTACTGCTATTTCAACACGGCGCCGGTATTGGCGCTGCTGACAAGTCTGGCATACCGGGCAAGCCACCCGGTCTTGATGTTGGGTTCACGGGGAGTGAAGGCCGCCTTTCTGCGGGCGAGCTCTTCTTCACTCACTTCCACATTGATGCTGGCATTGGGGATGTCGATACGGATGATATCCCCTTCCTGAATCAGCCCGATGGGGCCGCCTTCGGCGGCTTCGGGAGAAACGTGGCCGATGGACGCGCCGCGGCTCGCGCCGCTGAAGCGGCCGTCGGTAATGAGGGCCACGGTTCTGTCCAGCTTCATGCCGGCAAGGGCGCTGGTGGGATTGAGCATTTCCCGCATGCCGGGGCCGCCCTTGGGGCCTTCGTAGCGGATGACCACCACGTCGCCTTCACGGATTTCGCCGTTGTAAATGGCGGTGATGGCTTCATCCTCGCTGTCGAACACACGGGCGGGGCCGCTGTGCGTGAGCATTTCGGGAGCAACGGCGCTGCGCTTCACCACGCAGCCGTCGGGAGCGATGTTGCCCCAGAGTATCTGCAGGCCGCCCGTGGGGCTGTACGGATTGGAGAGAGGCCGGATTGCACCGGTATCCTTGATGACCGCGCCCTTGATGTTTTCGGCAAGCGTCTTGCCGGTGGCGGTGATGAGGCTGGTATCAAGGTAGCCGCCGGAGGCAAGTTCGGCCTGCACCGCGGCGATGCCGCCCGCAGCATACAGATCCTGCATGTGGGTGGGGCCGGCCGGAGCGAGGTGGCAGAGGTTGGGCACCTGCGCGCTCACTTCATTGAACAGGGAAAGGTCGAAGGCAACGCCCGCCTCATGGGCGATGGCCAGAAGGTGAAGCACGGTATTGGTGCTGCAGCCCAGGGCCATGTCGCAGGCAAGAGCGTTGCGTATGGATTTGGCGTTGACGATGTCGCGGGGCTTGATGTCGCGCTTCAGAAGTTCCATGACCGCCATGCCGGAATGCTTGGCAAGCTGCATGCGGCGGGCATGCACGGCGGGAATGGTGCCGTTGCCGGGCAGAGCTATGCCCACAGCCTCGCACAGGCAGTTCATGGAGTTGGCGGTGTACATGCCCGCGCAGCTTCCGCAGCCGGGGCACACGCCGGTTTCGCACTCTTCCAGCTTCTCATCGTCGATGAGGCCTATCTTGCGCGCACCCACGGCCTCGAACATCTTGGAAAGGCTCACTTCTTCGCCGTCGTACACACCGGCCATCATGGGGCCGCCGCTGCACACCACGGAAGGAATGTTCAGGCGCAGCGCCCCCATGAGCATGCCGGGCACGATCTTGTCGCAGTTGGGCACCAGAACCAGGGCATCCAGCTGATGCGCCATGGCCATGGTTTCCACGCTGTCGGCAATGAGTTCGCGGCTGGCCAGCGAATACTTCATGCCGATATGCCCCATGGCGATGCCGTCGCACACGCCGATGGCGGGAATGAGTATGGGGGTACCCCCGGCCATACGCACACCGGCCTTCACGGCCTCGGCTATCTTGTCCAGATGGGCGTGTCCGGGCACGATTTCACTGTAGGCGCTGATGACGCCGACCAGCGGACGATCGAGCTCTTCCTTGGTATAGCCCATGGCATAGAACAGGCTGCGGTTGGGCGCGCGTTCCACGCCCTGCGTGACATTCGCACTGCGAAGCTTCATGAAACCTTTCTCCTACATTCCCCATAAAAAAAGACGGAACATCGCCGGACGGCGGGGACCGCCCGGCGATGTTTACAAAGCAGAGCTTACTTCTTGAGCCAGCTCATCATCTGGCGCAGTTCGGCGCCGACCTTTTCCAGCTGATGTTCAGCTTCCATGCGGCGGGTGGCAAGGAACTTGCCCTTGCGGCCGGCGGAGAATTCCTGCATGAATTCGGAGGCGAAGGTGCCGTCCTGGATTTCACGCAGAACCTTCTTCATTTCCTTGCGGGTCTCTTCGGTGATGAGGCGCTTGCCGGTACGGTAGTCACCGTATTCGGCGGTGTTGGAAATGGAGTAACGCATGAAGCCGAAGCCGCCGTTGTTGATGAGGTCGACGATGAGCTTCATTTCGTGGATGGTTTCAAAGTAGGCCATTTCAGGAGCATAGCCCGCTTCCACAAGGGTTTCGAAGCCGGCCTTCATGAGTTCGGTCACGCCGCCGCAGAGCACGGCCTGTTCGCCGAAGAGGTCGGTTTCGGTTTCTTCACGATAGGTGGTTTCCAGGATACCGGCGCGGCCGGCGCCGATGCCGGCGGCATAGGCCAGAGCGTAATCCTTGGCACGGCCGCTGTAGTCCTGAGCAATGGCGATGAGGCTGGGCACACCCTTGCCTTCGAGGTACTGGCTGCGCACGGTGTGGCCCGGGCCCTTGGGGGCGATCATGATCACGTCGAGGTTGGCGGCGGGCTTCACGAAGCCGAAGTGGATGTTGAAGCCGTGGGCGAAGCAGAGCACGTCGCCTTCCTTCATGTTGGGAGCAACCTGGCGGTTGTAGATGTCGGCGGCGACTTCGTCGGGCACCAGCATCATCACGATGTCGCCGGCCTTGGCGGCCTCTTCCACTTCCATGACGCGCAGACCGGCTGCTTCGGCCTTGGCCCAGCTGGCGCTGCCCTTACGCAGACCGACAACGACGTTCACGCCGCTTTCATGCAGGTTCTGGGCATGGGCATGGCCCTGGCTGCCGTAACCGATGATGGCGACCGTTTTGCCGTCGAGCATACCGAGGTTGCAATCCGCGTCATAGTACTTCTTGATCATGATAATCTCTCCGTTTCAATGAATATCTTGTTCAGGCAGCCTATTGCTGGCTGCTTTTCCACCAATCACTCTGGGATCCTCTGGGCATGCCGATGATGCCGGAACGGCACATTTCAAGGATCTGATAGGGCGACATGACTTCCATAAAGCCTTCAATTTTGGAAGGCTTCCCGGTCAGCTGTACTACCATGCTACTTGAGGTGAGGTCAATAATTCTGGCCCGGTAAACCTCAACGATATCTTTTATGAGGGAAATGTTGGATTCCTCAAAGGCGATACGCAGCATGATGGTCTCGGAAAGCAGGCTCTCGTTGCGGGGAAGAATGGTGACGGACTTCACCTCTTCCATCTTGAGCGTCTGCTTGAGAATCTGGTCGAGAATGTGGGCATCACCTTCCGTAACGATGGTGATGATGGAAATGGAAGGATCGCTGGTCTGAGCGGCCGTGACGCTCGTCATATTGAAGCGGCGGCGGGCAAAAAGGGAGGACACGCGGGCCATGACGTTGGCGTTGTTGTCCACCACGATGGAAAGCACATGTTTCGTCATTTTCTCCCCCCCTTCTATTCCATAATGATGGAGTCGCAGGTGCAGCCGCCGGGAATCATGGGAAGCACCTTTTCATCCCTGTCGATAAGGCAGTGAATCCACACGGGCACGTCGCTCTTCAGGGCCTCGGCCATGGCCTTTTCCAGCTCGGGCAGGGTTTCGCAGCGGAAGCCCTTGCCCCCGAAGCCCTCGATGACCTTCACATAATCGGTGCGGCGGTCGAGGTCGGTACAGGAATAGCGCTTGCCGTAGAAGCTGGTCTGCCACTGACGCACCATGCCGAGAACATGGTTGTCGAGAATCACGGTGATGATGGGCAGGCCGAAGCTCACGGCGGTGCAGGCTTCGTTCATGTTCATGTGGAAGGAACCGTCGCCCGTGAAGTGCACCACGCGCCTGTCGGGACGCGCGATCTTCGCGCCGATGGACGCGCCGTAGCCGAAGCCCATGGTGCCGAGACCGCCGCTCGTCAGGAAGTGGCGCGGCTTGACATGGTGCAGATACTGGGCGGCCCACATCTGATGCTGGCCCACGTCGGTGACGTAGATGGCTTCGTCGCCGGCCATTTCGTTCACCTTGCGGATGATCTGATGCGGCTTGAGCGTCGTTTCGCTGTCTTCGGGATAATAGTCTTCCTGTTTCCAGTCGGCGATCTGGGTGAGCCATTCATCACGGCAGGACTGGTTGATCTTGGGAAGGAGCGCGCAGATGATGTCCTTCACATCGCCCACAAGGCTCACGTCCACACCCACGTTCTTGTTCACTTCGCTGGGGTCGATGTCGATCTGCACGAGCTTGGCGCGGCGGCCGAACGCATCGGGAGAAAGGGCCACGCGGTCGCTGAAACGGGTACCCACGGCCACCATCACGTCGGCATTGTCGAGGGCGAAGTTGCTGGTACGGCAGCCGTGCATGCCCACCATGCCGAGGTTGAGCGGATCGTTGCTGTCCACCGCGCCGGCGGCCATGAGCGTATAGGCGCCGGGCATGCAGGCCTTCTTCATGAGGGCTGCAAGTTCGGCGGTGGCACCGGAGGCGATGACGCCGCCGCCGTAGTAAATGGCCGGACGCTGGGCGCTGTTGATGATTTCGGCGGCCTTGTCCACGGCGGCCATGTCGATTTCGGTGACGTAGGTGTCCTTCACCGGGGCGGCGGGCTCAAAGTCGGCCACGGCGGCGGTCATGTCCTTGGGAATGTCCACCAGCACGGGGCCCTTGCGGCCCGTCTGGGCGATGCGGAAGGCCTCGCGCAGGATGTCGGCCAGATCTTCCACTCTGTCCACCACAAAGTTGTGCTTGGTGATGGGCATGGTGATGCCCGCAATGTACACTTCCTGGAAGCTGTCCTGCCCGATGAGGGGCGTGGGCACGTTGCCGGTGATGGCCACCATGGGCACGCTGTCCATGTAGGCGGTGGCAATGCCGGTGACAAGGTTGGTCGCGCCGGGGCCGCTGGTTACCAGTACGACGCCTGTGCGGCCGGTAGCACGGGCGTAGCCATCGGCCGCGTGAGCGGCGCCCTGTTCGTGGGCGGTAATGATGTGACGGATACGATCCTGGTATTTATACAGTGCGTCGTACAGATTCAACACAGCGCCGCCGGGATAGCCAAACAGCGTATCAACGCCCTGCTCCACCAGCACTTCACAAAAAATTTCCGAACCGGTCAGTTTCATATTTCTTCATCCTTATGGGCTGAAACCATGCTGATCCGCACGCGGCGGACCTCCCCCAGTCGCACGATGCGCCATGCCGGAAAGCTTGCGCCTCCTGCCTTGCGGCGCAGGCTCTCTAAGCTGCCCGCTTCCACCGCCGACAGGCATAAATCGTAGAATAATACTGGACTGCTTTTTCTTGTCTTGTCAAGTGAGGACGCCAAAATAACCGGGCGAAAAACCAAACTATTTTTTTCACATTTTTAGCAACACCGCTTTTTTACGGCATAAAAGCGCATGACCGGCACGCCATGCCGACCTTGAGCCCCCCGTTTTTCCGGAAAAAACACCCCTTCTTACAGAGTGCCGCCCTGCGCTCCACCGCTTTTTCCCCTCTTCCCTTTCCCGGAGAGGCGCTGTTCTGCAAAACTCCGCATCCGGCCGCATGCGTCTCATGCTGCACGGCGGCAGCGGACATGACGGAGCCTTTTTCTGCATACCCCGGCTCATCCGCAGCCCCCGCCGCAGAGCAGCCCGGAAAAAACACCGCATCTTCTCCGCCCACCGTCGCCGAGCCTGCATCCCGCGCTCCGGGCGGCGCGTCTTCCGCCCCGCGCAGCAGCAAAGGCTTTTCTTCGCCGCTCCCCATGCCCCGGCTCCGGCATTCTGCCCCCCTGCAAGGCCGCCGGAGCCTTCCGGCCTTCCCCGTTCCGCAGACATCGCGCCTACGCACCCGTGCAGGGGGCCTGACGTCACGAAAAAAGCCGGGCACGGCAGCAACAGGCAAGAAAGAGAGAGGAACATATCTTCATCCTGCGGCCCGGGCGGCCTATGTTTTCTCCATGCGGGAACACTCCCGTCCCCCCTCATCTTATGGAGGCATCCATGTCACATTCCTTCTCTTTCTCTGCTCTTTCCCGCCGCTCTCTGCTGAAGAAGACGCTCTCGGCCCTGGCCATGGCCGCCCTCTTTCCTCTCGCTGCCCGTCCTGCCATGGCGGCGGAAGGACGGAACATCCTCATCGTCTACTACTCCTGGTCGGGCAATACCCGGGAACTGGCAAAACTTCTGCAGGCAAGGCTGAACGCCGACATGGTGGAACTTCAGCCCGTCACTCCCTACCCTTCCGGCTACAACGCCTGCGTCGACCTTGCCAGAAAGGAACGGGATGAGAACATCTTCCCGGCCATACGTCCCGTCGACGTCGATGTCGCCCGCTACTCCGTCATTCTCGTGGGTTCCCCCAACTGGTGGGGCACCTGGGCGGGACCGGTGCGCACCTTCCTGCGCGATCATGCCACCGCAGGGAAGATGGTGCTTCCCTTCGGCACGCACGGAGGCGGCGGCAGGCAGAACATGCCTTCCGATCTTGCAAAGCTCTGCCCTTCCGCCCGCACGGGAGAAGGTCTTTTCCTGCGCGGGGGAGAAGCTTCTCCTTCCCGGGTGGAAAACTGGCTCAAGGAAGCGGGCCTCATCTAGTGCAGTATGGAGGCGGCCGCCCTCAGGCGGGCGGCCGCCTGTCTTCAACAAGCATCGCAGGGCCATCCGGCCCCGGACAAACATTCTCAGGCGGAAGACGGCTCTTCCGCCTTTTTTCTGCCCGAAGAACACGAAAAAAACGTATGAGCGCAGGCAGACGCGCCTTTTTCTCCACAGCGCCCGCGCCGTGAAGGCTTCTCGACAGTTTCATGATCTTGTAGCATAATCCTTTTCCTTCCCCTGCCATAAGGGACACGTCCGCAGAAGACGCTCCGCCGCCTTTCGGCACGTCTTTGCGCAGGACAAGACCATGCGCCGCCTTTTACGGCGGCTTCTCCCGGGGAGCATATCATGAAAAGGAAGATCTATTCCGGGTTCGCCGACCTGCCCCGGGGGCAGGCCTCATCCCTCATCACGCCGGGCTGCCTTGTGCTGGAAGGCGGCGCTCTGCGCGGCACCTACAGCGTGGGCGTCATGGATGCGCTCATGGAAGAGGACGTCAACCTTGAATGCACCATCGGCGTTTCCGCCGGCGCGCTCAACGGCATAAGCTACGTTTCCGGGCAGATAGGCCGTTCGGCCCGGAGCCCCCTGCGCTTTCGGCACGATCCGCGCTATTTCGGCCTCGGCGCGTTCTGGCGCAACAAAAGTCCCTTCGGCTTCGATTTCATGTTCGGGGAACTTTCCCATACGCTGGATCCTCTGGACATGGAGCGCTTCATGCGGCCGGAACGGCGCTTTGTGGCCGTGGCCACCAACTGCCGCACCGGCGCGGCGGAATATTTTGAAAAAGGCGTGTGCAGGGACATCATGCTGGCCACGCGGGCTTCCTCCACCATGCCGTACATTTCCCGCATGGTGCCCATGGAGGGAGGCCTCTATCTCGACGGCGGATGTTCCTGCAAGATTCCCGTACACTGGGCGCTGGAGC
>NZ_CALUWY010000088.1 GCF_944324615.1 uncultured Mailhella sp.
GCATGGACATAACTATTCCGTTTGCGCCGGGAAGGCCTGGCATATTGTATCGCCCCATATTCTCCGCGTCCCGCAAAAGCCAGAAAGACTATAAAATTTTAAGTATTCCTGATAGTTGTTCGGAAAACAATCGTCAGGAGTAGTAGCTATGATTAAAAATTTTCCTTGGAGGCGTAAACCGTGGAAGGTTGAATGGAAGAATCCGTGGACAAAAGCCCCTCGTACCCGATGGTTTGAATCTGAAGCGCAGGCGGTCGCGTTTGAGGAGGCGCAGCGGGCGATTTATGAGCGGGAAAAGGTGCTCATGACACGGGCGAGAAAGCGCAGCAGGGCAAATGCGCCGGCAATCACCATAGCTGAGCTTTTCCGGGAGTTCCTGGCTCGTCCTGATATCAGGGAGTCCACAAGATCGTCGAGCGGCTATCATATCAAGCCCATCTTGGAGCTTTTTAGCGCCCGAAGGGCGGCCAGTCTTACGCTCGATGACGTGCGCGTATTTTCGGAAATTCAGCGGGGGCGGAATGTTGGCCAGAGTACCATAAATCGTCGTCTGTCCGTCCTTCGGGCTGCCTGCAACTGGGCAGTGTCCAAAGGTTTTCTGAAGGAATCGCCCATACGGAACATGAAGCTGCCGCACGCGCCTTCTCGGCGCATAGAACCGCCCACCATACCGGAGATTGATCGTCTCCTGAAGCATGCTCCTGAGCATATACAGAGAATCATTCTTCTTGGGCTTTACACAGGGGCGCGTCCCGGCCCGTGTGAGCTCTTTCGGCTGAGGTGGGACGACATTCTGCTCGATGAGGGAGTCATTTATATGCCGTGCGCCTACAAATCAAAAACGATTTCCGCGCGCTATGTCCCCATTCATGAAGCCCTGCTTCCCAAGGTCAGGGAATGGAGGAAGCAAGACGGGAATACTTGTTCGAGCGTCATTCACTACCGGGGCAAGCCGGTAAAGCGTATCAGCGAAACATGGCGCAAACTGAGGGGGAAGGCCGGCATTGCCCGAAAAATACGGCCGTATGACCTGCGCCACGCCTTCGCCACTCTGAGCATGGCGGAAAGCGGCGATATAAAAAGCATTGCCGAACTGATGGGGCACAGCACCTACACCATGCTGCTATCCGTCTATCAGCATGTGAGCAACGCTTTGAAAATCAAGGCTGTCAACGCCATACCGGTAGTGGCCAGCCTGAAAATCTGACCGTCCGGCAAAAAGCCTGTCGGCACCACGGCATCCGCCGGAGGTGGTCTTGCCGTGCGCCTGAAATCGTTTGCTCAGGAGTGCCCCCGGCTTTACGCTTGCTGTTTGGAGGGTAATGCAGCTGGAACTTAACAAAGGAGAATTGTCATGAAACTGTATAAGTATGACCTGAAAACCGGCGAGTTCACCGGGGAAATGGAAGCCCAGAAGCGGCCTAACAGGCAGGACATTGTTGACGTGATAGGGGCGACGGTTCAGCAGCCGCCGCAGGCCGGAGAAAAGCAGGCTGCCCGCTGGACGGGGAAAGACTGGGAACTTGTGGAAGATCACCGGCAGACCAGGGACAAAGGCGGCGTTATTGTGGAAGGTTCGGGAACGCCGTACTGGCTGCCCGGCGACACTTGGCGTACTCAGGCCAGGTATGTCACAGAGCTGGGGCCGCTCCCTGAAGGGGCGCTGCTGGAAGCTCCCGTCAAGTCGGAGGAAGAGGTCATGGAAATGGCTTCCGCGTCTGTACGGGCACGGCGTGACGCCGCGCTTGCGTCGTCCGATTATCTTCTGTTGGCGGACTATCCCATCAGTGCCGAGGAACTGGAAGCAGTCAAGGCCTATCGGCAGGCTCTGCGTGACCTTCCTGCCCAGGAAGGATTCCCCACAGACGTGACCTGGCCGGAACTTCCCGCCGTGCTGAAGGGGTAGCAAGCGCATGGAAAAGACCATAGGGCAGGGCGTCCACTTCGAGCGCATCCGCCGAATCACCGGCTACCTGGTGGGCGGACTGGACCGCTTCAACGATGGTAAGCGGGCCGAAGAACGCGACCGCGTGAAGCACATGAGCATGGAGCCCTGGAAACGAGCAGCGGCTTGACGTAGCGGGTAAAAGGATTCATTAAGAAGGGGCAGGGAGTGCGCTAACACCCTCTGCCCCAGAGATGGGCACATCCTCCGCGATTTGTGGATCGCAAGTTTCAATGCCCGGTAGAAGTTGCACCTTCTACCGGGCGACTTGCTTTTTTAGAGGTTCAACAAGTGAGCCGCCAAAGCCGCAAGGACGGCAGCCGTAAACGCGGCCAGCACGTCCCGGAGAAAGTGCTTCATGGGTTTATCCTCCTTTCGGGGGACGTGCCCACGCACGGCACCATACGGATATGATCGAGAAAAAACAAGGCCCGGTGACGAACCGGGCCTTGCGTATATGAGCGGATGCTATACAGTATAATTTTTAATAATGGCTTGTAATTTATCCATAAATGTAGAACAGGCAGACTCTATTTTCTTATAGCTGACTTTATCTACGCAATACGGTCTTGAACTTGGTCCGCCTTCTTCTTCGACAAAGTCATCGATGTCTGGATCATAATATGAAGATATGAGGATGGGAGAATATCTAAAATATAGTAAAAGAGTTGGATTCTTATAAGGTTTTCCATTTTTATATGTTTTTCTCATATAAATGGATAATTCATCAACATTATTTTGACATGTATATTCACTCCATAGTCCAGTACCAGATAGCATGGAGTCAACGGTTGGAATGATGTCTTTGATGGTTTTTATATGATAAATAGGCTTAGGGTTTTGATCTGGATGGGTAGAAATATATTCAGCTGCTTTAGCAAGCAGGGGAGATTCTTTGGCTCGGCTAGCAAGTAGTTCTATCCCGTCGGAATCTTCGGTAATACTGGAGCTGTCACCGGTTAAAAGTTTAGCAATATGTTTGCAAAACAATTTTCCCCTCATTCCTGCGGGGCACGTACAAGAGGCTTTTAGTTTTTTTCCTTCACCTTTTATGGTTACTGTATATGGTTTTTGTGCACTGCCTTGTACATAGTAATAAAGGTCAGGGATAGTATTTTCCTGGTTGATTTTATCATCCTTTTGAATTTGACTTTTTTGTTCCTGCAAAGTGAGCATATTTGCATAATTAAGAACATCTTTTTCTAAAAATTTTTTATCTGTTGTGCGTACTAGTAAACCCTTTTTATAATCACGATTAATTTTTGTTAAACTGACCTTTATTCCTAGAGATTGGAGATATTCAAAAACTTTCACTTGTGTGGGGAAAATGCGGTCAGTCATCTGTATCTCCTTTCTTTTGATTATTTTCTAAAAAGGAAAACCGGCTCACTTTTGCCCATCGGCGCTTTTTGCTGAGCTGGCGGCAGAGCCTTCTGTAGAATCTCCCAGAAGGAGCTTGGCGGAGACGTTTTGATAGAGTCGGTTGACACGTTCCAGCTCGGCGCGCAGGCGCTCGATTTCGGCGTCCTTGGTGTCCAGCTTGGCGTTGGCGGCGTCAAGCTTTGTCTTCAGCTCCCCTACCTGGGCAGCGGTGGGTGATGACGCAATCATTTCTCCTTCGCCGAAATACAGCCAGTCCCGGGAGACGTCAGGGAAAAGCTCAAGGATTTGCGGCAGGAGTGGCCAGAGATTGTTTTGGCGCGTCTCGTTGAGATAGCCATTAAATCTGGACTGGGATAAGCCAAGAGCCTCACCTAAGCTTTTTGCTGATCCTGCCTTGTTTTTGGCGATATGTTTTACTCTTTGAAATAATTGCATAAAATAATAATATTCGTTTAAAAACGAAGAAAATTCTTTACAAAAACAAGAAACTTTGTTTATTCTCCAAATCAGAAGAACAAACAAATAAACACGAACCAGAAAAACAAAACTTAACTATAGGAAAAGCAAGTAGAGGTCAAAGATGGAACGCTATGACCTGCTTAGAGAGTGGATGTACAACAATCGCGTGACCTTCAGGTGGACCGCCTCCAAGCTTGGCATAAGCGATGTCGGGGTGGCGCGCCTGCTTCGTTCGGACCGCATATCGGTCAAGCGCCATGCCGAGTTCGTGGACTTGGGCTTTCCGGAGGAACTTCTGCCCAGGGCTGAAGACTACATTCATAGGGGGAGAGCGCCGTTGGTTCCCGTTTGGGAACAGGCTAGCAGGGCCGGCGCTTGAACTGAACGTAAAAAAGGAAGCGAGATTCTACGATGGAAAGTCTCACAAGAATCTGCCATGCGGCTGTGAAGTGCGCGCCTTCCGGACTGTCTGCTGAAGATGTGGCCGATGTGCTGGGCGTGAATTACAAAACCATGATGGCGGAGCTGTCCGGCTCGGAACGGCACAAGTTCAATCTGGACTTGCTTGTGCCTCTCGTGCGGGCCACAGGAAGTGACGCTCCTCTCAAGGCCATAGGTAGAGCCTGTGGATGTCTTTTTATCCGTCTCCCGGAGATTGGCGATGTGGAGCAGCCCATGCTGGATGGTATGGCTGCGTCGGTCCGGGAGTTTGGAGACCTGCTGGAAGCGCTGGGCGACGCTTTGCGCGACGGTGTGATTTCCAGAGAGGAAGCGGACAGAATCACCAAACAAGGGCAAGAGGTGCTGGAAGCCGTGATGAAGGTCATGAAAATGGCCGGAAAGGAAGCCGAATAAAAAGCGGCCCGCAGGGAAAGGGAAGTTCCCGGCGGGCCAGAACGCAAACATACCATAGGAGTGCGTATGAAAAAAGACGTACAGCGGAAGACTGTGCCCGTCAATCTTTTTTCCTTCCGTTTTCGCGGACGGGAAGAGTTGCGGGACTATTTGGATGGACTGCACCGCCTGTGCAAGGGTGGAAGAATTGTTGATATCCCCGTCCACGGATGGGTGGTCAAAGGGGGATGCGCATGAGCCAGGAAATGATCCAGAGACAGGCGCTGGTGCAGTTGATGGAGTCCATATCCGTCGCGGTGACGAGAACTGCGCGGATGGAGTTTTTGAGTATGAAGCAGTTGCTGACCTCTTCGGAGGTGGAAGAACTGTATGGTATCAATGCCCGGACCTTGGCCTTCAAGCGGAGCCGAGGGGGAGGTCCGGACTACATTCAGGAGGACGAGCACGGTACAGTTTTTTACAGGCATTCCGACATCGAGGCATATATCAATCGGAATCGCCGTCGGGGCTCTTGAAGTGTGTAGCCAGAAGGGCAACGGCAGCTTGCCGGCTGTCCGGGCACAGGTGAGCGTAGCGCTGGGTCATGGTAATGGAAGCATGCCCCATAAGCTGAGAGATCACCAGTAGAGGAACCCCGTCAATGGCAAGCCAGCTGGCAAAAGTGTGGCGCAGCGTGTGGAAAACTACACGCTGCGCCCTGGGCGTTTCGGGAGTATTGAGGCCGAGCTTGAACGTGAGCTCATTGAAAACATTGTGAGTGACACAGGCATGACCGTTTACCTTTCCAGGAAAAATATGATCGGTGGGGAGTTTCCCTTTGATGAGCCGTTTCATGATATCTGCGGCCGGCGCCGACAGGTGAAGCATACGGCGTCCGGTTTTTCCGCTCACTTCTGCAACGCCGGCCGTGAGGTCTATGGAGGACACGGTGAGGCTGAGAATCTCCCCCAGTCGTCCCCCAGTGTAGAGGCTGAGGGCTGCAATATCATGCCAGACAGGGGATCGTTTCGCCAAAGCATCCAAAAGCATACGGGCCTCTGCATGCGTAAGGTACCGGGTACGCTGATTGTCCACTTTAGGCGGGGTAACGTCTTTTACAGGGTTTTTACATTTACCCAGTCCTGCTTTTTCTGTCTGGGTGTAGAGGGAGCTTAATACATGAAGCATGTGCTTGACACTAGCCGGCGCCATCCCACTGGCCAGCCGAGCATTTTTCAAACGGGTGACCATTGCCGGAGTCACGTCGTCCATGAACATGTGGCCGAACTCCGGAAGGATATGCTTCTGCATATAACTGATTGTGGCTTTGGAGTTCCTGAGAGTCAGGAGATGATGAGTTTTGTAGTAGTCCCAGGCATCCGATATGCGCGGCGCCTGCGTGGGCAGGCCGCGGCGTTTTGCCAGCGCTTCATTGCGCATCTGATAGGCTGCCTGCGCGGTCATACCTTCGCTGCGCCAGCCGCATTTCGTCCATACGCGTTTGCCGTCAATTTTGAGGCAGTAGTAAAAGACAACGTCCGGCTTGCCGTTGTAGCGGCGTTCGGTGCTTTCTCTTGTGTACACGCCTGTGAACCTGGTGCGGCTGGTTTTCATGCTCATGACAGACTCCTGCGGAGAACCTATGGAGTAACCAGAGAGGGGGGGAGATATCTCCCCTGGCATCTCCCCTGGTATCTCCCCAATTATGAAAATATCTCCCCTCAGGTAGCCCGAGAGGAGATATTTGGATATAGCAGGTTGCAAGGGTGTCTGCAAGCTTTGTCAATATTTTTCGCTAATTACATACAGCTCAAAACAGATTCTATCAGCTACACGTTGAACAGGAAGCCCTACACGTTGAAGAGGAAGTTCATCATGTCGCCGTCCTTGACCACATAGTCCTTGCCTTCCACGCGCAGCACGCCGGCGGCGCGGCAGGCGGCTTCGGACTTGTACTTCATATAGTCTTCGTAGCTTATGACTTCGGCGCGGATGAAGCCCTTTTCAAAGTCGGTATGGATGACGCCTGCGGCCTGCGGGGCCTTCCAGCCCTGCTTGAAGGTCCAGGCGCGCACTTCCTTGGGACCGGCGGTGAGGAAGCTGGCAAGACCCAGAGTGTGATAGCCCATGCGGATGATGTTTTCGAGCCCGCTTTCGGTGATGCCGTAGGATTCCAGCATTTCGGCCTGTTCCGCGTCGGAGAGTCCCTGAAGTTCCTCTTCCAGGCGGGCGCATATCTTCACCATGCCGCAGCCGCGGCTTTCGGCAAGGCCGCGCAGAGCCTTCACATGGTCGTTGTCTTCCTCAATGCCGGCTTCGTCCACGTTGGCGCAGTAGATGAACTTCTTGGCCGTGAGCAGGGAAAGCTCGCGCCAGACCTGATGGAAGGGTTCATTGAGTTCCGGCACCTCGAAGGTGGAGGCGGGCTTTCCTGCGCCAAGGTGCGCCACCAGAGATTCCAGCACGGGCTGGGCCTTCTGCATCTCCTTGTCGAACTTGGCCTTTTTCTTCAGGGAATCAAGGCGCTTCTCCGCGCTTTCAAGGTCGGCGAGAAGAAGTTCCGTTTCAATGGTGTCCACGTCGCGCAGGGGGTCGACGCTGCCGTCCACATGGGCGATGTTCTCATCGTCGAAGCAGCGCACCACTTCCACGATGGCGGCACATTCGCGGATGTTGGCCAGAAACTGATTGCCCAGTCCTTCGCCTTTGCTCGCGCCTCTCACAAGGCCTGCGATATCCACGAAATCCACGGTGGCGTAAATGGTTTTGGCGGGCTTCACCAGTTCGGTGAGGGCATCCACGCGCTTGTCGGGCACGGCCACGGTGGCCTTGTTGGGTTCGATGGTGCAGAAGGGGTAGTTCGCGGCTTCGGCGTTCTGCGCCTTGGTGAGAGCGTTGAACAGAGTGGATTTGCCCACGTTGGGCAGACCGACGATTCCTAGACTCAGTGCCATGATAAAACTCCGGAAAAAGCGGGACAGGCCTCAGCCGCGCACGGCGATGTGGAGATTGGCCACGCCCAGCGTGAAGGGAATGTGCTGAACAAAGGCGAAGCCCGCCTCACGAAGTTCATTGCTGAAATCGTCGGGCTTCGGGAAATTTTCGATGGTCTCGGCGAAATAGTCGTAGGCCGAGGTGGAATGGCTCACAAGGCCGGCGAGCTTCGGCATGATACGGCGCAGATACCAGTGGTAGAAGCGGCCGAACACCGGCGTGGACACGGGCGCAAATTCCAGAATGCAGGCGCGGCCTCCCGGAACGAGCAGGCGGTGCATCTCGCGCAGGGCGTCCATGCGCGGGCGCATGTTGCGTATGCCGAAGGCTATGGTCACCGCGTCGGCGCAGCCGTCGGGAAGGGGCATGTTGCGGGCGTCGGCCACCATGGTGGTCACGCGGCCTTTCTCGCTGGCGCGCATCTTGTGTTCCTCTCCGTAACGGAGCATGGGCTCACAGATGTCGGTGGCATACACGCGAAGGGAAGGGTAGCGCCGCACCAGGGCAAGGGATACGTCGAGGGTGCCCGCCGCCATGTCGATGACCGTGTTTGTGGGGCCGGGCACCACGGAGCGCACCAGGTTGCGCCGCCACCAGCAGTCGAGAAAAAGGCTGAACACACGATTCTGCAGGTCATACCACGGCGTCATGCGGCCGAACATTTCGGACACATTGCGGGTATGGTCGTCACCGGGCTGGTAGTTCCCGTTCATTCCGCTTCTCCTTCACCTGTGAGTTTTTCCCTGCCCTTGAGGGCCGTTTCCATGACCACGCGGTACACGGCGGGGAAGATCTCTTCAAAGTTGCTGGGAGAAAGGCGCTGTGCTTCGATGAACTTCACCGCGATTTCCTTGCTCACCTGCATGATTTCACGTTCCAGTTTTTCCATATATCCGCTCCTTACGGCATGCCGCAGGTTGATGGCAAAAAACCCGCCTGTGGGGAATGGCCCCGGCCACCGCGGCTGGGAACCGGGCGGGTCAAAAAGACGGGAAGGGGGACCCCCCAGCCTTTTTA
>NZ_CALUWY010000089.1 GCF_944324615.1 uncultured Mailhella sp.
GGCCGACTCAAGGATTGGCGCAGAATAGCCATGCGTTATGACCGTTGTGCCCACACGTTCTTTTCGGCCATTTGTCTCGCTGCCATTGTCATCTTTTATATTTAATGAGTCCTGAACCTAGGCATGCGTTCCCGGGGAATGGTCCGTTGACGCAAAAAGCCGTGCTCCGCATGACGCGGGGCACGGCTTTCCTGTTCTGCCTGCGGGAAGGGGGTCAGAACCTCCAGCCCAGGGAGAAGCCTGCGTGCAGGCTCGAAGCTGCGGTGCGGAAGGCCTCGCCGCCTGCGGAAAGGTTCATGAAAAAGGCCTGATCCGGGCTTGTGAGCCTGAGGCTTGCCTGCAGAAAAAGGGCGTCGCGGCCGGGCAGGGTGGTGGAGGAGGAAAAGCCGAAGCCGTCGTAACCGGCAAAGTGCGCATGGGTGTGGAAGGTATCGTCTGCCAGCTCGTGCCGCCAGGCGGCCGTGAGGTTCAGGCCCATGCCCGCGCCGTTTTCTCCTTTTCCGCTCCACGCCAGGTGCGCGCCGAGGGAAAGGGGCAGGGAATCGTAGTATTCGCCGTCCATGTGCAGAGAGGCCGCTCCGCCGCCGTGTTCGGTGATGCCTTCGCGGCGCAGAAGGGAGTATTCCAGCCAGGCCAGAGGCCCGGCCGTGAAGGAACCGGCGGAAGTTTCCCACGTCACATCCCGGCCTGCGCCGAGCATGAAGCCCGCCCCGAGGCCCGTCCAGTCGCTTTCCGCATGGCGCGCATAGCCGTTGAAGGCCAGGTTTCGTTCCATGTCGGCGCTTTCCAGGCCGAGCCTTGCCTGCGCGCTGAGGTGGAAGCCGTTCCAGGCTTCGGGCGCAAGGCGGGCCTGCCCGCCGAGAAAGACGGAATGGCTGTCGCTCCTGGCTCTGTCGCCATCAAGGCGCGTGCGCCCCGTGTCCGCCGCAAGGTGCGCCCCTGCCGTGATGCCGGAAGCAAAGCCGCGTTCCATGGCGGCGAGAAAGCCCGCGCTTCTGCTTTCCCAGCCGGAGAAGCCGCCGTGCGCATCCTGCCGGGAACCTTCCCCGTAGGGGACAAGGCGCATGCTCCATCCCTCCGTGGAAGGGGCCTGCATGAGCTGGAAGAGAAGGGCGTTCAGGCTGCTCATCCGGTTCAGGGCGGCGCGGGCCGAGGCGTCGAAGGCTTCCGGGGAAAGGAGGTTCAGGCCGCGCGCAACGGTGGTTCCGTCCGGTTCCGACCAGTCCAGCGCCGCAAGAAGCGCCTGCATGTCGCCTTCGGCCGCGCCGGAAATACCGTAGAGCGCACGGCCGAGGGAAGCGGCCCCCGCGTTGCCTGCAAAGCGGCTGTAGGCGTCTTGTTCGCGGGTGGGAATAATGGTGGGGCCCGGCTCGAAGCTCAGGGTGAAATCCAGCGTGGGGGAAAGGTCGGGGCCGAGGGTGACGTCGGTAAAGCCGCCGCTCACATATTCCGCCTGCACCGGAGCCTGCGGCGTGACGGGAGCGTTCTGCGCATAAAAGCCGGGCATGGGCCGCAGAGCCCAGGTGCCGCCCAGCACGGCGGAAGAGGCCCTCACGCCGTTCACCTCGCCCGTGGGGAGAAAGCCGGTTTCCAGCACCGCGCCTTCTTCGTTCACAAAGGCATCCGCCACGTCCGCGCCGAAGCCCTCTTCATCCGCGCCGTACAGGGCAAGGCGGCCCGCGTTGCGCAGAGAGTACACGTTCACGGTATCCGTCACGGCAAGGCGGCCTGCCTCAAGGCTCATGTCGAGGCTCTTTTTCCCGTCGATGCCGCCGTAAAGCGTCATGGCAAAGTCGGGGTCGGCCTCCCCCGCCGTGCCGTCCGCATTGGCGGAGCGGCCGAAGGTGAGGGCGGTGTGCAGCTCGCCGGGGTCGCCCGGGTACTGGATGTCGGGGTTCTGCGGGTCCCATTCCGATACGATGTCTCCGATGACCTGCGCTCCGGAAAGGATATTGATGTTTTCGACGAAGGCGTTTTCGGCAATGAAGATGGAAGCCTCCCTCCCTGCAAGGAGGCCGCTCACGTCGAAGGTGGAGACAAGGGGCCCGTCGATGTTCAGCTCCATGTCGTACGGGTCGATATTATAATAGGGGTCCGAGGGGTCGGAAACAAGGTTCCAGCCCCATTCTTCATACGGGTTGTTCCATATCCACGAACCGCGGTACTCCGTGGCATTGCCGAGCAGATTGTCGCCGAAGTCGAAGCGCGCGGCAATGCCTCCCTCTCCGAGGGCGGTCACGTCGCCCCGGCTTAGGACGGTATGATTCTTGCCGTAGGAAAGGAGAATGCCCGTGCCCCACGCCCCGTCCGCGGCCACGCGCACGCCGGGGGCTATGGTGAGCGTGTTGTCGCTTCCGTCCACACGGATGCCCGTGCCCGCCGTGCCGCAGGCAAGAAGGTCCGCCGCCTGCGTAATGGTGTTGCGCTTGCCGTACACATGCAGGCCCACGCCGAGCGTGGCCGTGTTCGGTACGCCGTAAAGAAAGCCGTTTCCTTCCTCATTCCGCGCAAAGTAGCCGTTTTCGTTGATGATGACGGAATCGTCTCCGTACACGGAAAAGCCGTAGAAGTTTCTGCGGTCGATGCTGTAGCCCAGGTCCTGCAGCACCGCAAGTTCCGCCTCCATGAAGGTGCTGTAGTTGCGGTAGTTCTGGTGACTCATGAGGCTGTGTTCCAGCTCGATGTGGGAAAGGTCGAGATAGTCGTCCTCATAGCCTTCTATGAGCAGGCCCCCGTCGTTGCCCATCACTTCGGCCACGTTTCTGCCGTGGAAGGTCACACCGCTTCTCGTCGCGTCGCCCACGATGAAATCCCTGCCCGGCACGCCGCCTTCGCCTTCATGCACCACGTTCATGCCCGGGGTGAGCCGGGTGCCGTAGGCGTCCTTGAGGTGCGTATCCCACAGGCTGAGCTGTTCGTTTTTTCCGGTCTGCATAAAGGAGAGAACGCCCAGAGCATGGGCTGTTTCATGGTAGAGTACGGAGACGAGGTCGGTCTGAGCCCCGGTCGAAGGCAGGGGAGAAAGGTGCTCCGGTATGCCGAAGTCCAGCCTTCCCACAAGAATGTACGCCGGGTTGTCCATGGCCGTGCCGTGTATGATGCCGCCCTGCACTCCTGTGACGAGCACGGGAAGAGACGAGGCGTTTGCCTCGCTTGCCGCCTCGGCGTTTTCCACATCGTAGGTGCCGATGTGGAAGGGCAGCGGCGTGCTGTTCGCGCTGCCCGGCCCCACTACCTCGGCCCAGAGCGCAACGGCGGAGGTCACGGCGTTTTTCTGCGCGTCGGAGAGCGTCCAGGTGGAAAGAAAGGCGCCGCCCTCATCCTCATCTATCGCTTCGCCTTTGCTGAAGAAGTGCAGTTCGAAAAGGGGCGTGCCGTCCTGTTTCAGCACCGTGACGGTTTCTTCTGCCGCCGCTTCGGAAAGGTACGGAGCCGGCAGGAAAAGGGAGAGGGCAAAGGCTGCCGTCAGGGCGAGGCGCGCCGCCTTTCCGCCTCGGGCGCAACGGGGAAGAAGGGGAATATTCATGGGGATTCCTTGAACGGGGAGGAAGAGAAAGGATGTTTTTTTCCTGCGGAAGGTATCAGATGCGGGACGGGTTGAAAAGTGCTTTTCCGTCGGGCGTTTTCGGGAAGAAGGCGGTCTTTGGCAACGTGCGGGGCGAAGGGGAGGATGCGCCGTGCAGAACGACGCAGGGAGGGGCGGACATGGGCTGCGGGAAAAGCCTGCGGGCCGCGGGGAAGCGTATGCAGGAGGCTGCGGCACCGGGGCTTTACCGCGCACGGGCGCGGAGCGTCCTGCCGTGCATCCTTTTCCCCTGACGGGGGACCGGAAGCTGCGCGGAGAACGCGGGAGCGCCGGGAAATCGGGGAGCACCGGGCCTTTTCAGGATGGTCGGTCCGTTGCGGAGGGGCGCAGGGCTGCGTGCTTCCGCGCGGCCTTTTTGGGGGACAAAAAAGAGCCGGCTCCTGAGGAACCGGCCCGTGCAGGCTTATGCTTCGCCGGAATCTTCTTCCGGGGTAGGTTCGGCCTCGCCGTCGCCCCGGTAGGGGTTGAAGTAGCCGAAGTTCAGGCCGGGGCAGTATTTTCTGAGGCGCTTTCTGAAGTTCACCAGCCCCACGGAAGGCCCGAAGCTGATGCCTTCCATGAGCTTCATGTACAGTTCAGGGTCGATGTTCAGGTTGCGCAGCTGAATGAAGCTCACGCCGCAGCTGTTGATGAGCTCCACAAGGGCCTCTATTTCCTCCTCGCAGTCGGTGATGCCGGGGAAATAGAGCAGGTTCAGGGAAACGAACACTCCGCGGCCCGAGGCTTCCGTGATGGAGCGGCGCACGTCGGCAAAGCTGAAGCTTCTCGGCCGGTAATAGCGGGTGTACACCTCTTCGCGCGCGCTGTTCATGCTCACGCGCAGGGAGGTGAGCCCCGCTTCGGCAAGCTTTGCCACCTCATCGGGCATGGAGGCGTTGGAATTCAGGTTGATGGTGCCGTGCCCGCCTTCGGCGCGGAAGCGCTTCACCACCTCAAGCAGCAGCGGCGCCTCGGTGAGGGGTTCGCCTTCGCAGCCCTGCCCGAAGGAAAAGATGGGATGCGGCTCATTGTGCATGTGGTGGAACATCATTTCCAGGATTTCATCGGCCTTCGGGGTGAAGGTGAGCCGGTCCTGCGGGGTGGCGCAGAGGGTGGAATCCTCGTTCTTGTGGGAAATGCAGCCCACGCAGCGGGCATTGCACACGCGCGAGGTGGGAATGGGCGCTTCATAACGGCCTATGGCCAGGTTCCTGGCCGCAGGGCAGCCGTACTTCAGCACGCAGTTCTGCATGAGGTGCTGAATGAAGCGGTTGTCGGGAAATTTTGCCATGAGGTCGCGCGCGGCCCGGTTGATCTTCTTCTGCGGAATGCCGGTGAAGATCTGGCGCGGGTCTTCGTCCACCTTTTTGGCGCAGACATAGAAGCGGTCGCCTATCATGCCCACGGCGGCATAGGCGAAAAGCGGCAGGGTGGGCGCGTCCTTGTCCGTCACATAGACGGGGTGGCCGGTAAGGGTGTGCGCGGGCGCAATGAAGGCCGCCACGGCAAGTTCCTCCACTTCCAGCGTTTCCCCGGTTTCCGGGTCCAGACCCACGGCATGGCGGCCCGGCAGCAGGAAAAGCTCGCTTTCGGGCGGCAGGGGCATGAGCTCGTCGGGACGCGGCAGCGTCCATTCATTGCCCTTGCGGCAGAGCATGAGCAGGTCGGGGTCGTCGAAAATCCGGCCGTCTTTGTCGGCCAGAAGCATGTGAGGGCGGGGATGGGAAGTGGCCATGGCTGTACTTTGCGCAGTGCGCTGTGGGGGTTACTGTTCGGAACCTTCTCCGAGAAAGCGGTTCCAGAGGCGTATGGCCGCCCCTTCCGAAACGGCCCATTGCGTCAGCGCGCAGCCGCACGGGCATACCACGCGCCACAGCTCGTGGCGGCGGCCCACGGGCAGGCACGATTCCAGCTTCTGCTCATGGCTTCCGCAGGTGGAGCAGGGGAGTATGGGGGGAAGGTAACGATCCGGCATGAAACCTCCTTTTCGCGGGCAGCGGCAGACCGGTGCCGGATAGCGCGTGACGCATGAAAATCAGGCGGAGTGCATGATAGCGCTCTGCGCCGCCTTTAGCAAGCTTTGCGCCCCGGGGAGCGCCGGGGCAGGCTGCGGGCGGGGGCAAGCCTACACAAGCCCGGCCTTCTGGAGCGCAAACATGACAAGGGGCAGGGAGGCCAGGGAAAGGAGCGTGGTGACGATGACGGTCATGGACGCTTCCGTGGGACGGGCGCGGTAGCGTTCCCCGAGGATGTAGACCATGGTGCCGGTGGGCATGGCCGCCGTCACGGTGCCCACGGCCAGCGCCGTACCGGTGCAGCCCAGAAGGGCGAGCACGAGAAAGGTGAACAGCGGCTGAAGAAGGAGCTTGGAGATGCTGATGACGACAAGGTGCCTGCGGCTGCATTCGCCCTTGACTTCGCCTGCGCCGGAAAGCTGTGCCGAGAGCACCATGCCCATGCCGAACAGGGCGCAGGGCGCGGCGGTGGAGCCGAGCATTTCCGCAATGCCGGTCACGGCCCTGGGCACGGGCACGCCGAAGAAGCCGAGCAGCCCGCCCACAAGGGCGGAAACGAGCATGGGGTTGTGGGTCAGTTCCTTGAAAAGGCGCCTGCCGAGGCCCTTTCTTTCCCTGCCTTCGGAGGAGAGCATGTCGAGGGAGGCGTCGGCGATGAGGAACACGCCCGTATAGAGCAGCGCGCCCAGCATGCCCGCGGTGACGGCCTCTTCGTTGTCCGGGAAGACCATGAAGATGAAGGGCAGGCCGAAGAAGGCGGCGTTGGGGAACACGGCGGCCAGGGTGCGTATGGTGACCACGGTGTCGTGCCTTTTCCAGAAGCGGGAAAAGAGCAGATAGGCCGCGGCGTAGCAGAGCAGGGAAGCGGCCAGGGTGCCCCAGGCGAAGGCCTGCGCCCCGCCCATGGGAATGGTGCACATCTGCATGAAGATGAGGGCGGGCAGGCTTACCCAGTACACGAACTGATTGAGGCACAGCGCCATGGTGGGCGCGAGAATGCGGCGGCGTTCGGCGAGAAGGCCGAGGAACATGATGCCGAAAACGGTGAGAAGTGCGGAAAAGATACCGGACATGAAAGGATGCCTTTGAAGGTTTTTCTGGTGAGCTGTGGCCGGGCGGCAGACATGCGCAGGCCGTGCCCGGGCACGTTACGCCTGTACGGGGGCATTTTCAAGGCGGGCCGTATTCCGGGGGAAGGCGGCCCTTTTCTGGCCGTCAGCGGTGCAGGAGCGTCTGCACGAGGCTGTGATGGATGGGCCGCAGGTCGCGCAGAAAGAGCGCGAGGAACAGGGCGATGGCAAGGGCGCAGAAGAGCATGGTGTGCGGCGCGCCGATGAGGTCGGCAAGGGCGCCGAAGAGCAGCCCGCCCACGGGGCCGAGCCCGGCGGTGCACATGATGTAGAGGCTGATGACGCGGCTGCGGCAGTCGTCCGTGGTGGTGGTCTGGCAGAGGGTGTTGATGCTGATGTTGGTGGTGGTGATGGCAAAGCCGAGCACGAAGGCGGCGGCCAGGGACAGCCAGAGGTTTTCCGAGAAGCTGAACACGATGAGGGAGGCCACGGTGAGGGACGTGGTCCGCCCCACCAGCGCGGGAATGCGCCTGAGCACGATGTACACGGAAACCATCACCCCGCCGAGGAACGCGCCCGCGCCCACGGCAGCGAAGAGCCAGCCCAGCGTCTGGGAGCCGCCGCCCAGAATGGCGGTGGAGAACATGGGGAAGAGCACGCTGTAGCACAGGCCGAAGAAGCAGGAGGCGGCCAGCAGCTGGAAGATGCGGCGCAGGAAGAATTCCTCCTGCACATGGCGTATGCCTTCCATGATATCCTTGAGCATGCCCTGTCCGTCCCGTCCTTTCTGGCGTTCGCGCAGGCGCACCTGAAAGATGAGCATATAGATGATGGGAATATAGGCGAGGAAGGAAACGAGAAAGCACACGCCCTCGCCCCAGAGATAGATGACGAGTCCCGCGATGGAGGGCCCCACCAGCTTGCTGATGTTGAAGGCCATGGAATTCAGGGCAATGGCGCTTTTCACGGCCGCCGCATCCGTGACCATGAGCGACACCGAGGACTGACGTGCCGTCATGTCGAAGGCGCCTATGATGCCCAGCCCCAGGCTGAGGGCCACGAGCAGGGGGTAGGAGACCATGTCCGCAAAGGTGACGAAGGTGAGCAGGGCGGCCTCCAGCATGCAGAGCACCTGCGTGGCGGCCAGGGCTTTTCGGAGGTCGTGCCGTTCAAGCCATGCCCCGGCCATGAGCCCGAGCACGAGAATGGGCGCAAGGCTCACGAATTCCACGATGCCCAGCAGAAAGGCGGAGCCGGTGAGGCGGAACACGAGCCAGCTCATGGCAAGGCGCTGCATCCACTGACCCAGCATGGATATGGTCTGCCCGATGATGAAACAGAAAAAGGCCCTGTGTGCGAGCGCGGGAAAGAGCTGGTAGATGCGGCGCATGGAAACCTCGTCGGTATTTTTTGAAAACGCAGGCATTTATGGGGGTAAAAAGAAGCTAACCGATTTTCGCCCGGAGGGGAAGGGAGGGCCGGAAAAGGCGCTGTTCTTACGCAAATGCCTGCCGTGGAAGGCAGAGGGAGCGCCGGAGACGGCAGAAAAGCGCCTTTTTCTGCCGGAAAAGGAGAAAAAAGGCAGTTTCTTAACGGATTTTTTGCATTTTTTTGCGCAGGACGGCGGAAGGAGCAGCCGGAAGCCTCCGGCCGGGGGGGGCTTCGGGCTCCCGCCGGGCAGGCGGAGGGCGCCCGGAGAGGGGTGCCCGGAAAAGGGCAGAAGCGCTCCCGGAAGGGGCGTTGCGGGGGGAAAATCGGGCGGGTGCGCGGCCTTTTTTCTGCGGGAAGGGGCGTTCGAGGGGGAAGCGGGAGAGAAAAGGCCGGCGGAGTCCGCCGGGCGCGGGAGATCGGAAGAGCGGCGCGAAGGG
>NZ_CALUWY010000090.1 GCF_944324615.1 uncultured Mailhella sp.
TTGGGATTGAAGCGACGCTTGGTCTTGATATTGGAATGGCTCACAAGGTTGCCCACCTGAGCTTTCTTGCCGCAGATCTCACACTGTTTACCCATGGTATATCCTCCATAAAAAAGCCCGAGTGGGGCGGAATGCTGCTTGAACAGATACTTTTTGTATCGTAAGGACTGCTAGCAATAGCCCGAATTTTTAAAAAAGGCAAGCGAAAAAGCCGGGGCTGAAGTTTTCGGCGCCTCTTCTTTCGGGAAAAAATGGCTCCGCAGAGCGCCCGGAGGGCGTTTTTCCGGGCCTTGCGGGGGAGCGGAAAAACCTCCCAGGCCGGAAATTCCGGGCCTTTCCGGGAAAAGGCCGGGAAGAAACGGCGGATGGAAGATTTTGCCGTATGATGCAAAAAAAAGGCGGGAAAGCCCCGTTCCGGAGCCTTCCCGCCTCTGGCATTCATGTCCGTGCCGCTCAGTCTTCAAAGAAGATGGGCGGGATGTCCGCAAGGGTGGCGACCATGACGGCCTTGATGGTGTGCTTGCGGTTTTCCGCCTCGTCGAACACGATGGAGTTTCCGGATTCAAAGACTTCTTCCGTCACTTCCAGCGCATCGAGGCCGAACTTCTGATAGATGGATTCGCCCACGGCCGTTTCCCGGTTGTGGAAGGCGGGCAGGCAGTGCATGAACTTGCAGTCGGGGTTGCCGGTCAGTTCCATGACGCGGGCGTTCACCTGATAGGGCAGCAGCAGCTCGATGCGTTCCTTCCACACTTCGTCGGGTTCGCCCATGGACACCCACACGTCGGTATAGACGAAGTCGCAGCCCTTCACGCCTTCGGCCACGTCGCTCGTGCGGATGATCTCAGCGCCGGACTTCTTTGCCTCGTCAAGGCAGAGATTGTAGATCTCGTCGCTGGTCTGGAGCGCTTCGGGGGCCACGGAGCGGAACTTCATGCCCATTTTCGCCGCACCCATCATGAGGGAATTGCCCATGTTGTAGCGGGCGTCGCCGAGGTAGGCGAAGGTGATGTCGTGAAGGGGCTTTTGGCAGTGTTCCTGCATGGTGAGAAAATCGGCCAGAATCTGCGTGGGGTGCGCTTCGTTGGTCAGACCGTTCCACACCGGAACGGAAGAGAATTCCGCAAGCTTCTCCACGATGTTCTGTCCGTAGCCGCGGTATTCAATGCCGTCGTACATGCGGGAGAGCACGCGGGCCGTGTCGGCCATGGATTCCTTCTTGCCGATCTGCGAGCCGTCGCTCAGGTAGGTGGGGTGCGCGCCCTGATCGAAAAGGGAGGTCTCGAAGGCGCAGCGGGTGCGCGTGGAGGTCTTTTCAAACACCAGGGCCACATTCTTGCCCTTGAGGAACTGCGGTTCCTTCCCTTCCTTGTTGAGCTTCTTGAGGCGGGCGGCGAGGCGGAGCAGATAGCTCAGTTCTTCGCGGGAAAAGTCGGCTATTTTCAGAAAATCGCGATTCTTGAGAGTGGGCATGAGAGTCTCCTGTATCCGGCTTTTAGAAGTGCAGCATCATGCCGACTTCGTCGCATTTATAGAATTTCGGGCACTTGCTGCATTCAGTCCAGACCACGGGCGAGAGCGTGTCGCGATCCACGGCGGAGAAGCCGAGGGAAGAGAAGAAGCCCGGGGCCAGAGTGAAGGTGAAGACATGCGCCGCGCCCAGAGCGCGTGCATCGGCAATGAGGTCCTGCACGATGAGGCGGCCTATGCCCCTGCGCTGAAGTTCGGGATGAACGGCCACGGAACGCACTTCGGCAAGATCTTCCCACAGAACGTGCAGGCCGCCGCAGGCGAGAACGACTTCCCTGTCGCCCGCCATGGCGGTGATGACGCGGTAATCCTGAATGTTCTGATACAGATAGAGCGGGCCTCTGGCCAGCATGATGCGCGCGGCGGCGAACTCGTTGATGAGGCTCGACATGCCGTTCACGTCCTGTATCCTGGCCTTGCGGCTGGTAAAGCGGGCCGGCAGCGTCACGGTGCGGAGATCGGGCAGCGTGGACTGGTCGCCGGGCAGCGCCTTCTGAGGCGCAGAGTTGAAAGGATGCATGAGGTCCCTCCCCCTGAAAATATGGATGAGTCCGAAGCAATAGCCCCCTTTGCCCGTCTTTGGCAAGGCTTTCCCCCGTGCCGGGCGGGCGCGGCCCGGCAGTCGCGGGGTATTTTTCGTGCGGCAAAAAATTCTCTTCGGAAGGGGCATTCTTCCAATCCATGGAAAAGACCGCACTTTTCCCGCGCCTTCGGCGCATGTGCGCCGGAAGGGGCACGGCCCGAGGAAAAAAACAGGGAAGAGGGCATCAAAGATTTGCCTATTCTGAAACTTTCTGATACCCTGTCTTTCGCTCTTGTGATTTTTAAACACGGTGGCAGAAGCGCCCGGGACGCCGACGGAAAGGCTGATCCGTACGCATCGTGCAGGCGTCGCGCAGGACATGTTCCACCGGAAGTGCCCGTTTTTCGGGCAAAGGAAAGGAATCATGAAAAAGGTAAGAGTTGCTATCAACGGCTTTGGCCGTATCGGCCGTCAGGTCTTCCGCGCCATGTATGGCAAGTATGGTGAAACTGCCGAAATCGTGGCCATCAACGACCTGATGGACGCCAACACCAATTTCCATCTGCTCCAGCACGACAGCGCCTACGGCCCTGCCGCCTTCACCTGTGAAGTGGCCTCTGAAAAGACTTCCGTGGGCGGCGTGGACAGCACCATGGTCAAGGTGGGCGACTGGAACGTGGCCTGCCTCGCCGAACGCGATCCCAACAAGCTCCCCTGGAAGGACCTCGACGTGGACGTGGTGGTGGAATCCACCGGTATCTTCCGCAGCGCTCCTCAGGCCGGCGTGCATCTGGAACGCGGCGCCAAGAAGGTCATCATCTCCGCTCCCGCCAAGCAGCCTGACCTCACCGTGGTCATGGGCGTGAACCAGGACATGTATGATCCTGCCAAGCACAACATCCTGTCCAACGCCTCCTGCACCACCAACTGCCTCGCCCCCGTGGCCAAGGTCATGCACCAGGAATTCGGCATCAAGCTCGGCAGCATGGTCACCGTGCACTCCTACACCAACGACCAGCGCATCCTCGACCTGCCCCATAAGGACCTGCGTCGCGCCCGCGCTGCCGCTCTGAACATCATTCCCACCAGCACCGGCGCCGCCAAGGCCGTGGCCGAAGTCATTCCTTCCCTGAAGGGCCGCTTCGCCGGTTACGCTCTGCGCGTGCCCACCCCCACCGTGTCCATCGTGGACTTCACCGCCGTGCTTGAAAAGTCCACCGACGCCGAAACCCTGGTGAACGCCTTCCGCGCCGCTTCCGATACCTACCTGAAGGGCATCCTCGGCGTGAACGACCTGCCCCTCGTCTCCATGGACTTCAAGGGCGACTCCCGTTCCTCCATCGTGGAATCCGAATACTGCACCGTGCAGGACGGCAACCTCGCCAAGGTGGTGAGCTGGTACGACAACGAATGGGCCTACTCCGTCCGCGTCACCGACCTCATCCACTACATGCAGTCCAAGGGCTTCTAAGCCTTGAACGACGGATCCGGCGTCCCTGAGGACGCTTCCTGACAGACAGACGGGCCGCCGCTCCGGTAACGGGGCGGCGGCCTTTTGCAGATTCCTGCTTAGAAGAACCCCCGAGACATTCCGCCGCCATGAAGTTTTTTCCCAGTCAGTTTTCTCTGTTGAGCCAGGGGAAGGGGGCGCGTCGTAACTTCGGTTACTTCTTTCGCGTCATCGTCATTCTTGCCGTGTGCGTGGCCGTGTTCAGCGTCTTTTTCCATTACATCATGGAATATGAGGGACGCGAGTACTCCTGGATCACGGGCCTGTACTGGACGCTCACGGTCATGTCCACGCTGGGCTTCGGCGACATCACCTTCAATTCCGATCTGGGCAGGTTCTTTTCCATCGTGGTGCTGCTTACCGGCATCGTGGGGCTGCTCATCGTCCTGCCTTCCTCGTTCATCCAGTTCGTCTACACGCCCTGGCTGGAGGCGCAGAAGAAAAAGGAAGTGCAGCACAGCCTGCCCGCCTCGGTACGCAATCACATCATCATTGTGGGCATAAGCCCGGTCACGCGCAACCTTGCGCAGGTGCTTTCCCGTTACGGCTTCCACAGCGTGCTTTTATGCGCCAATACGCAGCAGGCCCTCGACCTCATGGATCTCGGGCTGCATGCCGTGGTGGGCGATTACGACGACGTGCAGGTGTACCGCGGCCTTCATGCCCAGAACGCCCGCATCGTGGTGGCGCTCGATGCCGATGTGCGCAACATCAACGTGGCCTTCACCCTGAGGGAACTGGGCAAGAACGTGCCCATGGTTTCCCGCGCGGAGAAGGATGAATCCATCGAGATTCTCAAGCTCGCGGGCTGTTCGAGAGTGTTCCAGTTCCGCAAGGTGCTCGGCCAGTCGCTCACGCGAAGGGTCATCAGCGGCCGCCTTACGGTGAGTCCTCTGGCCACCTTCGGCCCCCTGGTCATTGCCGAAGCTCCGGTGAAGCAGACCTCCCTCGGCGGGCAGACCCTCCGGGAGAGCAATCTGCGCGGCAGAACGGGCGTCAACGTGGTGGGGCTCTGGAATCACGGCGTGTTCGAGCATCCCGGCCCCGATACGGTGCTGGAGGAGCACAAGGTGCTCGTCATGGCGGGTTCGCGCAGGCAGATGGAGAATTTTTCCCGCTCCCTGGCCCGGGAAGAGACGGCTCCGGAACATACCGGCCCCGTGCTGGTGCTCGGCGGCGGCCGTGTGGGCACCGCCGCGGCGCTGGCCCTCAAGGAGCGCGGGCAGGATGTCGTGGTGGTGGACAAGGCCAACGTCGCGCCGCGCATTCCCGGCGTGCGCGTGCAGGTGGGCGACGCGTCCGACCCCGTCACCCTGGAGAAGGCGGGCATCGGCACCTCTCCTTCCATCATCATCACCACCCACGACGACGACATCAACATCTACCTCACCATCTACTGCCGCAAGCTCCGTCCCGACGTGCAGATCATCACCCGCACCAATCTCGACCGCAACGTGCATGTCCTGCACATGGCAGGGGCCGACCTCGTGCTTTCCCTGGCGTCCCTGGTGGCCAATCAGATCATCAATCTGCTGGAGCCGGGCAGGGTGTTCATGCTCAACGAAGGGCTGAACATCTTCCGGGCCGTCGCCGGAACGGGCCTTGCCGGAAAGACGCTCGTGAACAGCGGCCTGCGCAGAAATCTGCGCTGCAACGTGGTGGCGGTGAAGACGGCCTCGGGCGAGATGCTGGTCAACCCCGATCCGCAGCGGGAATTTCAGGCGGCGGACGAGCTTTTCCTCATAGGCGACGCCGCTTCCGAAACCGCGTATTACGAGGCCTACTGGCCGGATCGCGGCCTGAGCGACAAAAAGCCCGAGTTTTCCCCCACGGGGGAGAGACTGCATGAACCGGGGGAAGGCTGGTTCTCCCACTAGGGGGCCGCGCCGCATTTTTTTTGCCGGAAACGCTTTTTCAGAGGGCAGGGCAGGGCGCCTTCCCCCTGCGGCGTGCGCCGGAATCGCTGAAAAAACTGTTTTTTTCACCCCGGCCGGAAAAAAAGGAAAAAAAACAAAAAAAACTTGACTCCCGGGGTGTGTGAAGCTACAAATAGACCTCGCCCATTCCATGGGCATTTCCCTGGACGGCAGGGAAGGACAGATGGAATCTGTCCTGCTGTACTCTGAGCATTCGATCAGGGTTTTGACATTTGCAGGCGTCACACATGCCTAAGATGTCAGACCACGGCGGTCCGCTCGCGCGGATCGCAAGGGTTTCCGGTATATTGGGCAATCCAGTTGCCGGGTATGTGTTGGCTCCTGCGGGACCACCTGTTTGACGGAAATTTTTCCGGTACAGGCCAGGTTGGCGACCAGGATCGGCTTTTATGGACTTTTTGCAGGGCTCGAAGCGGTCGCCATTGGTTCCGTTCTTCTCTTTATTCCCCGCATACATATCCACATGAGCCGAACGACTTTGAAGATTCAAAGGCGTCTTTGGTCGTATCCTGCCTTTGAGGTGTAGGAACGAAGGGCGTTTTCCCCCGCAAGGTGAGCGACGGGAAGAGGCCTCATGAAATGACCGGCGTTTTGACCGGTCAGCCGCCCTTTCGGCGGTGGATTCTCCGGCTGAAATACTCCGACAGGGATCAGCCGGAGCGGGTTTGCCAGAAAATGGAGATTCGCAATGACGACAGTTGGCAGTGATCGTATCCGTATCAAGCTTAAGGCTTACGATTACCGCATCCTGGACAAGGCTGTGGCGGAAATCGTGGACACGGCGCGCAATACCGGCGCCGGTGTGGCTGGGCCTATTCCTCTGCCCACCAACATTCACAAGTACACGATTCAGCGCTCGGTCCATGTGGACAAGAAGTCCCGTGAACAGTTCGAGATGAGGGTCCACAAGCGCCTTATGGACATCCTCGACCCCACGCAGCAGACCGTGGACGCTCTGGGCAAGCTTTCCTTGCCCGCCGGCGTGGATGTGGAAATTAAGCTCTAGAGAGGGGCGTCATGTCTGAGAAAATGGGTATTATTGGACGAAAGCTGGGCATGACCCGTATTTTCGCCGACGACGGCAGCGCTGTTGCCGTTACCGTGGTCAAGGCAGGTCCCTGCCCCGTGACCCAGGTAAAGACGGTGGAAAACGACGGCTACAACGCTCTTCAGATCGCCTTTGAAGAAGTGGCTGAAAAGAAGGTGACCAAGGCTATGCGCGGTCACTTTGCCAAGGCCGGCGTGGCTCCCTGCCGCGAAGTTCGCGAGATCCGTCTCGCCGAACCGGCCGCCGTTGAAGTCGGCCAGGTCCTCACCGCCGAAGTGTTCGCCGCCGGCGACACCGTGAAGGTGACGGGTACCAGCATTGGTAAAGGTTATCAGGGCGTTATGCGCCGTTGGAACTTCCATGGCATGGACGATGGCCATGGCGACGAAAAGGTGCATCGTTCCGGTGGTTCCATCGGTAACAACACCTTCCCCGGCCATGTGTTCAAGGGCAAGAAGATGGCTGGTCAGTGGGGCGCCGAGCGCGTCACGCAGCAGGGCCTGAAGATCGTGGAAGTCCGCCCCGAGGATAACGTCATCCTTATCAAGGGTGCCGTGCCCGGACCGAAGAACGGTCTGGTGCTGGTGCGCAAGCAGTAGTGCGCAACACAGGAGATGAAGCAATGGCTGTTATGAAAGTTTACGATCAGAACAAGCAGGAAGCCGGGGAAGTCACCCTCGCTCCCGAAGTGTTCGAAGTCGAAGTGAGGCCGGAGATTCTGAACCTTGTGGTTCGTGCCTATCGCGCCGCCCAGCGTGCCGGTACTCACGCCGCCAAGACCCGCGCCTTCGTGTCCGGCGGCGGCAAGAAGCCCTTCAAGCAGAAGGGCACTGGTAATGCGCGTCAGGGTTCCAATCGCTCCCCCATCATGCGTGGCGGCGCGATCATTTTCGGACCTCAGCCGCGTGACTACAGCTTCAAGGTCAACAAGAAGGTGCGCGCTCTGGCTCTGCGCATGGCTCTTTCCTCCCGCGTGGCCGACGGCCTCATGGTGGTGAAGGGCATTGAAATCGCCGAAGCCAAGACGAAGCTCTTCGCCGGCGTTGCCAAGAACCTTGGTCTCACCAAGGCCCTCGTGGTGACCGCTCCCGAAGAAAACGGCGTGAATCCCACGCTGGCTCTCGCCGCCCGCAACCTCCCTGGCATCACCCTTGTCACCCCCGATGCTGTCAATGTGTACGATGTGCTCAATTGCAAGCAGCTCGTGGTTCTGGAAGGTGCTCTGCCCCACCTGGAAGAGAGACTGAAGTAGTCGCTCGCCTTGAAAGGAATGGACATGGATTACACGAAAATTCTTCTTCGGCCCGTGGTGACCGAAAAGGCTACTGCCCTTCGTGAAGAAGGCGTGTATGCCTTCTTCGTCGACCCCAAGGCCAACAGGATCGAGATCGGTAAGGCAGTGGAAGAAGCCTTCAAGGTCAAGGTCACGAATGTCAATGTCATTACGGTCAAGCCGCGCCGTCGTGTGCGCCAGGGCCGCGTGAAGGGTCGCATCCCGGGCTATCGCAAGGCCTATGTCACCCTCGCCGCTGACAACAAAATCGATTTCTTCGAGGGAGTCTAGTCAATGGCTGTTCTGAAGATGAAACCGACCTCGGCTGGACGTCGTTTCCAGACTGTGTCCGACTTCGCTGAGATCACCAGATCCACGCCGGAAAAGTCCCTCACCGAAGGTCTTACCAAGAAGAGCGGCCGCAACAACAACGGTCGCGTTACCAGCCGTCGCCGTGGCGGCGGTCATAAGCGCCTGTATCGTATCATCGACTTCAAGCGCGACAAGATGGGCATCTCCGCCCGCGTTGCCGAAATCGAATACGATCCCAACCGTACCGCCCGCATCGCTCTTCTGAGCTATGCCGACGGTGAAAAGCGCTACATCCTCGCCCCCGTGGGCATTCAGCAGGGCGACGTGAT
>NZ_CALUWY010000091.1 GCF_944324615.1 uncultured Mailhella sp.
CCAAAATGTATGATGGTTGAAAAGCTTCGTGCTTTTCCGTTTTGACACACTTTTCCTTATGCACGAACCGTGCCAACCAAGATAACTTTATGATTTTACACGATATATTAATTTTTCAGCCCAAAATCCCCCGCAGATTCCCCCTCCCCTCTTCGTGCATTTTTGCAACACTTTTTCATAACCATCAGGAAAAAAACATCTTTCATGCTTGAGCAAAAAAACACACCACAGGCGTTTCTTCCACGTTTTGTTGTTTTTTTGCACAACTGCCCTCTTTTCCCCGTACACAGAACCCTGCAGCCGGACACAGAAGAAGCCTCTTCCCCACCTGTCCGCTTTCTGATATCATAGAGTATTCTTTGTAAGTTCAATGTGTTGCAATTCTCCGGGTTCTGTCTTCCCTGCAACCCGGCATCGACGGGCTCCCCGTTTTTTCTGGCACGTTTCTTGCAATTCCCATCCATAAAGAAAAAGCCGTCATCTCCGAGGTCTTCATGTCACTTCCCGGTCTCATCCTTTCCCGGCGCTTCTTCGCCTCCGCTCTTCCTCTGCTCAAGGAACATATCCCCGACGTCATGGCGGTTTCCGCCGCAGGTCTTGTGGGAGAAGGTTCGGAATGCCTCGGGCTGGACGACGGCATTTCCCGCGATCACGACTGGGGCCCCGCCTTCTGCCTGTGGGTGCCGGACGAGCTTCTGCACTCGGAACTCGACCGCATAGAACACGCCCTTTCCGCCCTGCCCCCCGTCTTTGAGGGCTATCCCACCCGTCTGCCCGCCGACAGGCGCATGGGCCGCGTGGGTCCTCTGCCGATCCGGGGCTTCTACCGGCGTTTCCTCGGCATGGATCATGTCCCGTCCACCTGGAAGGAATGGCTTTCCATTCCCGAGTACCATCTCTGTTCCTGCACCAACGGGGCCGTGTTCATGGATGAAGGCGGGGAGTTCTCCGCCATTCGGGAAGAACTTCTCAAGCATTATCCGGAAGACGTGCGGCGCAAGAAAATTGCCGCGCGCTGCATGATCATGGCGCAGGCCGGGCAGTACAACCTGCCCCGCTGCCTCCAGCGCGGCGATCTGGTGGCGGCCATGCTGGCCGCGGCCCGTTTTTCCGAAGCGGCCCTGTCCATGGCCTTTCTGCTCAGCCGCCGCTACATGCCCTTCTACAAATGGGCGGGCCGTGCGGCGGAAGATCTGCCCGTCCTCGGCCGCAGCACCGTGGACACGCTGCGCGTCATTTCGCGCACGGCATGGAGCGACGAAACGCAGGGCATGGCTGCCGTACAGGCCATTGAGGAACTCTGCGCTCAGGTGGCCAGGGAGCTGGAAACCCAGGGTCTCTGCCCCTATCAGGGCAACTGGCTGTGGGCCGCAGGCCCCGTGGTGCAGATGGGCGTCAAGGAACCGGAACTGCGCCGCCGCAACGTGATGGAGGACTGATGGAACGCTTCCGCAACGCCTTCAACATGGCAAGGAACCTTCCCGACGCGCAGGCCGAGCCCGCGCTCAGGGACCTTCTCAGGGAATATCCCGCCCTGCCCGCCGCCGACGAGGGCGGCCTGCGCTACGCCCTGGGACTTGCGCTTTTTCACCAGAACAGGGCCGAAGAAGCGCGCGAAGAATTTTCCCGGGCCTGCGCGCTGCTGGAACAGGCCCCGGGGCCGGACCTTGCCCTTGCCGAAACGGCCCTTGCCCGCGCCGAACTTGCCTGCAACGACATCGACAGAAGCGTGGAAACCGGGCGCAGGGCCTTTGAGCTTCTGCAGCGCCATCTTCCTGCGGATGATCCGCGCATGGCGCCCTCCCTCTTCGCCCTCTCCTTCGGGGAATACATGGCCCGTCATCTGGACAGGGCGGAGGAGCTGAACCTCCGGGCCAGAGACCTGTGGGAAAAGCAGCGCGGCCCGGAAAGCCTCGAAGTTTCCACCTGTCTCAACAATCTCGGCCGCATTTATGAGGAAGCGGGCCGCAATGAAGAAGGCGTGGCCCATCACCGCGCCGCCCTTGCCATACGGCGCAAGGTTCTGGGCGATCACCCGGAAACTGCCTTTTCCATGGGCAATCTCGGCACGGCCCTGGCCGCCGCCGGTCACTGGCAGGAAGCTGCGGACATGCTGGAGGAAGCCATTGCCTGCTATGCCCGCTGCGGGCGCACCGAAGGCCGGGACATCGACGGCTACCGCTACAATCTGAACATCTGCAAAAAGGCGCTTTCCTGAGGAAAGCCTCTTATCAAGGAGTCTGCCATGAGTATTGATGAAGAAAAGGAACGTCTGATCGAAAAAATCGTTGATCGTGAACTTGAAATGTTCATGGCCACGCCCAACGAGGGCGGCACCAGCGTCTGCCAGACGCGGCCGAATTCCTTCCGCGTCATGCGCTGGATGAACCACTGCACCCACGACGTGGCCACGCTGGAATCCTATCTGAACGATCTGGAAGAAGCCGTCGTTTCCGGCCGCAACTTCATGATCGAAAAATACGCCCGCATGGACGACCGGCTTCCCCCTCTTTCCAACAGCCCCCTGCTGGATGAGATCACCGACATGGAAATCCGCTTCCTCCAGGAAGCTTCCGCCCGCTATCCCCACGCCATCAATGTGAACTGCGACAGCATCTTCCGCCGTTATTTCCGCTGCGAACTGGAAACGCTTTCCGACCGCACCCTCGAACTGTACGCCGAAGAGATGAAGCGCGCCGTGAAGGAAGGCCGCAACACCGCCGTGGAACGCTACGACAACCTGTGGCGGAAGCTGGGCGAAGAATCTCTGGAAGCCTACGAAAAGAAACTGGCCGCCCGGCAGTAACCCTCTATAAGGAGTCAACATGAGTTCTTTTTCCACCATCGCCTGCTGCATAGACCTCACGGAACAGAACGACGACATCGTCAGCTACACCCGGGAAATGGCGGAACTGACGGGCGCAAAGATCCTGCTCGTGCATGTTCTGCCCCCCACCGGAGCCTTTGCCAGCTACGGCGCCAGCAAGGAGCTTCTGCAGAAGGTGGCCACGGAAAGCCGCCAGGAAACCGAAAAATATGTGAAGGAATTCGCCGAGAAGAACTTCGCCGGTCTCCCCTGCGAACCGCTCATCCTCACCGGCCGCATCGACAAGGCCATCAACGAACTGGTGGACAAGCGCTGCGCCGACCTCATCATCATGGGCAGTCTCAACACCCGCGGCCTGTTCAACTTCTCCGGCAGCACCAGCCGCCTCATCGGCCACAGCCGCGTTCCGGTCATGGTCATCCCCAACGATCTGAGCCTGGAATGCGTGCCCGAGGAAGGCTTCTGATTTCCTTTTCAGGCCGGCCGGAAACGGCGGCCTGAAACCTTTTTCTGCATGAACGAAGGCTCCGCCGTGTCGCGCGGCACGGGCGGAGCCTCCACGGGCGGGAAGTTTCCGCCCGTGCGTGGCAACCGCGCTTTCCCATCGGAGTTTGTCATGATCTTCGACTTCCGTCTCCGTCCCCCGTACAAGGGATTCAAGAATCTCGGCATCTTCAGCCCCGTCTGCAATGAGGCCGCCCCCCAGAAATACCACGGCATTCCCAGCGAAGCCGCGGAAAAGAAGGACCTCGACCTGTTCTGGAAGGAAATGGAAGAAGCGGGCATATCCGCGGGCGTCATCATCGGCCGTCAGGTCCCCAACGACGCGGCCTCCGTTTCCAACGACGACATTCTGGACATGGCCAGGGAGTTCCCCGGCAAGATCATTCCCTTCGGCAGCCTGGACATCACCCGCGGCGTAGCCGCCACCATGGACGAGCTGGAACGCTGCATTGAAGGAGGCATCAAGGGCGTGGCCATGGAACCCGCCTATGCCATGCCTCCCCGCAAGGCCGACGCCAACGTGCTCTATCCCCTGTACGCCCGCTGCGAAAAGGCCGGCATTCCCATGGTGCTTACCCTGAGCTTTTTCCAGGGTACTCTGGAATATTCCGACCCCGCCACCGTGCAGCATGTGGCCAACGACTTCCCGAACCTGCAGATCGTGGTGGCCCACGGCTGCTATCCCTGGATTCCCATGATCTTCCAGGTGGCCATCACCAACAAGAACGTGTGGCTGCTGCCCGACATCTACATGCTGAACCCCACGGCTCCCGGCAACCAGATGTTCGGCGACGCCATGAAGTGGCTCGACGGCGAACGCATCCTCTACGGTTCCGCCTGGCCCTGCTACAACATGAAGCAGGCCATTCAGGACCTGGAACGCTTCAACTTCTCCCCCGAACACAAGGAAAAGTTCTTCTATAAGAACGCCGAAAAGCTGCTCGGCATGAAGCTTGCCTGAGCTCTCAAAAGGTGACCTGTGAAGCGCCGGTGAACAATGTTCACCGGCGCTTTTTCCTGCTCCGCGCCCGGGCACAGATAGCATGCGCCGTCTGCCGCTTCGGGCCCGTGCGGGGATGAAAACAGGGCGCAGCCTTGCAGAAGGCTGCGCCCTGTTTCCTTTCACGCATCCATTCTCACGCCCGGCGGCTCAGCCCCAGAGCCTCCAGCGCACAGGCAAGGAGCTCTTCCGGGGAAAGGCGCGCGTCCAGCACGCAGAAGCGTTCCGGCCAGCGCTCCGCCCGTGCGAGAAAGCCCTCGCGGATGCGCTGATGAAAGGCCTGCTCCTCGGCCTCGAAACGCCCTTCGCTCTCGGTGAGGCCTTCGCGTCCGTTGCGGGCAAGGGCGCGGGAAAGGCCCGTTTCCACGGGAAGATCGAGAAGAAGCGTCTTATCCGGCCAGAGGCCCCCGGTGGCGTAGTCGTTGAGACGCTGCAGCGTCTCCACATCCATGCCGCGCCCGTAGCCCTGATAGGCGATGGTGGAATCGGCATAGCGGTCGCACAGAACCCAGGCCCCCCGCTGAAGCGCCGGACGTATGGTTTCCGCCACATGCTGCGCCCTGTCGGCCAGAAAAAGAAAAAGCTCCGCCCTCTCGTCCACTCTGCTCGACACATCGAGCAGAAGAGGCCTGATGCGCGCGCCGAGAGCGCATCCTCCCGGTTCGCGGGTCCGCACGAAAGGCAGAGCGCGCCTTTCAAACTCCCCGGCAAGCAGCCCCAGAAGCGTGCTCTTGCCCGCTCCTTCCACGCCTTCTACAGTAACGAACACTGCCGCTCCTCCTGCCTGTTTTCCGTTTTTTTCTCCTGCCTTGCAGCCTTCGTTTCACCGGGGGCCTCAGGCGTGCGCACGGGACGGCACAGACTGCGGCCGAGCAGGCTCTGATACGCGCTCCAGGCCATGCCCTCTTCCCCGTCCTGCGGCAGCAGACTCCGGCACTGGGCGATCTTGGCGTCGACATTGTCGGCACAGTGCAGCACGAAGGCCTCAGGCGTGCAGGGTTCGCGCACGGCTCCAAACTGTATCTCTCCGTGATGGCTGGCAATGAGATGCTTGAAGTGCATGACGAGTTCGGGCGCAAGCCCGGACTTCTTCAAAAAAGGCTCCAGCATGATGATGCCCTGCACGATATGCCCGAGAAGCTTCCCTTCATCGGTATATTCCGTGACCAGGAGCCCGCCCATTTCCTCAAGCTTGCCTATATCATGCAGAAGAGCCGCGGCAAGCAGCGTCTGCCTGTCGAGGTCGGGATAATGCCCGGCCATGAGCATGCACAGCTGCGCCACGGAGAGCATGTGCTCCAGAAGGCCCCCGGCATAGGCGTGATGCACGGATTTTGCGGCCGGCGCCGTGAGAAGCCGTGCACGGATGTTCCTGTCGGACAACACGGAACGCATGAACTTCTTCCAGGGCTTGTGCGTAAGCTCCGCCTCGCACAGGCTCTCGATCTCCTCCAGCATGTCCTTTGCAGGTCTCGGGCTGGAGAGCAGGTAATCCTCCATGGGCAGAGCGGCGGCCTCCTCCTCGTCGAGCACGCGGAGATTGTCCACCGTAAGCTGGAGCTGATCGCGGTACAGGGAAACGCGCCCTTCCACACTCACCATCTGCCCGGCCGAAAGCGCGGGCAGGGACAGACTGAGCGGACTCCATATCTTGGCTTCCAGAAGGCCGCTCGCGTCCTTGAGCTCCAGCCTCCAGTACGGCCCGTTGCGCGACTGCTGAAGAGAAGCCTGGCTGATCAGATAGCAGGAAGAAAGCTCTTCGCCGGCGGACACGGCGCTGATGTTCCGGTGTTCCCTCATGGTTACCTCTGAAGGATTTGACTTTTGATTTCCGTTCTATACAAAAAAGCATGGGAAGCGGCGCATGCTCCGCCTCCCGCAGCATATTTCCTTTTCTTTCCACTATAGGGCGCGGCAGGGCTTGTCAAAGCCTTTCCCGCCTCAGGGAGTTCCCATGCGCATACTCATCAGCAACGACGACGGCATATACAGCTCGAACCTTCACATGCTCCACGCGGCCCTTGTCCGCGCAGGACACGACGTGCGGGCCGTGGCCCCTGCGGAGCAGCATTCCGGCGCGGGCTGCTGCCTCACGGTGCACGGCCCCATCCTCACCCGGAAGGTGAGCCTTCCCCATGCCGAAGGCGGCGCCTTTGAAGGCATCGCCGTTTCCGGCACCCCGGCCGACTGCGTGATCCTCGCCCTGCGCGGCATCATGCCCGACTTCAAGCCGGATCTTGTGATCTCGGGCATCAATTTCGGCCCCAACGCCGGGCAGGACGTATTCTTTTCCGGCACCGTGGGCGCGGCCATTCAGGCCGCCATGTACGGCCTTCCGTCCATGGCGGTTTCCCACTGCGCCCACTCCGGCCTCACGATGGCCCATGCCGAGCTTGTGGTGCGCATGGCAGAGGCCATGGACTGGGCCGCGCTTCCCGTGCACAGGGTGTACAATTTCAACCTGCCCGACTGCCCGGCCGAAGAAATCCGCGGCCTCAAGGTCTGCCCGCACAGCACCGACTGGGCCTGCCTCGACTCCTACGAACGCCGCTACTCCCCGAGAGGCAGGGAATACTACTGGATGATCGACCCCTTCCAGCACTTCCAGCTGGAGGACGAGGGCACCGACAAGACCTGGCTGCACAGAGGATGGGCCACTCTCACCCCCCTGAATATAGACCTCAACGATAGAGAAACAGCAAAAAAGCTGAACGAAAACAGGCTCTGGGACAGCATCGTCTCATAATTTGCGAAAGAGTGCCTCTTTTGCGCCGACATCCCTTGCGAAAATTCCCCACTGCGGCTACAAAAGAAACAAAGATACAGAGAGGCGCCCGCCTGTTTATGCCTCTCATGATACCCGCTCCCCGGAGGGAACCTTATGCCTATTACCACTCCCAAAGAGATGTTTGCCCGCGCCTACAAAGAAGGCTATGCCATCGGCGCTTTCAACGTCAACAACATGGAAATCATTCAGGGCATCATGCAGGCCGGCGCGGAAGAGCGTTCGCCTCTGATTCTGCAGGTTTCCGCCGGGGCACGCAAGTATGCCGGTCAGGTCTACATCATGAAGCTGGTGGAAGCCGCTCTTGCCGAATCCGACATCCCGGTGGTGGTGCACCTCGACCACGGCCCCGACTTTGAACTCTGCAAGGCCTGCATCGACGGCGGCTTCAGCTCCGTCATGATCGACGGCTCCCACCTGCCCTTTGAAGAAAACATCGCCGTCACCAAACAGGTGGTGGACTATGCTCACGACCGCGGCGTGTGGGTGGAAGCGGAACTCGGCCGTCTCGCCGGCGTGGAAGAACACGTCGCCTCCGCAAACAGCATCTACACCGATCCCGATCAGGCCGTGGAATTCGTCCAGCGTTCCGGCTGCGACTCCCTGGCCATTGCCATAGGCACGAGCCACGGCGCCTACAAGTTCAAGGGCGAAGCCAAGCTCGACTTTGAACGCCTCGACAAGATCTCCGCCATGATGCCCGGCTATCCGCTGGTGCTGCACGGCGCTTCCAGCGTGCCTCAGGAATTCGTGGCCATGGCCAACGAATACGGCGGCAAGCTCGGCGACGCCAAGGGCGTGCCCGAAGACATGCTGCGTCAGGCCGCGCGTTCCGGCGTGTGCAAGATCAACATCGACTCCGACATCCGCCTTGCCATGACGGCCAACATCCGCAAGTACATGGCCGAACACCCCGAAGCCTTTGACCCGCGCGCCTACCTCAAGCCCGCCCGTCAGGCCGTGAAGGACATGGTGCAGCGCAAGATCCGCAACGTGCTCGGCAGCTCCAACAAGATCTGATTGCCTTTCCGCCTCCACAGGCAAAGGGGCGCACCGCCTTCGGGCGGCCGCCCTCTTTTTTTGCCTGCGCTCCGGACATGCCCGCCACTTTTCTCCTGCCTGCTTCCGCGAAGGGACGCATTGCAGGAAAACGGCCTTTTCCTCCTGTGCCGGAAGGCCCGCATCTTAGGTTCAGGACTCATTAAATATAAAAGATGACAATGGCAGCGAGACAAATGGCCGAAAAGAACGTGTGTGCACA
>NZ_CALUWY010000092.1 GCF_944324615.1 uncultured Mailhella sp.
CCCCCTCTTCGGATACCTGCCGCCGCGGACCGGGCCGGAAGACACCTGCGCCTCTCCTTCGGCCTCATGCTCCGGCTGTGCAGAACGCCCCTTCCCCGGCACGGAACGCGCGCCCCGTCAGGCCCGGAAGTCCTTCCGCCCGGCAGAATATGCGCACTCCGGCGCACTCCGCCCGGAACATCCTGCCTGCGGAAAAACGCCTGCCTCACCCCCCGGCAGAGAAAGAGCCTGCAACAGGGCGGGAAAAGGGCTGTTTCTGAAAAGTTCGGGGGAAAGGCCCGAAGGCGGGCCCTTACTGCAGCAGGGAAAGCACTTCCATGCGCCTCACAGGAGCGCTGCACTGGCGGCGGCGCGGGCGGCGCACGGCAAGGGGCGTGTTTTCCAGCGCCTCGGCCTGTTCGGCAAGCGCGTCGAGATTGCTGCAGGCGAGGTCGACCAGCGCGGGGCTGAAGGTTTCCATGTTCAGAGAACCGAGGAAGGAACGCACGCTGCGGATATCGTCGCTCATGGCCATAAGGAAACTCCTTGATAAGGCGTATTGATGTTGCTTGCGGCTACGAGTCCCTTTTGCCAGTTTTATTTATTTTGTCAACTAAAAATTTATATTTTTAATTTTTTGTCATTTTTTAATTTCCAATTGACTTTTTACGCCCTTTTCTTTAAATAAAACTTCATGAGCAACGCAACACCTGATACTCTCGATCGTCTCCTTCAGGGGGCCGGGCTTCGCCGCGACAGTCAGCTCGCCGAAATTCTCGGCGTGTCGCCGCAGGCGGTGAGTCAGGCGCGCCGCAAGGGGAAGATCCCCGACGGCTGGGTTCTGAAAGTAGCCGCGCAGTTCGGCCTTTCCACGGACTGGATCTTCTTCGGCAGGGGGGAAGCCTCGGCAGGAGCCGTGCAGAACGCGCAGGCCCCTGAGGCCCACGGCAACGCCCTGCGGGAGGAACGGCACGCCCCGGGGGAAAGCTTCTTCGGGGAAGTGGGCTCCGGGCAGGACTCCATAGGCCTTGTCATGGTGCCGCTGGTGGCCGCGCGCCTTGCGGCAGGCAAGGGCAGCCTGGAAACCGACGGCGACGTGCTCTCGTATTTCTCCTTCCGGCAGGACTGGCTGTGCCGCAAGGGCGATCCTTCCAAAATGGTGCTCATGAAGGTGTGCGGCGACAGCATGGAACCCGACATCCGCCACGGCGACATGGTGCTGGTGGATCAGGGCAAGTGCCAGATTTACGGCCATGCCATCTATGCCATGGGCATCAATGAGGAAATCTACATCAAGCAGGTGGAAACCCTGCCCGGCGGCAGGCTGGTGCTCAGGAGCCGCAACCCCGAATACTCCCCCATCAGCGTGGACCTTCACGGCGACCTTGCCGACAGCGTGCGCGTCATCGGCCGCGTGATCTGGTGCTGCCGGGAAATCTAGCGGCCCGCGCCGTCCGTTTTCTTCTCCCCTGCGGCGGCCTGCCGCTGAAAGGAACGCGCCTTTCTGAAGCCACGCCTGTTCAGAACGCTCTTCTCCGGTACGGCCATGTATCTCACGCCCTACACCATGCTTTCCGAGGAAACCGATTCCGCAGATCCCCTCGGTTTTCTGCGCCCGTCTCAGGCGCTGGTCGACCTGCTGCTGCCCCAGTTCACCACACTCACCGCGCACCCCACCTATCACGGCTTTCTGTGCTGCGCCACCCGGATTCTGAAAGACAGGGGACTTTCCGTCACGGACAGGGGTTTTTCCCATGCCGTGCGCGATCTGGAAATTCTCTGGGGCATGCTCTGCATGAAATCCGCGCGTACCGGCGGCCTGCTCAACGTCACAAAGCTGAAAAACATTCCCCTGCACGGGCTGACGCTGGAAAAGGCCAGGAAGCAAAAGGCGCTTTACCTGCGCCTCGGCTACGGCACGCTGGGGCATTACCTCGTCCCTTCCATGACCTGGTCCTTCTTCGACCGGCAGAGAAACCTCACCCCGGCCGGAGAGGAGCTCGGCCGTGCCTGGAGCGCGCGCCGTGCGGGAAGCGGGAAAAACGCTAGCTTCGAGGCTCTGGCGGAACGCTGGCTGAAGGGCGAGGCCGTGCCGGACAAGGCGGATGAAGCGCTGTGCCTTGCCCTGAGCGTGGAAGCGGGAATGCCCGGCGAGGAGGAACAGGCGGTATGGCGCAGGGCGTTTCACGGCATGAACGAACGCATGCCGGAGGCCCGGGAACTCTGGACTTCACCGCCCCCGCCCTCCCCCCCGCCCTCCTTGCAGGAAAGCTACGGCTTGGACCGTTACGCATTCTTTCCGGCCTTCCGGGAGCATCACCGCGACGCCGTACTCTGCCGTCATCTGGAACGCTGCCGCGCCTTTGAACAGTTTGCCGCCTTCGTGCAATGCACCTTTGAATGGGAATATGCGCGAAGGCTCACCCCCGGAGCATCCCGCACGCTTCCGCCGCATCCGGCTTTTGCCGGAGCGTTCCGCGCATCGGCAGGGGCCCTTGTTCCGCTGCTTGAAGACATTGTCGAATGGAACATGCCGCAGGTGCTTGCCGGGCTGGGAAGCTATAAGGAACAGGCCTCCGCCGTCATCCGCCTGCACATCGCCCATCAGAAGCGGAAGAACGTCATGCCCTTCATGGATGAGGAACGCCTGCTTCTGCGCGACCGCGTGCATGTGGAGAACGTGAAACACCTTGTGGATACGCTGGACGGGCTTGATGCAACGAGCATGATGCGCGCGGTGACAAATACCTGGCCGCGCAACTGGTTCTTCAACAGAGTATGGCAATGGCTTGCCTGGGCGGGGGTGCCGGATGGCTGCAACGATTGAAGAAAAAAGCCTGGGCGACCTGCTGGAGGAACTGGCGAACGACCCTGACGAGGGGCCGCTGCTGCATGTGCTGGTACTGACGTATGAATTCGATCAGGAACAGCTCTTCAACCTTCTTCTGCGGAGGGAACTTCCCGACATGTCGCCCCTGAGCAGGCGCGACAGTCTCCACATTTCCCGCATCCATCCCCTTGTCATATACGATGCGGCCAAAACCCGCGACTTCAGCGCCCTGCCCCCGCTTCTGGAACTGCATCCGTGGAAGTCCCGGGCCTTCGGCTGCCATCACAGCAAGGCGTACTGCCTTGTCACCGAAGGAGCGGTGCACCTCTTTCTCGGCAGTTTCAACCTCACCTTTTCCGGGCTGTTCCGCAACCGGGAAGTGATGGAACATCTCTGCTGGAAGGAAGGCGGCGACAGGGAATCCGGCCTTCTCATACGGGAGTGGACGGATTTTCTGCGTCTGTACTACGGCAGCCGGGTACATGCTTCGGGAGCGTCGGCGCTGAACGATCTGCTCGCCTGCCTTGATGAGCGCCTGGCCGGGCTTGCAAAAAACGCAGGCGCACACAACGCGCACCTGCTCTTTTCCGGCTACGGGGGAAAAAACGGCATAAACCGCCTGCAGGAAATATGGAAAGCCTGGTATGGCGACACCTCCCCCGACACGCTGTACGTCGTTTCCCCCTTCTTCGACGGCCGGCCTGAAAAAGGCTGCGCGGCCGCATCGTTTCTCAACGTTTTTCCCCGGCTGCGCGATCTGCACGTCTGCACGGACGAGGGGGGCTTTTCCACGCTTTCCCGGGCGCATTGTTCCGGCATGAAGGCCCATGTCCGCCTCATCGAGGCCGCTCCCGAGGCCGAACGTGCCGCCATAGAGCAAAGGGCCGAAGACTGCGGCGTGCGCGTTCCCGAAGGCTATGTGCCGGAACGCAGGCTCCATGCGAAAATACTTCTTCTTTCCGGGGGCGGGCACGGCCTGTGCTGTCTGGGAAGCGCCAACTTCACAAATAACGCCTGGCTCGGCAGAAATCAGGAACTCGGCCTTGTATTCCGCACGGAAGGCGACGCGGCGAAGCTGTGGAAAAACATCACGCGCGGCCTGTACGCCGGAAGCGGCGAGGAAAGCGCGCGTCTGCCCGACCATCCGCCCACGCACCCGGCAGCCGACCCCGAAGACGAGATCACGAAGGAAGAATTTCCCGACTTTGTCGCCTTCATCACGCTGGAACCGCGCCCCGGCACGGGCGAGGCCCTGTTCCACCTGCACATCGAAAAGAAGTACCGCGACACATGGCAGGAGCTTCTGCGTGCCTATACGGTGCGCTGGGGAGAAAAAGGAGCGGTGCTGACCTTCAACACGGAGGGAAACAGCGCCCCCATGCCGGAAGAGGAATGGCAGAAGCGCCTTGTCGGCGGCCGCACGCTGGAATTTCTGCACAACGCCTCCGGGCAGAGCTTCCCCTTTCCCTTTCTCTACGCCGGCGCCTTCATGGAGGGCAAGGAAGCGCTGCTCGGCATATCCGACACGGAATGGCTGCTTCTGCATCAGAACCGGGATGAGGAGTACGACGACGCATGGCCCGGCCCTTTCCGGGCACAGGAGAAAGAAGGTGCCCCATCCGCCCCCTGCTCCGTGGACAGAAGGGAGAACGTCATCATCGCCATGCAGAACTATCTCAATCTTTTCGGCGGCATGGAAAGCCTGTTCCAGAAAAGGCTTGCAGAGGCCTCAGAAGCCGGACGCCCGGCGGAACGCCTCCGCGCATACGTCGTCGGTCCCCTGCGGGAATTTGCCGGACTTCTGTGCCGGGAAGCCGCCTGCAGAGACAGCACTTCCGGCCTTTTCAAGCTGGGGGAACTTCTGCTTTTCGTGCAGCGCCTCAGCCGCTCCCCGGAGACTTCGCGCCTTGTGAAGCGCTCCCTTCAGCCCCTTGCGGAAGAGCTGCAACAGGCGCTTGACGCCTGCGCGCCGAAGTCCGCGCCGGAAACGGTAAACGCCTACCTTGCCTTTATCAGGGGAACCTTCCATGGCCGCAACGAATGACCCGATCTTCCTCACCCCGGAAAAGCTGAACCCGGAAACGGCGCAAAGCTGGGCAAGACAGCAGCGCGAGGCCCAAGCCGTACTCGAACGCTTCCGGCAGAGATTTTCCACCGTCCTTCTGGCCGATGAGGTGGGCATGGGAAAAACCTATGTGGCCCTCTGCGTCATGGCCCGGTACGTTGCCGAGGGAAAGAAGGTTCTTCTCGTTGTTCCCGGCAACACCGTGCTCAGGCAAAAATGGCAGGAGGAAATGCACTCCTTCAATGCGCGTTATCTGAAACAGGAAGTCAGCCTCCGGCCTCTTCTCGTGAAAGACATCTGCAATCTGCTCTTCAACCTGCACGATTACAAGGAGGAAAAGCCGGAACGCATCCGTTCCGGCAAACTGGAACCCTTCGCCCTGCTTTTTGAAACATGGTACAATACCAGCATCCGCAAGGCGAAGAAGTGGAACGCTTACTGGCCGCTTTACGGAGACCTGAAAGAAAGCGACACGGAATTTCAGCTTTTCTGCGCGCACTTTTCCAAACAGAGCATCCTTGCCTTTCTGGACGGATGGAGGTCAAACAACAGTACCGCCTTCCGGCATCTGTACGACACGCTCAACGCCGCCTTCCGGGAACGGAGCAAAACAAAACGCGCCCGGGCGGAAAAAGAGGCAAAGCAGCTTCTGCGCGACCTGTTCAGAACCTTCTGCCAGGCACAGAGTACCCTTTCGCCCAATGTTTTCATCATCACCATGGAGACGCTCCGGCGCAACATGCGCCACGATGCGCCCGGCATGAGCATCATGAAAAAATACCTGGCCGCCCTTGCCCTGTACCACAGGCGGGGGAGCGCCAGAGAACGCATACTCAACCATATAAAAAAGCTCGGCTGGGCAGACGAAGACGACCTGGAAACGAAGCTCTCCCGCCTGGGCGCGGAAGACCTCTGGAACCTGCGCTCCTCCATGCAGCGAGCCTTTCAGCAAAGCGGACTGCCCGGACTTCTGGAAAAAGAAAGGCTCAACAGCACTCTCAGAAGGGAAGCCGACGCCATGGCGGCGGATATCGTCCGCACGGTTTTCCGTGCCCGTCTGAAGTCCTCCTCCCTCGAACTTGCCGTGGTGGATGAGGTGCACAACTGGAAAAACGGCAGAAGCAACGGCGCCCTGCGCTTCAGGGAAAACTTTGCCGACGGCATGGCGAACAGGCTCATCATGTCGGCCACGCCCTTTCAGCTTCATGAAAGGGAGCTTGCCACGGTCTTTGAAACGGTCTGCCAGAACTATGCCGCGCAGGAGCAAGAGACCGATCCGTCCCTTGCCCGCGTCAGGGCCGCGCTCGACATGGCGCCGGCATGCCTTCGTGCCAGCAACGATTTTGCCGACGCCTGGAAGAACCTTCCGCCCGGGCAGCAGCGTACTCTGAACGAAAAGCTGAAGACCCCCGACACGGGAACATGTCTGAAAAAACTGCACGACGCTCCGGGAAGCGACGTGTACATGAAAACGTTCTGCGCCCGCGCCCTGAGCTACGGCGAAACACTCCATGCGCTGGAAGAGACGCTGCGCCCCGTCATCATACGTCATCTCCGGGACAAAAAACTGCGCGCCTTCCACTGTGGAAGGGATTTTTGCACCTGCGACATGCCTATGGGGGAGCGGCCTCACGCCCTCTACCCCGTGTCCGGCTACGGCACCGGGGAAAACGCCCTGGTCTCCTTCGTCGGCATGCGCGCCCAGCAGCTTCTGTGCCGCCACATCAGGGAAAAACGGCAGGTGCATCTGCTCGGCGGCATCAATTCCAGCAATGAAGCCTTTCTGGAAAGCTGGGAAAAACCGGAATGCGACGATGCGGCCACGCGCGCCTATGTGGACCTTTTCCGGCACATGCTGCTTTCCACGCCGCACGCCAAGGTGGAAGCCACGGTGAACCGCGCGCTGGACAATCTCCGGCACGGCAGAAAAACGCTTATTTTCTGCGACCGCCTCGCCACGCAGAAGGCGACAGGGGATGCTCTGGCCGGGCGTACCGCCGGTACGGAACATAAAAAAAGCCTTCTTGTCTTCGGCGAACATGTGGTGGAATACTCCCTTGCGCGTTCCCTCATCAGCGCAGGCCTGTGCCCCGAACCGGATGAAAACCGGAAGCGGCAGGCGCTGGCACGGCTGAAAAAGCATGCGCTTTCCCGAAGGCAGGCTCTTTTCCGCCTCGCGGACCTCGCTCTTGCCGAAGCCATGCTGACCGGAAAAGACGAGAAAATCGCCAGACTGCTCCCCTATGTCCGGCTGCTGGACCATGAGGCCGCGCTCTCCCGCTACCTGTCGGGAAAAACAAGCGCCCTGCCGGGAGAAAGCCCGGAACGGACAAAGCTCGCCAGCGCGACCCTTTCTCCGGCCGACGCCTCCCGGCTTTTTTCCTCCGTGCTGCACGGGCCGAACCTCTGGCATGCAGGGAAAGGCGCAGACAGTCTGCATGCCGACCTTCTGCGCCTGCTGGGAGAGGAAGCGGAAAACCTCAGCCGGGGAAACGGCGCGGAAGAAGGGCCGGATCCTCTTTCTCTGGCCGACATGTTCCTGAACATACTCCAGCGCCTGAACACCATCCTCCCCCGTGAAGTGGAAGAAGGCGTGACGGAAGAAACGCTCGCTTGCGCTCTTCAAGAACAGAGCGCCGCCTGTTCCTCACCGTGGCAGAGAACGCGGCGCTTCCTTGATATGCTGTGCCGTGAACAGGGAAGCATCCTGAAAGGAGAGGAAGCTTCCAGCCGCCGCACGCTGTGGTACGGTCTGGAAGGCGACGTGCACGCCATCATGAGCATCAACGGGCATACCGGCAGGGAAAAACGCAGCGCCGTATGCGCCCTGTTCAATTCCCCATGCTTTCCCGACGTGCTCATCTGCACCTCCATCGGTTCCGAAGGCATAGACCTGCACAGAGAATGCGCGGACGTCATCCATCATGACCTGCCGTGGAACCCCGCGCTGCTGGAACAGCGCACCGGCCGCGTGGACAGGATAGACTCTCTGGCCTCACTGCAGGGGCTGCTCGCCGTGGGCGTGCCCTTTCTAGCCGGAAACTACGATACCTTCCAGTATGAGGTGGTTCGCAACCGGGCGCAGAAACAGGAAATACTCCTCGGCAGGCCTTCGCTCCGCCCCGAGCCCATGCCGCAGCAGCAAAGAGAAGAAGCCTCCCTGCCGCCCCTGCCTGAAGCCCTGCTGGATTTTCTGCGTGTCGATCTTTCCCTGCATGAAGCGTAGGCGCCTCCGGGGACACGGGCAAGGGCGCTTATGCGGCACATGCCGCCGCCCTT
>NZ_CALUWY010000093.1 GCF_944324615.1 uncultured Mailhella sp.
CCAAAATGTATGATGGTTGAAAAGCTTCGTGCTTTTCCGTTTTGACACACTTTTCCTTATGCACGAACCGTGCCAACTAAGATAACTTTATGATTTTACACGATATATTAAAATTCTCCCCTGAAACGGCTGCCCTTCCGCACCCGCCATTTTCGTGCATTTTTGCAACATATTTTTATAACCTGTGGAAAATAAAGGTATTTTAAGCTTGAGCAAAAAAACACTCTTCCCCGCCTTTTGCCGGTATTTTCATTGCATTTTTGCACAGAGCCGGCCGGAGCATGAAAAAACGCCCTGCTCTCCTCCCCCGCCGGGGGGCGATTCCGGGCCTTTTCCCCGAGGTGACGGAATCCGGAACACGGCACCGGCCGGGCCATGACGGCACCTTGCCGGAAAGCGGCGGGCTTCCCTTCTTCCACACCTCTGCCGCACAGGAGCTGTTCTGCCGCCCTTTTCCGGTTCCCGTTGCGCCCTTCCCCGTCAAAAAGCACTTTTCCCGGTGAAAAGATTTGACTTTTGTGCTCCGTACCCTACAAAAGAACATGGGGGAACGGTCTGCCCTCCGCCTTTGCCGCAGCGGGCGGCAAAGCATGCGCCCTCTTCCGCACGGAAAAGGCGAACGCGCCGGGAGGCCCTTCTCCGGGACTCTTACCAGGAAGCATCCATGACCAGCGACACCCTTTATCAGCGCATCAGGCAGGTTCTTCTGCACATCGACACTCTTGCCGGGGAAGGCGCCCCGGTATGCCTTGCCATAGCCGGGCCCGACACGGCTCTGACGGCACTTCTGCGCATGCCCGGCGTGCACGCACGCATTGAGCACATGGCCACAGGCAAGGCCTACACCGCCGCGAAAATGCAGTGCACCACCGCCGCCCTGCACGAACGCCTGCAGCGGGAACATCTCTCTCTGGCCGATTTCATGGACGAGCGCATGACCTCCATGCCCGGAGGCGTGCCTCTTGTGGATAAAAACGGCGAGCTTGTCGCAGGCATAGGCGTAAGCGGCCGCAGCCCGGAAGAGGACGAGGCCATGGCCCTGCGCGTGCGCGACGCGCTTCTTGAAAAGGACTAGCCAAAAAGGCGGAGGAACTCCCGTTCCCCCGCCTTTTTTCAGCACATTCTGAACGCCCCGCGTGAAGCGCTCTCCTCAGGGGTTTTCTCCCCTGCTGCAGAACGTCAGTCGAAGGTGACGCCCCTCTTCTCCAGTTCCTTGACCTTGCGGAAAATGGTACTGCGGTCCACCTGGAGTTCTCTCGCCACATTGGCGATATTGCCGTACTTGTGCATGGCGGCCCGGAGCACCACGGCCTCCATGTCCTTCATGATTTCCTTGTAGTTGCGCCCGTCGAAGGAAATGGGAGGCAGTGCGTTGTCGCTCTCCCCCGCCCGGGCGGAAAAACGGCTGACAAAGGGCAGGTGGGAAGGCTGGATGACCCGTTCCGCACAGGTGACGGCAAGGCCCTGCACCATGTTCTTGAGCTCGCGCACGTTGCCCGGCCAGTCGTGATTCTGGAGGGCCTGCTCCGCCTCCGGGGAAAATTCCATGACCCGGCCGTATTTCCGGCAATAGAAATCCAGAAAGAAACGGGCCATGGGCAGGATGTCGTCGTGCCTCTCGCGCAGGGGAGGAATATGCAGCACGGCGATCTTCAGCCTGTAGTAGAGATCACTGCGGAACTCGCCCTCGGCCACGGCCTTTTCCAGATCACGGTTGGTGGCCGCAATGACCCGCACATCCAGCTTCCGGGGCGTGGTCGCACCCACGCGCAGCACTTCGCCGTCCTGAAGAAAGCGCAGAAGGCGCGTCTGCATGGCGATGGGCAGCTCCCCTATTTCGTCGAGAAACACCGTACCCGTGGAGGCGGCTTCTATGAGCCCTACCTTGCCGTTCTTGTTCGCTCCGGAAAAGGTGCCCCCCACATAGCCGAACAGCTCCGTTTCGATGAGCTGGGGGGAAATGCTGCCGCAGTCCACCTTGATGAAGGGCCGCTCCGCCCTCCCGCTTTCCATATGAATGCGGCGGGCCAGCACGTCCTTGCCCACGCCCGTTTCCCCGAGTATGAGCACCGGCGCATCCGTCTGCGCAAGGACGCGGATCTTGTCGTGCAGGCGCGCCATGGTTGCGCTCTGCACGATTTCCGGCATCCGGCTTTCCTGCTTGGGAGCATTGCTGAGCTTGGAAAAGACGTCCAGCAGTTCCTTCTGAAAGGCCACCTTGCCCTGCAGTTCCTGAAGGCGGCTCTCGTCGCGGATGAGCGTCACACAGAAGGCCGCGGCGCCGTCGTCGTCGAAAATGGGATAGCCCTCCAGCACCAGACGACGCCCGTTGGCAAGGGTCTGCACCCGGGTGATGGATTTGCCGGTACGCAGTATCTCGGGGTTCAGAATGACGTCGAACACGCCTCTGCCCACGAACTCCTGGATGTTGTGCCCGATCATGCTCCCGTGGGGGACACCGGTGAGTTTCTCGTGCATGGCGTTCAGGAAAAGAACCGTCCCCCGCGCATCGGTCACGCAGACGCCGTCGCTGAACACGTCCAGAAGCTGATCGAGATATTCTTGCAGCATATTTGCCCACACCAGGTTGTATTTGCCTTGTTTTTTCTTGTAGCCGAAGCTTACGCCGATTGCAACGGAGGGGCCTCTGCGCCCGGAAACGGCGCCGGAAAGGCCGCTGCAGAAGCTCCTGCCCGCGCCTGCGGGAAGAAGTCCGCGCAGGAAAATTAAAACAGAAAAGCCGTGGGAACCCTGGGTTCCCACGGCCGAAAGCCTGGTGAAGCTTTTTATCAGACTCCGTATCCCAGCACTCTGGGCAGCCAGGTGGCGATGCCGGGGAAGAATGTGACGATGAGCACGCAGAGGGTGAGCGTTCCCACATAGGGGAGCACGGCCACGGCGTTACGTTCCACGGATATGCCCGCTATTCGTGACGAAACGAAGATGTTCACACCGAGCGGCGGCGTCAGCAGAGCGGTTTCGTTGGTCAGCACCAGAATGATGCCAAAGTGGATGGGGTCGATGCCGAGCTGCACGATGACGGGCAGCAGCACGGGCACCAGAATGATCAGGGTGGAGAGCGTCTCCATGAACATGCCGAGGATATACAGCACGACGATGATGAGCAGCAGAACCACCGTGGGGTTGTTGGTGAAGTCGAAAATGAGCTGCGTGAGCTTCTGGGGAGCCTGTTCGTAGGTCAGGATCTTGCCGAACAGGGTGGAGGCGCCCACGATGATGAGCACGGCGCCGCAGGTCATCACGCCTTCGATGAGGGCGAGATAGATATGTCTGGGACGCAGGGAGCGGTTCACCACAAAGCCCACGAAGAGCGAGTACATGATGGCCACCACCGAGGCTTCCACCGGCGTGGCGTAGCCGGAATAAATGGAGCCGAGGATGATGACGGGCGTCATCAGGGCAAAGAAGCTCTTGCCGCAGGTGCGGCAGAACAGCTTGAGGTTGAAGGCCGGGGTGTCGTCATCGCCCTTGAAGCCCTTGCGGCGGGCGATGATGTAGGCGGTGCTCATCATGGACACGGCCACCAGCGCGCCGGGCAGGAAGCCGGCGGTGAACATGGCCGTCACCGACAGGTTGCCCAGAATGGCGTAGATGATCATGGGGTTGGAGGGCGGGATCATGATGCCGATGGTGCCGCCGGACGAGGCCGCAGCCGCGGCATAGTCCTTGGAGTAGCCGCTGCGGACCATGGCAGGAATCATGATGGTGCCCACGGCCGCCACGGTGCCCGGGCCGGAACCGGAAATGGCGGCAAAGAAGGTGCAGGCCAGAATGGTGGTGATGCCCAGGCCGCCGTACATGCGGCCCACGAGCATTTTGGCAACATTGATGATCTGTTGTGTTATGTTGCCGTATTCCATGAGCGCGCCTGCCACCACGAAACATGGTATGGCCAGCAGCGTGAAGATGTTGATGCCTTCAAAAAGGGAGTTGTGAATGACGGACAGGGGCAGCATGCTGTCGCCGAAGAGGAGCGCCGCCGAAGAGGCGATGACGAGCGACATGAAGATGGGCATGCCCAGAAGGAGCATGAGGCCCAGAGTCACAAGGGCTATCTGCATCGTGGACATCAGACATCCTCCTCAAAGCGCACCAGACCGCTCAGGGTACCGTTTTTCCAGCGGATATAGTAGTCGGCAACGATGCGCCACGCCACCAGCACAAAGCTGAACGGAATGATGCATTCCACCCACACCTTGGCAAAGTGCATGGTGGGGGACATTTCCGGGAATTCAAAGCCTTCTTCCAGCACGGGAAGGCAGTTGAAGGCGATGAACAGCAGCGAGCCCACCCAGATGATGTCGGCAATCACGCGGAAGAACATGCGCGCGTTGTCCTTCATCCAGAGGAACTGCGCCGTCACGCGCACATGCGCGCCGCGCTTGGCCACCAGAGCCGCACCGAGATACACGGACCAGAGGAACGTATAGCGGGAAAGTTCCTCGGTCCAGGCAATGGACGTGCCCACGGTCATGCGGGCCACGACCTGCGCCGCCAGGCACAGGATCATGGCGCTCAGCATGATGCAGCACATGCCTTCTTCAAAGTAATCATATATTTTTTTCAGGATGCTCATGACTGTCTCACAAGTCTGAGAATGAACAGCGGCGGAAGAGCCGGCGGCCCCGGCATGGGAGCACTGAGGCTTTGCGGCGCCCGTACGGATCAGAGCGCCGCCGGAGCCGCCCCGCTCCGGGGAGCGGGGCGTTTATACCGAGAGAGATCAGTTGGCGCTCATGATGGCAAGAGCTTCGTCCACGAGGGCCTTGCCGCCGACCTTGTCATAGAACTGAGGCCAGACGGAGCGGGCGGCTTCCATCCAGACGGGTTCGTCGGTGAGCTTGTTGAGCACCATGCCGTGATCCAGGCAGTCCTGCAGGGCGATGGCGTCCTGTTCGTCAGCCCAGGCCCATTCCACGGCCTGCGCCTGCTTGGCGGCCTTGTTCACGAGTTCCTTGGTCTGGGGATCAAGCTTGCGATACCACTTTTCGCTCACGAGGATGGGTCCGACCCAGAGCAGATAGTGGCTTTCGGTGATGTACTTCTGCACTTCCCAGAACTTCTGGTCGCGGTTGATGGTGTGGGGGTTTTCCTGACCGTCGATCACGCCCTGCTGCAGGCCGTTGAAGGTTTCGGACCAGGCCAGAGGATGGGGTTCCACGCCCCAGGAACGGAAGGCGGCAAGCTGAAGTTCCACGGCGGGAACGCGGATCTTGAGGCCCTTCAGCTCATTGATGTTGGTGATGGGGTGCTTGGCGTTGGTGATGTGGCGATAGCCGCCGAGCAGCCAGGCGAGAGGACGGGTGCGGCTTTCCTTGACCATGGATTCCGCGAGCTTGTTCGTGAAGCCTTCGTTGGTGAAGAGCTTCTTGGCGTCTTCCAGTTTGGGGAAGAGGTAGGGCAGATACACCACGCCGGCGGAAGGAGCAAAGGGAGTGGCGTTGCCGTTGGCCACCACGGTGACGTTGAGTTCGCCGTCGCGGCACTGCTTCACGTTGGCCTGTTCGTCACCCAGGGAACCACCGTAGAAGGTCTGAACCGTGATCGCTCCGTTGGATTCCGTTTCAATGATCCTCTTGAACTCTTCCAGCGCGGTCACATGCAGGCTGCCCTGAGGGTTTGCCGTGGCGGCGCGGATGGTCATTTTCTTGTACTCGGCGGCGTTACCAGTGCTCACGGAAAGCAGGAGGGCAAGGGCTGCGAGCCCGCAGATCAAACGTTTCATACTTCCACTACCTTGTAAAAAGTTCCTGTCGCCCACTCGGGGCCGGCCTCAGGCCGAACGATGACTCACAGAAAAACTCCGTTGTCGCCTTCCGCAACACGAAATTTTTCACATATTGTCTGAAAATTATGCAAGAAACATGCCAATGAAAAATCAGTAACAAGAACTGTTAGTAATAAGATAACATACTGATTTTTCTTTTACTTTTTTATTCTGTTATTTTTTTTCTCATGATTTCTTTTTCCCGCTTTTTCCACCATGGGTGCTCCCTCCCGCTTTTTTTCATGATAGCTTTTATTAACTTATTGATTTTACAAAAGATATTCTTACTTTGTGTAAAAATGCAACAAGGCTGCAAAACTGCACAAAAGCCTCTTTTTACCTATCCTCCCATAGTTTTTCCTTTTTTTTCCTTTTCTGTGCATTTTTGCATTCAAAGGAGGGAAAAAAGGCTCCGGACGCCGTCTTTTCCGCGTCGTGTCTCCCGAAGTTCCGGAAGAGACGACAAATCAATAAATTTTTCACAATAATAAAGACAAGCTGTTGAAGCGCGATATGCACGCCTTTTTTTCCGCATGCCCTTTCCCTTACTGCTGCAGCCGGAGAAATGCCTTTTTTGTCTTCGGCACTGAAGTCCGGCAGAAAAAAGGCATCATGTACTCTTTATCACAATATGCGTTTCCCTCCGCTTTGTCCCTCCCGCCGCTTTTCCCTCCGAAGGGGCGAAAAGGTGTCGCAAAAAGGCCCGCAGAGGCGTATGCCGCACACCGGAATGGACATGAGAGGTGCCGGCCTTCCGCGGCAGGGCTTGCCCCCTTACCCCATGCCGGAAAAGCCCCTTCCGGCCCTCTGCCCGCCGTTTTTTCCTTCTCCCGAGGGGCCAGGGGAACCTGTGCCGTTCCGCCCGCAAAGGCCTTCTCAGCGCGTGCATCCCCCTGCCGCCCGCCGACGCCCTCCCCTGCCGGCGGATACAAAAAAAGCCGCCGGGCGGGCTTTTCTGAAAAAGTCCCGTCCGGCGGCATGGGCCGGTCACCGGCAGAAAAAAGCCCGTGCCTCCGGAGGAAGCACGGGCTTTCGTATTTACTCGCCCTTGTAGGCGGCCAGCTTTTCGTTGAGCCGCCTCATGAACTCTTCATCGGCCTGCACGCCTTCCAGAAGGTAAGGACGGCCGATATACCCGTACTTGGGCTGGCCCATGCGATGATAGGTCAGCGCTTCGTACCTGATGTTGGGACGGAAGGGAATCATGCGGCGGATGGCCATGATTTCTTCTTCCGTATCGTTGAAGCCCGGAATTACGGGCGTACGGATGAGGATGGGCAGATCCGGGAAATGTTCGAACACATAGTTGATGTTCTGCAGTATCTGCACGTTGTCGCGGCCGGTGAAGGTCTTGTGCTTTTCCGCATCCAGAGACTTGATGTCGAAAATAAGCTGATCCAGCAGGGTGCAGGCTTCGGCAAGCACCTTGGTGGGATAGTAGCCGCAGGTTTCGATGGTGGTGGAAATACGGTGGCGTCTGGCCTCGCGCAGAAGGGCCAGAGCAAATTCCGGCTGGGCCAGAGCCTCGCCGCCGGAAAGGGTGATGCCGCCGCCGGAGCGGGCATAGAACACGTCGTCTTCTTCCACCTGGGCGATGATGTCTTCCACGCTGGCCTTATAGCCGTAGAAGGACTGAGCGCCCGTGGGGCAGGCGTTCACGCAGGCCCCGCAGCCGTTGCACTTGGAACGGTCGTAATAGTTGATGCCGTTCACCACGCTGATGGCGCCCGTGGGGCAGGCATGGGAACAGCGGCCGCACACGTCCGCCGAAAGGCAGCGCGAAGGGTTGAAGGCCCGCTCAGGCGTGAAGAGCTGAGATTCGGGGTTGCTGCACCAGCGGCAGCGAAGAGGGCAGCCCTTGAAAAATACCAGCGTACGGATACCCGTGCCGTCGTGCACACTGAACTTCTGCACGTTGAAGATCATGCCTTTTACTTTGGCGTCCTGCATATTCACTGTTCTCCGTAGGTGCGATGAAAAGGCGGTGATGACCGCCGCTTTCCCCTGGGCACGTTGACGCGGCACCGCCTGCGATGCCGCGTCAACGTCGTCCCGAGGAGGGAGGAGAGTTTCCTCTCCGGCGGCCGGGGAGAAAACTCCCCGGCCTGGTTCTATATCAGGTTCTCCGAACCGATGCCTTACATATCGGTGTGTTCGGTACGGGCGATGACGTCGTTCTGCAGGTCACGGGAGAGGTCGCAGAAGTAGGCGCTG
>NZ_CALUWY010000094.1 GCF_944324615.1 uncultured Mailhella sp.
ACGATACGCATACTTGTTTTTCATTGCCATGACTAACCAGATAACCTTTTTAGGTCCTTTCAGCTAGTCAAGAGCCAAAGCATATATTCCTGCCCATAGTGTAGAGAAAAACGGTTCTTCCTTCAATCGTGAAAAGGCGTGAGGCTGCCGGAGGCCCGGAACGGCGGGTTTCATGAGATGTTCCGCCTGAAGCGTAAAACGTGTTCCGGGGAAGGGCGTGCAGAACCGGCGCACGAAGAGGCATGCTTTCCAAAAGTGCGGGCGCAGGAGCTTACGTTTTTTTGCTCCTGCGCCCATGAAAAAAAAGCGGGCGCATTCGCACCCGCCGGGAGTTTCTTCAGGCTCAGTGCCCGGTGATGTTGTACTTTTTCAGTTTGTACTGCATGAGACTGCGGGATATGCCGAGAAGTTCGGCCGCATGGGCCTGCACGAAGTCTGCGCGCACCAGTGCCCGCTTGATGAGCGCGGCCTCTATGCGGTCCAGCGTGTCGGCCAGGTTGAGTTCCACGGGCAGAAGGTCCACGGCGCTTTTGAACTGCGACTCCTCGCCGCGTATTTCCGGGGGAAGGTCGTCCACGCCGATGACCGGGCCGGGCACCATGACCATGCAGCCTTCCAGCACGTTCTGAAGCTGACGGATGTTGCCGGGCCATTCGTAGCCGGTGAGATAGTTCTGGGCCTCGGTGCTGAAGCTCTTGGCGGGTATGCCGTTGTCTTCGGCGATTTTTTCCGTGAAATGGGCGATGAGCAGAGGAATATCCTCCCGCCGTTCACGCAGGGGCGGAATGGGAATCTGCACCACGTTGAGGCGGTAGAAGAGGTCTTCGCGGAAGGTGCCTTCCTCCACCATCTTGGACAGGTCGCGGTTGGTGGCCGCCACGACGCGGATATCCACGCTGATGGGTTCCGTGCCGCCCACGCGCTCGAACACGCGTTCCTGAAGCACGCGCAGCAGCTTGACCTGCAGATCCATGCTGAGCTCGCCCACCTCGTCCAGAAAGAGCGTGCCGTGATCGGCCTGCTCGAAGCGGCCGCGGCGCGTGGCCACGGCCCCGGTGAAGGAGCCTTTTTCATGGCCGAACAGTTCGCTTTCCAGCACGCCGGAGTTGAAGGCCATGCAGTTGACGGAAACAAAGGGCCCTTCCTTGCGCGGGGAGCTGAAGTGTATGGCCCGGGCCACCAGTTCCTTGCCGGTGCCCGATTCGCCGGTGATGAGCACCGTGGAACGACTCACGGCCACCCTGTCCACAATGGAGAGGGTGTTGCGGATGGCCTTGGATTTGCCGATGATGTGATGGGTGCGGTAGCGCTCTTCCAGTGATTCCTGAAGCAGTTTGTACTGCCGGTGCGCCTTGGACAGTTCCACGGCATTGTGCACGGAAAGCAGCAGTTCGTCGTTGGCGAAGGGCTTGGTGATGTAGTCGAAGGCGCCGTAGCGCATGGCCTCCACCGCGCTTTCAATGCTGCCGAAGGCGGTCATGATGAGCACCGGCAGATCGGGCCAGGATTTCTTGATGCGCTGAAGCACTTCCTTGCCGGTGAGCTTGGGCATCTTCATGTCGGTAATGACCACGTCCACTTCCGATTCGTCCAGAAAATGCAGCGCCATTTCCGGGTCGTTGAGCGCGGTCACTTCATAGCCCGCATCCTTGAGCAGCGCCTCCATGACGATGAGGTAGTTTTTTTCATCATCGATAACAAGAATATGGGATATATCACTCATGAGAGCTTCCTTGTTCGGTTGAAGAATGTTCCGTGGGGAAACGGACGGTGATGAGCGCGCCTCCCTGCGGGGCGTTGGCAAGTTTCATGCTGCCGCCGTGGGAATCAATGATGGCCTGCACGATGGGCAGGCCGAGACCCGTGCCGTTGTCCTTGGTGGTGAAGAAGGGATCCATGACCTTGTCCAGCGTGCCTTCGGCAAAGCCGGGCCCCGTGTCGCGGAAGGTGAGGGTGATCTGTCCGTCGGCGGGAAGGGCGCTTTCGATGAAGATCTGCCCCGGTCCCTGCATGGCCTGCTGCGCATTGGCGAGGATATTGTAGAAGGCGCGGTACAGCAGGTCGGGGTCGCCCAGAACCATGAGGGGAGAGGAAAGGTCCGCGTGTATTTCCACGCCCTGACGCTGGAATTCCCCGCCGAGAAAGGCCATGGCCTTGTTGAGCACGTCCTGAAGGTTCACGTTGTCCTTCCGGGGCTGACGGGGACGCGCGTAGTCCAGAAAGTCGTTGACCGTGGTGCCCAGGCGGCAGGATTCGTCGTAAATGGCGGAAAGCATGGCCTGGGTGGTGGCGTCTTCCGTCTTGTGGCGACGGATGAGAAATTCGGAACTGGAGCGGATGATGCCCAGAGGATTGCGTATTTCATGGGCGATGGAAGCCACCATGCGGCCCATGCTGGCGAGTTTTTCCGCCTGATGGAGCTGGGCTTCGAGCTGGCGGTTGCGGGCCATGCGGCGGCTCAGGGTGAACTCGGCCTTGCGCGCCACGAAATGCAGCAGAAAGAAGAGTATGAGCGTGGAGACAAGAAAGCCTGCAATGATGAGCCACTGGGAACGTATGGTTCCCCGGTACTGGGGCGTCATATCCTGCACGATTTCCAGCACGCCCAGCACGGGCACGGTCTGCCCGCGCAGGTGCAGGTCCTGAAAGTCGGCGTCGATGGTCAGGGGAAAGATGGTGCGCAGCAGGAAGGTGCCGTCCTTGAGGTTCGGCGTGATCAGGGCCTGCGTGTAGGGGATGGAGGAAATGACGTCGAAGTGATGGGGCTTGCCCTCAAACACCAGGGGGATGCCTGCGGTGTAAAGGTCGGTGCGGCGTACCTCGCGCGGGTCGGTGGAATAGAGGATGGTGTAGTGATCGTCGAAAAGGCGCACGCTGGAGAGCTGGAGCCCGTGCAGCTGCGACTGGATCACGTCGTCGAGCAGCTTGTACTGCGCCGGGTTGGAAAGGGCGACGCGGCCGGAAGCGTAGGTGACGGGCAGGGTGAACTTGCGGAATATCTGACGGTTGATGTTGTCCGCAAGAAGCAGCGCGTATTCCTGCTGGCTTTCCAGCACGGAACTGTTCATGGTGCGGCCGATGAAGAGCGTGAGGATGACGCTGGAAATGAGAATCAGCACCAGCGAGATGTAGGAGAAGAATTTTGCCAGGTTGAACGGAAGCTTGTTGTCGGCGCCGTTCTGACTTGCGTCATCCATAACGTGTACCTTCAAAAGTGACGGAACCTGCGGGCTCCGGTGTGGCGTTTTTTTCGTCGGCCCGGAAGCATGCCGGGGCGGAGGCGCCTGCCCGTCGTTGACGGGGAACCCTTCTTGCCGTCAGGCTCCGGCCCCGCGTGAGGCGGAGCCGGAGCCTTTCATTTACAGGGGGATGTCATGTGCGGCGGCAGAAGTCGTCCGGAGCTGCGGCCGGGCTCAGAAGTCCATGTTTTCCGAAGGAATGGCGGTGAACATGGCAAGACGCGAGGCGTCTTCTTCGGAGCCGGGCATGCCGAGGCGGGCACGGGCGAGCTTCTTGCCGTTTTCCACGGCGGGCTGATCCACGGGGTTGATGCCCATGAGCCAGCCGGTGAAGATGGTGGTCGCTTCAAGGAGCATCATCATCTTGCCGGCGGAATAGGCGCTTTCGTCGGGCATGTCGAGGTGCACGACGGGCACGTCCTTCTGGGCCAGCGTGGCGCGGGTGGCCAGGGTTTCGGCTTCAAGGATGTCGCCGAAGGTATGCCCCTTCAGGTACTGCCACTGTTCGGGGAGCTTGGAAGGCATGGGCAGCAGTTCCTTGTTGGCCGGAGAGCTGACGAAGAGGCAGATCTTGTCCTTGGGGCCGTCCAGGAACATCTGAAGCAGGGAATGCTGATCGGTGACGCCGGTGGCGGGGATGGGCATGGTGCCCTTGCCGTCCTTGCCGAGGCTTTCGGCCCAGAGCTGGCAGAACCACGGGCCGAAGGTGGACCAGGCCGGGATGTAGCAGAAGTAGATCACCTGGCTCTTGCCCGCTTCGGACATCTGCCATGCCCAGCGGGCCAGCTTCCACGCGGGGTGCTCAAGCAGGGTGTCGGGGTTTTCGGCCAGAGGACGGCCCACGGAAATGGCGCCCTGGATAAGGGCCTTCCAGTCCATGCCGAGGAAGACGGCGGGAACCATGCCCACCGCGGAAAGCACGGAGTAGCGGCCGCCGAGATTGTCCGGCACGGGCAGGGAACGCAGGGCGTACTTGTCCACTTCGTCGCGCAGGAAGCCCTTGTTGGCGTCGGTCACCATGAAGAGGTGTTCCTGCCAGGTTCCGGGGAGCTTGGTCTGCAGCCAGGGCAGCACGATGAGGTACTGGGCGATGGTTTCAATGGTGCCGCCAGACTTGCTGATGACCACCACGAGGGTGTCTTCGGGAACGAGCTTGTCGAGGTGTTCCTGCAGCCATTCGGGGTGCACGTTGTCGGCTATCCACAGGCTGGGACCGTCGTAGTTGGGGCGGTCCTGTCCAGGCGCAAAGGCACGCTGAAGGGCGCGGGGGCCGAGGGCCGAACCGCCGATGCCGAGCAGCAGCATGTGCTTGAAGCTGCGCAGAAACTCTTCGTGTATTTCCAGCTGATGGATGAGATCTTCCGCAAAGGGAAGGGACAGGAACGGCAGAACCGGCAGTTCCTGTTTGAGTTTTTCGATGTAGGAGGAATCATCGGAGGGGCGGTCGGAAACGCCGCCCAGCCAGGCATGGGCCCAATCAAGTTTTGCCTGAGTCATACGCGCACCATCTCGATAAGGTTAGTGGTAAAGGGCTTCCTTCATGCGATGCAGCGCATCCATGAGGACTTCATCGGAAACGGCATAGGAAAGGCGGATGCAGTTCTTGTCGCCGAAGGCTTCGCCGGGCACGCAGGCCACGCGGGCCTTTTCCAGAAGAAGCGTGCATACGGCCGTGCCGTCGGGCATGTCTTTGGTGAAGAGGGCGCTCACATCGGGGAAGAGATAGAAGGCCCCGCCGGGTTTTGCGCAGACCACGCCGGGCCAGGTGGAGATTTCGGCCATGGCCAGATCGCGGCGGCGGAGGAAGGAGCGGCGCATTTCCTCCACGCAGTCATAGGAGCCTTCCAGCGCGGCCACACCGGCCTTCTGGGCGATGGAGCACATGTGCGAGGTCATCTGCCCCTGGAGCTTGGAGCATTCCTTGATGAGGTCCGCATGGCCGAGGGTATAGCCCACGCGCCAGCCGGGCATGGAGAAGGCCTTGGAAAGGCCGTTGAGAATGGCGAGTTTGTCAGGATACTTTTCCCACCAGCCGGAGGCGCTCACCGGAGCGCCGTCGTACACGAGCTGATCGTAGATTTCGTCGGCCAGCACGAAGATGTCGTGGTCGATGCACCACTTCACCATGGCGTCCACTTCCGCCTGCGTATAGGCCACGCCCGTGGGGTTGGAGGGCGTGTTGAGTATCATCATGCGGGTTTTGGGCGTGACGGCCTTTTCCAGATCGGAAACGTCGATGCGGAAGCCCTTGGAGGAATCGGCGGGCACGAGCACGGGGTTGCCGCCCGCGATGCGGATGAGGTCGGGGTAGCTCGTCCAGTACGGGCAGGGGAGCAGCACATCGTCGCCGTCATTGAGCATGACGAAGAGGGTGTTGGCGAGGGACTGCTTGCCGCCCGTGGTGAGAATGACGTTTTCCGGTCTGGCGGTCACATGGTACTGACGCTGAAAATAGTGGCAGACGCCCTGCCGGATTTCCATAATACCGGGAACGGGCGTATACTTGGTGAAATTTTCATCTATGGCCTTCTTGGCTGCCTCGCAGATATGAAGCGGGGTAGGAGCATCGGGCTCGCCCACGGCCAGACTGGTGACCTTGATGCCTTTCGCCTTGAGTTCAAGGGCTTTGGCATTGATGGCAAGGGTGGCGGAGGGCTTGATCTTTTTCATTCTCTCGGCAAAGTTCATGGATATGTTCTTCCTGTTTGCGGTGAAAGGCGCACATGGTTTCCCAAGATGGTTAAAACTTTATCAGCTTCACAAAGGTCTGTAAATTGATGAGTGAACCGCTTTTGCGATATCCCGGGCCCTGTCGTGTGGGCCGCCTGCTGCGCCGTGAGAAGCGTTTTTTCCTTTTTGTGGAACTGGACGGAAGGGAAGTGGCCGCACATACCAACAATACCGGAACCATGCTGGGACTTCTGCGGCCGGGGTCACCGGTGCTGCTTTCTCCTGCGACAAATCCGGGGCGCAGGCTGGCATGGACGGTGGAGGCCCTGGGCCTTCCCCGGGGCGGAGATTTTTTCTGGGTGGGGGTGAACACCCTGATGCCCAACCGCCTGCTTTCCGCCCTGTCCGGGGCGGGGCTTCTGCCTTGGGCGGCGGGCTATGCGACACTGAGGCGCGAGGCCGTGTACGGGGAAAGCCGCCTGGACGGCGTGTTCCGCGGGGAAGGGCTGCCCGATCTCTGGGTGGAGTGCAAGAACGTCACGCTGGTGGAAGACGGCGTGGCCGCCTTTCCCGACGCCGTGACCGCGCGCGGGGCAAAGCATCTGCGCACGCTCATGGACATCCGCGCTTCCGGGGCGCGGGCGGCCATGCTGTACATCATACAGCGGCCGGACGGCGCGTGTTTTTCCGCCGCCGACTATGTGGACCCGGTCTATGCCGAAGCGCTTAGGGAAGCTGCGGCAAAAGGCGTGGAAGTGTACCCCGTGGTGGTCGACATAGACACGGACGGCATCCGTTACGGCGGCGTGCTGGAATACAGGGATTTCAGGCCCTAGGAACGGGGCGTCTCTTGCCGTTCCGTGTGTTTTCTGGGAAAAGGAGCATGGGGAACCGCATGGCCTGTGTCCTGCCTGTGTTTCCCTGTCTTTGGCAGAAACCATGCGCGACGCCATGTCGCCTTCTGTAAGGAGAAACACATGTTCAGAAATATCATGATCGTGCTGCTGGCGGCAGCCTGCATCGCCCTCGGCGCAAATCAGTACCGGCAGGCCGTTCTCCGGGACGGCGAGGAGATCAGCGCCGGGGAATACGGCGGACTTCTTGCCCTTCGCAACCTGTATTCCGCAAAGGATTATCAGGAAAAGGTGCTTCCGCTGGTGGAAGAGGCCTTTGTGGAGGGGAAGGTCACGCGGGAACGCATGCGTGTTCTGGGCGCAAAGCTGAACGGCCTCGGCGGCCGTACCCTTGAGCAGATGAAGAAAGCGGATGCCATGAGCAAGGTTTCCCGCGCCTGGGACGACGCCAGGGACAGCGCGGCGAATCTCGGGGAAAAGCTCGGCCGGAAGATGGATGACGCCATGCGCGATCTGGGTGAAACCCTGGACGACATGATGTCCGGGCGTTCCTCACGCGACAGGGAGGGGAGCGTGTCCCTCTAGCGTTTTTTGCGGCGTGTGACGGATGTTCTGAGCGCGGTTTCGGAGCGTATGTTCCGAAACCGCGCTTTTTATGGCTGAGAGGCTAGGTTCAGGACTCATTAAATATAAAAGATGACAATGGCAGCGAGACAAATGGCCGAAAAGAACGTGTGTGCACAA
>NZ_CALUWY010000095.1 GCF_944324615.1 uncultured Mailhella sp.
CCCCAGTCGTCCACCACGATCTTGTCCATGATGTCGGTGAGCGAAAGCTCCACCGCGCTCATGGTGCCGTAGGGCACCACGAAGGCGCCCTTCTTGATCCATTCCGTCTTCAGCATGGGGCAGGGAGCGGGCAGGCGCGTGGCTTCCACCACGATGTCGGCGCCCCTCACGCAGGTTTCCCAGTCGTCCACCACGCGCACGCTCTTGCCCAGATCCTCGGAAAGTCTCCGGCCGAAGGCCTCGCGGCTTTCGGGCCTGCGGGAGTGCACGCGTATCTCCTCGAAGTCGAAAAGCGAATCGAGAAGGCGCACGTTCCAGTACGAGGTGCCGCGGGAACCGATGTGGCCGAGAATGCGGGAATTCTTCCGGGCCATGTACTTCGCCCCCAGAGCCGTCACGGCGCCGGTGCGCATGTCCGTGATGGAGGTGGCGTCGAGAATGGCCTTCACCATGCCGGTTTCGGGATCAAACAGGTTCATGACCGCCATTTCCGACGGCAGGCCCTGCTTGTAGTTGTCCACATAATCGCCCACGATCTTCACGCCCGCCACATGCAGAGGCTGTATGTAGCCGCGCAGAACGTTGAAATGTCCCTTGGCGGAATCCTCGGGCACCAGATGCACCCTGGGTTCAATGCGCGTCTGCCCGAGACCCTGGGCGCGGAGGCTTTCCTCCACGGCGGCAAGAATTTCGGCGTCGGTCATGTTCAGAGCGGCCACGTCGGGCCCGTTGAGATAGGTAATGTAGCTTTCCTGCATGGTTGGACTCTGGAAGGTTCAGGTGAATATCAGGCCGGGCAGGGATAGCCGAGGCGCAGCGCCCCGGCTTCCTGCTCCGCCAGCACCGCGTAGTCGGAAGGAGACGGCAGGCAGAAGCCCCTCATGCACAGCGTCCGGCGAAGCGCTTCGCCGCAGGAGGCACGGCTCCACTCCGCCAGAGCTTCCCGCAGCGCCGAAACCACGGAATCCTCCGTCCCGGGCGACGCTGCAAGAAAGGGCATGGCCGTCAGGGGAGAACGGCCGAGTATGACAAGCTCCTGCTGCCGCTCCTTTTGCGCGGAAACAAGCAGATGGTAGAAGTAACTGTCGAGCGGAACGACATCGACCCGGCCTTCGCTCAGGGCCTTCAGGCAGTCGGCCGGCGTTTCAAGCTCCACGCTTTCCGCATAGAGCTTCCGGCCTGCGGCATGGGGCGCGAGCAGAAAGCGCAGGGCGTTGTATCCCGACTGGGAATGGGCGCCCATGTGCCCGAGGCGTGAACCGAAGCTCTGTTCCAGTCTCGTCCAGCCGCTGGAGGCGCGGGCCAGAACAAGGGTGCGGTACACGGCCTTTTCCCCGGAATCCGGACCGAGGGGCGCGCCGATGATGCAGTGCCTTGCCCCGGCCTGCACATAGGGCCGCCCGCACAGAAACACCAGGCCCAGGTCGGGCCGCTTCCACAGCCCGCCGAGGGGCGCGGGCGCCCGCCAGTCCACAACGCGCAGATCCACCCCCGCAAGCCTGCCCACTTCGGCGAACATGTCCCTCCACGCCGCGGCATGGAGGGGAGTGACGTCATAGAGTCTGGAACAGGCAAGGAGTGTGGTCATGGCAGCCTCTTGAAAAGGTTCCCGGCTTCGGGACGCCGACATGGCGTCCGGCGACTCCGCCGGCAGTTCAGGGCTGTTGTATCACTCTAAAAATTTTTTTGTCAAAACAATTATTGATAAAATTTACTGATTGATATATAGAGCGTTTCAATAGCAGCTCTCTGTGGCCGGAAAACGCGCCCCTCTGCGGCACCGGATGCGGGCGCAGAGCATTTTGTCGGGGAAAAACATCATGATAGAGCCATTCAGCGGAAACTTTCTTCAGTGGCTGCGCGGCTTCTACGCCGTGGCGGAATACGGCAACATGTCTCAGGCGGCGGAAAGCCTGCATCTCAGGCAGCCCGCCGTGAGCTATCTTGTCCAGTGCCTTGAGGAGGAGCTCGGCGTGCAGCTTTTCCACCGCCGGAACAAGAGCATGGAACTCACGGAGGAAGGACGCCTGCTCCATGAAAAGGCCATCACCATGTTCGATCTGGTGAAGGAAATCCGCTGCGAGGTGGGCAGCGGGAGCCGGGCGGAATACAAGGGGGAAATTTCGCTCTCCACCACCCACAGCGTTTCGGCCAACATCATAGCCGAACCCCTGGCGCGCTTTCACAAGAAGTATCCGCGCACGCGCTTCACCCTCCAGTCGGGCGGGGAGGCAAGCTTCACCCTGGACCTTGTCAACAATTCGCTCATTGACTTCGGCATACTGGCCGGCAGGGAATTCCCCTCCACCATCGATGCGCGCCCGCTCTTTCTTTCCCGTCTGGTGCTGGTCTGCCCGCCCGGAAGCAGCTTCACCCGGGACGAACACGGCGTGCTGCGCGACATGAGAGAGCTGGACGGCGTGCCCTTTGTGGCCTTCTCCTCGGCCAGCACCCTCAACGAAGTGGTCAGGCAGGAGCTGCATAAAAGCGGGGCCACGCCCGCCGTGGCCGCCACTGCCAACAACTCCGCCGTCATCCTCTCCTATGTGCGGGCAGGCATGGGCGTGACCATTCTGGAAGATTTCACCGTGCGGCAGTACCGGGATACGCTGGACATCTATCCTCTGCCCGGAGAAGGGGTGCTGCGCCAGTATTCCCTGATCACGCGGCGGCGCAAGCACCTGCCGCCCCAGAGCGCGGCCTGCATCGACATGCTGTTCCGGGAACTTCCCGAAAGCATCGTGCCCCTCTGAGAAACTGCGGGAAAAGCGTTCCGGAAAAATCGACAAAAAAAGGGGCGACGCCCGAAGGCGCCGCCCCTTTTTCACCCTCTTTCAGGGAAAGGCTACACTCTGCCCTTCAGAAGGTCGGCAATCTGCGTCACGTCCTTGTCGCCGCGGCCGGACAGGCAGACCAGAATGATCTTGTCCTTGTCGAGAGTGGGCGCGATGCGCATGGCATGAGCCAGAGCGTGGGAGGATTCCAGTGCGGGAATGATGCCTTCCCTGCGGGAAAGGGTGAGGAAGGCGTTCACGGCCTCGTCGTCGGTCACGGTCACATATTCGGCGCGGCCGGAGTCCTTGAGCTGGCTGTGTTCCGGACCCACGCCGGGATAGTCGAGTCCGGCGGAAATGGAATACACCGGGGCCACGCCGCCCTTGTCGTCCTGAAGCACATAGCCGTTGAAGCCGTGCAGAATGCCGGGCTTGCCCTTGCACAGACTCGCGGCATGCTGACCGTAGCCCGGGCCCTTGCCGCCGGGCTCCACGCCCACAAGCTTCACTTCCTCATCATCAAGGAAGCCTGCGAACATGCCGATGGAGTTGGAACCGCCGCCCACGCAGGCCACGGCGTAATCGGGCAGACGGCCGATCTGTTCCAGACACTGGGCGCGGGATTCCCTGCCGATGACGGACTGGAAATGACGCACCATGACGGGGTAGGGATGCGGACCCACGGCGGAGCCGAGCACATAGAACATGTCCGGTTCCTTCACGAAGCATTCCAGGGCCTCGTCCACGGCTTCCTTCAGGGTACGCTGACCGCTCATGGCCGGGCGCACTTCCGCCCCCATCATGCGCATGCGGAACACGTTGAGGGCCTGACGGCGCATGTCTTCCTCGCCCATGTACACGATGCATTCCATGCCGAAGAGCGCCGCCGTGGCCGCCACGGCCACGCCGTGCTGACCTGCGCCGGTTTCCGCCACCAGGCGCTTCTTGCCCATGCGCTGGGCCAGCAGCACCTGACCCAGGGTATTGTTGATCTTGTGCGCGCCGAGGTGGTTCAGATCCTCGCGCTTCAGATAGATCTGCGCGCCGCCGAGTTCGCGGCTCAGATTGCGGCAGTGAAACACAGGGGAAGGACGCCCGCAGTAATGGGCGAAGAGATCGGCAAGCTCGGCCTTGAAATCGGGATCGTCACGGTATCTGGTGAAGGCTTCGTTGACTTCGTCCAGTACCTTCTTCAGAGCTTCGGGAACAAACTGGCCGCCGTAGGGGCCGAAGAAACCGGTTTCAAACGCCTGGGCACAGGTTTTGCTGGATTCGGAAACGCTCATGGTATGCTCCTTCTTATTTGAGGGGGAGCACGGCCTTCCGATTCTGCCTGTAAAAAACCGCGGCCGTTGCTCCGACCGCGGTTCGATGTGGTAAATTGCTGAATACTCCAGAACCCGGCCCTTTTAGCAGGGCCACCACCACTGGCAGGAAAAGATTATGGCGTTCTTCGTATTCATGAAATCATTCTCTACCGGAAGAGGGTTTCTCTGTCAAGAAGAAATCGGCCGGAAAAGTTCTCTCCGCCTTCGCCGCAGAAGCAGAAGGCAAGGGCGCAGGGAGGACTACATGCCCCGGTACCGGTACCATGCGGCGCAGCTTCCCTCCGTGGAAACCATGCAGGGGCCGGTGGGATTCTGCGGTGTGCATACTCTGCCGAAAAGCGGGCACTTCTCGGGCGTGAGCACGCCGCGCAGAATGTCGCCGCAGCGGCAGCCGGGGATGGGCTTTGTTTCCTCAAGTTCCAGGCCGAGCTTCTCCATGGCGTCGAAGTCGCGCCATTCCCCGCGCAGGGCAAGGCCGCTGTCCGGGATAAGCCCCAGCCCGCGCCAGCGCGCGTCGGCCACGGAAAACACCGTTTCCATGACATGCCGCGCCTGCGGACTTCCTTCCTCATGCACGGCGCGAATGTAGGTATTGCCCACGGCGGGCTTTCCTTCGCGCAGCATGCCCACCATGAGGCAGAGAGCGGAAAGGATGTCCGCCGGTTCAAAACCGCCCACCACGGCGGGCCTGCCGTACTCGCGCGCAAGGAAGCGGAACGGCTCCAGCCCCAGCACCACGGCCACATGGCCGGGCAGAAGGAAGGCGTCGATGCGTTTTCTGCCGTCCTCCCCGTCCAGCAGAGCCCGCATGGCCGGGGGCACGAGCTTGTTGCAGGGCACGATGCAGAAATTGGAAAGCCCGGCCCGGCGCGCCGCCATGAGCGCCCCGGCAATGACCGGGGCCGTGGTCTCAAAGCCCACGGAGGGGAAGACCACGGTGTCCGAAGGGTGCTCCGAAGCGATGCGTACCGCATCCAGCGGGGAATAGACCACCTCCACGCGCGCCCCTTCCGCCATGGCGTTCTTCAAAGAACGGCCGTCCGGCCCGGGAACGCGCAGAAGGTCCCCGAAGGTGGCCACGATGACGCCGGGCTTTTCCGCGGCGCGGATAAAGGCCGCCACCTCGGCATCGTGCGTCACGCACACGGGGCATCCCGGCCCGGAAAGATGTTCAAGACCCTGCGGCAGAAGCGAACGCAGCCCGCTCTGAAAAAGGGAAACCGTATGCGTGCCGCACACTTCCATGAATCGCACCGGCCTGCCCAGGGCCTCAATCTCGCCGGAAAGCCGCTCCAGCAGGGCGCGGCAGAGCGCCGGATCGTGAAAGGAGGAAGAAATGTCCATGCCTGCTCCTGAAACTGTTTCCCCTCTTGGGTAAACGCCGGGCTTTTTCCTGTCAACGGATGAGGCGAAAAACGCTTCCCGCCGGGCAGAAACGCCGCCGAGGCCGGAAAAGCCGCCTGAGAACATGCGCCGGGCAGGCCCCCGGCAGGGGAGCCTTCTCCGGAGGGGCCTGTCCTTTGCCGCGCAGAACGCCGGAACGTTTCAGGGCCAAGGCGGCCACGGCAGGAAATCTCCGCCGGAGAGGCCGCCTGAAAGGAAGGCCTTCACCGCAGAGGGAATCCCCCTGTTCTTCACAAGAGCGCCTGCACGGAGCCGTCGCCGCCTGCGGGAAAAGCTCGCCCCACGGGGAGACGCAGGAAGCGTTCCCGCGCCCGCCTGAGACGGCAAAGCCCCCGCCTCTTCTCCCGGCAGAAGGAGGGGCATTCCGGCGCTTCCCCCTCGCATTTGCGTCTCCCCGGCCGCCTCCCCTCCGGCAGAAAACGGGGTATTCCGACCGCAGGCGGCAACCCTTTAATATTGTTTTTCTTATGCTTTTTTCGCGTTCGTTTTTCCCCTGCCCTTCCCGGCCCGCATCCGGCCCTTCCGCGGGGAAAAATTCCTTGACAAAAAACACGTTCAAAGATATTTGATATCGTTCTTTGGCCTAACTTTGTGTTTTTATTTTGGAGGAACACATGCCTACTATTCAGCAGCTTATCCGTATCGAACGGAAGAAGGTGGTGAAGAGAAAGAAGACCCCGGCCCTGCAGGAATGCCCCCAGCGCCGCGGCGTGTGCACCCGTGTGTACACCACCACCCCCAAGAAGCCTAACTCCGCTCTTCGTAAGGTCGCCCGTGTGCGCCTGACCAACGGCATCGAAGTTTCGGCTTACATCCCCGGCGAAGGCCACAACCTTCAGGAACACTCCGTCGTGATGATCCGCGGCGGCCGTGTGAAGGACCTTCCCGGTGTCCGTTACCACATCGTCCGTGGTACCCTGGACACCTCCGGCGTGCAGGATCGCCGTCAGCGTCGTTCCAAGTACGGCGCCAAGCGTCCCAAGAACTGATCCTAGAGTCTCCACTCCATTTTTATGGTCTTTCAGTGGTTCTGAAGGCCATTCCAACTTTCTTACGGAGGAATCACCATGCCCCGCAAAGGTCCCATTGCAAAAAGGGAAATTTTGCCTGATCCGATCTACAACAGCCGCCTTGTGGCCCGCTTCGTGAACCGTCTCATGTACGACGGCAAGAAGGGCCCGGCGGAAACCATCTTCTACCGCTCTCTGGAAATCCTCGGTGAAAAGACGGGCGAAGAAGCGCTGCACGCCTTTGAAAAGGCCGTGGAAAACGTGAAGCCCCATGTGGAAGTCAAGTCCCGTCGCGTGGGCGGCGCCAACTATCAGGTGCCCGTCGAAGTGCGCCCCGAACGCCAGATTTCCCTTGCTCTGCGCTGGCTCATCACCTATTCCCGCGCCCGCGGTGAAAAGGGCATGATCGCCAAGCTGTCTGCGGAACTCATCGATGCCTTCAACAATCGCGGCGGTTCCGTGAAGAAGAAGGAAGACACCCATCGCATGGCCGAAGCCAACAAGGCCTTCGCCCATTTCCGCTGGTAGGCCGCCATGTCCAACCGTACCTTTGAAATCAAGGATCTGCGCAATATCGGCATCATGGCTCATATTGACGCCGGCAAGACGACGACCACCGAACGTATCCTTTTCTACACGGGCGTGAACCACAAGATCGGTGAAACGCACGAAGGCGAGTCCACCATGGACTGGATGGAACAGGAAAAGGAACGCGGTATCACCATCACTTCCGCCGCCACCCACTGCCAGTGGAAGGGCCGCACCATCAACATCATCGACACCCCCGGCCACGTGGACTTCACCATTGAAGTGGAACGTTCCCTGCGCGTGCTCGACGGTGCCGTGGCCGTGTTCGACGGCGTGAACGGTGTGGAACCCCAGTCCGAAACCGTGTGGCGTCAGGCCAACCGCTACAACGTGCCCCGCATCTGCTTCATCAACAAGATGGACAGAATCGGCGC
>NZ_CALUWY010000096.1 GCF_944324615.1 uncultured Mailhella sp.
CTCCTTCAGTGTGACGAAGCAGCTGCTTTCACGGCTCCATGTTCTGCGCCTGAAGCCCCTGGGACGGGATGATCTGCTTTCCCTTGCGCGGCGCGGCACGGAAAAAACGGGAGTTTCCTTCCCTGACGACGTGCTGGAATTTCTCTGCGCGCTTTCCAACGGCGATGCGCGCAGTCTGCTCAACCTTGTGGAATATGTGTCTTCCCTGCCGGAAGAGCAGCGCACCCTTGCGGGAGTGCAGAAGGTCATGCCCGAAATCGTGGCCCGGCACGACAAGGACGGCGACAGTCACTACGAACTGGCCTCCGCCATGATCAAATCCATACGCGGCAGCGACCCCGACGCGGCGCTCTACTACCTTGCCTGTCTGCTGGAAGGCGGGGAAGACCCGCGCTTCATCTGCCGCCGCCTCATTCTTTCCGCCTCGGAAGATGTGGGGCTGGCCGATCCGCATGCCCTGCCCATGGCCGTGGCCTGTCAGCAGGCCGTGGAATTCGTGGGCATGCCGGAAGGCTATATTCCGCTTTCGGAAACCGTGATCTACCTGGCGCTGGCACCCAAGAGCAATTCCACCTATGCCGCCTATCACAATGTGACGCGGGAAATTAAAAACACCGGCATACAGCCCGTGCCCCTGCACCTCCGCAACGCCGTGACCAAGATGCAGAAGCAGTGGGGCTACGGCAAGGATTACCAGTACCCGCACAATTTTCCCGGCGCCTGGGTCGATCAGGACTATCTGCCGGAAACGGTGGTGGCAAGGCGCTACTACCAGAGCAAGGATCAGGGCGACGAGCCGAGGCTCAACGCATGGCACAAACGCCACCGCCGCACCGCGCCCGTGGACAAGAAATAACCCAAGAACCATTCCCGGAAGGATATATGGAACGACATTTTTCCCGCAATTACCGTTCGGAGGCACATCCGAAGCCGTGTTTCCCCTCCCTTCGCTTCTATCTCTCCCTGGCGGGCATCATGTACAGGGCGGGCCGCGTGGCCTCCGCCGGAAGCTACAGCGCCGAACGCTGGGTGTACGACAGCTTTCTTGTGGGTGAACTCATGGAAAAGGTGGGGACCTCCATCATCATCGAAGGGGTGGAGGCTCTCGACAGGGAAGGCCCCTGTGTGTTTGAAGCCAATCACATGAGCACGCTGGAAACCTTCCTTCTGCCCTGCATCATACAGCCCCGCAAGGATGTGACCTTTGTGGTGAAGAAGTCCCTGCTCGACTACCCCTGCCTCGGGCCCGTGCTTGCGGCGCGCGACCCTCTGGCCATAGGCAGGGCCAACCCCAGGGAAGATCTGGTCACCGTGCTCGAAGGCGGCAGGAAACTGCTTGAAGAGGGAAGATCCATCATCATCTTCACCCAGGGCAGCCGTAAGAAGGACGTGAAGGAAGAGGACTTCAACTCCCTCGGCGTGAAACTGGCGCGCAAGGCCAATGTTCCCGTCATTCCCATCGCGCTCAAGACGGATGCCTGGGGAGAAGGCGCGCTCATCAAGGACATGGGCTGGATCAAGCCGCAGCTTCCCGTGCATGTGCGCTTCGGCGAAGCGCTGGAAATCAAGGGCCCGGGCAAGGAAGAGCATGCTTCCATCGTGCGCTTCATCAAGGACAATTTCGACGCATGGGCGGCTGCCGATGGCAAGGCCTGATGACTGCTCCCCATCTCTGATACAGTCGCTGTGCTCGAAGGAGGGGTTCTCCCTGAGTGCAGAACAGTGCGCGCACCTGGCAGGATACCTTTCCCTGCTCATGCAGTGGAACAAAAGGATGAACCTTGTGGGTGCGCGGCACTGGCGGGATGCGCTGGACGAGCTTGTCATGGACAGCTTCCATCTTTCCCGCTTTCTGCATGAGCATGTGCTCCCGCTTCTTCCCCCCGCGCCCTCGGCATGGGACCTCGGCTCCGGCGCAGGACTGCCGGGAATACCGCTCCGCATGGTATGGCAGGACGGCAGCTACTGGATGGTGGAATCGCGCGACAAGCGCACCATCTTCCTTTCCACCGTGCTGGCACGCCATCCTCTGAAAGACACCCATGTCTTCCGGGGGCGGGCCGAACAGTTCATGGAAGGCAGAAAAGCCGATCTCATCGTCAGCCGGGCCTTCATGCCCTGGAAGGAACTGCTCGACTTCGTGCAGGGGCACCTGACGGAGAACGGCTGCATTGTCTTTCTTTCCAGGGAGCCCCTGAAGGCGGAATATGCCATGCCGTGGGAGGAAGTCGCCTCCACGGACTACGCCGTCGGTAAGGACCGGCGCTGGTTCTGCGCCTTCAGAGAAAAAAACGCAGCACATTAACGGCTGCGGGCAGACACTGCCTTTAATCGGAAAAGGCCCGGCAGATGCCGGGCCTTTTTTGCATTCTTAGAAAACATGCGGAAGAGGGAGTCACGCTCCCCGGCCTTTCCCGGGAAGAAATCCGCTTCCGCTGCGGGCTCAGTTGAGCTTCTGCTGTTCGTTGAACTTGTCGATATACTTCTGACGGCATTCATAGCTGCAGAAGTGCAGCGTCTGATCACCGTTGCGCACGGTGATGGAGCTGTTCTTGTCCACATAGGTGCCGCAAACAGGGTCCTGCACCATTTCACCCGATTCCACGCGCTTTTTTTCCTGCTGGGCTTCCTTTTCGGCCCTTTTCTTGTTGTCGTTCATGAACAGACGATACAGGACATAGCAGACCAGGGCGAAAATGACGACTTTAATGAGCATACTCTCTCCTGAGCGAAGTTGTCGTTGGCAAAGCGCTGCGGGATCAGCGCGGACGATTTGAATCTATTGAAAAATGGAGGAACCTTCAAGCCGATAATGCAGCTTTTCCAGAAGGCTTTTCACTTCCGTCCCGTCCGGCATGACCAGATCCGGCGCTATTTCCAGCAGCGGAACCAGCACAAAGGCCCTTTCCGCCATGCGCGGATGGGGAAGGATGAGGTGTTCATCCCCTTCTCTGACCTCCCCTCCGAAAAGAAGCAGATCCATATCAATGACGCGGGGGCCGAAGTGATCGGAGGCATCGCGCACCCTGCCCAGCATGCGTTCCTTTTCCAGAAGCGCGTCCAGAAGCTGCACAGCGCTCACGCCTTCCCCGCATTCCAGCCGCAGCACCTGATTGAAGAACCAGGGCTGATCCTTCCTCCCCTGCGGTTCCGTGCTGTACAGGGAAGAGGCCGCCGCAAGGCGCACCCCGGGAAGAGAGGCTATTTCCTCCCGCGCCCGGGCAAGATGGGCTTTCGCATCCCCCATGTTGGACCCCAGACAGACAAAGGCCTGTATCATACGTTCTCCTTTTCTTTGTGCGGAGTATACACGGGCGGCCTGTTCTGTCCAGAGCGGACAGAAGTCCCTTCCGCCTCAGGGCGGTTCCCCGAAAAGCGCCGGAGTCTTCCGGCATTCTTGACACGGCAGGGGCCTTGTAGCACAAAAAGGCAGTTCCCCGACCTTTCTCCCCCTGCTGCCATGAGTCATTCCAAAATTCCCCTTGTCTCCCTGCGCGGAGTCTGGAAAAGCTACGGCTCCCTCCATGCCCTGCACAATGTTTCCCTCGACGTGATGGAAGGGGAAAAAGTGTTCCTCATCGGCCCTTCCGGATCCGGCAAGTCCACCATACTGCGCTGCATCAACCGCCTTGAAATCATCCAGAAGGGGCAGATCGTGGTGGAAGGTACGGATATCTACGACAGAACATGCGACATCTGCCGCATGCGGCAGGATATGGGCATGGTGTTCCAGTCGTTCAACCTGTTTCCGCATCTGAATGTGCTGGACAACCTCATTCTTTCCCCCATACGCCTGCGCGGCATGAAAAGAAGCGCCGCCGAGGCCATGGCCGACGAACTGCTTGCGCGCATAGGCCTTGCCGACAAGAAATTCGCCTTCCCGGACGAACTTTCCGGCGGCCAGAAACAGCGCGTCGCCATTATCCGCGCCCTGGCCATGAATCCCCGCCTCATGCTCTTTGACGAACCCACGTCCGCCCTTGACCCGGAAATGACGGGGGAAGTGCTGGAACTCATGGGGAATCTGGCGGCAGAGGGCATGACCATGCTGGTGGTGACCCACGAAATGGCCTTTGCCCGCGAAGCCGCAGACAGAGTGCTTTTCATGGATCAGGGCGAAATTCTTGAGCAGGGCTCCCCCCGGGATATCTTTGAACATCCGCAGCACCCGAGGCTCCGGCAGTTTCTTCAGTCCCTTGCCTAGGCCCTGTCTGCGCCCTGCACCCACAAGCCCCGTGCCCTTCCCCGGCTTCTGCATCTGCAGAAGCGTATGCTTTCCCCCAAAAACGCTCCCCCCGCATGCCGGAAAGGTGCCTTCTCAGACAGGCCCGATCAGGTATCTTCATGCCGACTCTTCTCTTATGATGAAAGATCTGCCCGGATCACAACGGTGATACGGCCTTTTCTGAACCACGCCTTGCCCGGAGATGATTTTCCTGCAGGCGTTTTCTCCTTCTCTTGCAAGTCGGGCACGGCCATGCTAGAGCTTGCATTATGTCCCTCACTATCCGCCAGATACTGTTTCTGCTGGGTGCATCGTTTCTGCTGTGCCCGCTCTCCGGCTGCGGACTCATCAACCACGCCTCAGAACGTCAGGAGGCCTCCGCGCCTCTCTTTGAAAGCGACCCCGTGCGCTATGCCGTGGATATTCATGTAGAGGGTGAAGGTTCGGCAGAACTCCGATCCTCCATGGAAAAGCACAGTCAGCTCATTCTGCTGAGGGATCAGCCGCCCGACGGCATGCTCGGCCTCATGCGAAGGGCGCGCGCGGACGAGCAGACCGCGGTGAAACTCCTGCATTCTCTCGGGTATTTCGACGGGACGGCAAAGGCCGATGTTGCGGAAGTGGAGACCCCCGGCGGGCAGGCCCGCGTCACGCTCTCGCTTTTTCCCGGTCCGCGTTACCACATGGGCGCGACAAACCTTTCCTACCAGCCTTCGCCCTCGCCTCTGCCGCCCTTTCCGGGGATCAGCCCCGCTCCTCCGCCCGAAGGCCTCCCCGGGCTGAATGAAAAACAGAACGCCGTGGCGGAAAACGTGCTTGCCGCCGTGGAAGAAGTGCCTGAGGCGCTGCACCGTTCCGGCTATCCGGAAGCGGCCGTGGCTTCCACCCGCTACACGCTGAACAAGGTGGAAAAAACGCTGAATGCCGACGTGGTGATCAACCCCGGTCCGGCCGCCGTGATGGGCAAAGCCGAGATACGCGGCACGAAAAAGGTGGAACCGGAATATCTTGCCAGGCTCACGACCTGGCGGCAGGGCGAACCCTGGGATGACCGGCGCCTTCAGGCCTACCGCCGGGAACTTCAGACGCTGGGCCTGTTCCGCTTTGTGGACGTGAAGGCGGCTCCCGCCGACCGGGGCGTTCCGCTTGAGGAGGAACCCTCCTGCCTGAAGCTCCCCGTACTGGTGGATGTGAGGGAAGCCAGCTTCCGCACCGTGAGCGCCAGCGCACGCTATGCCACGGATACGGGCATGGGTCTGCAGGGCGAATGGCAGCACCGCAACCTTTTCGGAGCAGGAGAAAAACTGACCCTGAAGGCTCCCTTTGCCCAGGATAAACGCGGCATACAGGCCGATTTTGAAAAACCGGCCTTCGGCCGCCGCGATCAGAAGCTTCTGGCAGGCACCTCCTACCTCAGGGAAGATACCAACGCCTACGACACCACGGCCTTCAACGCCTACGCGGGCGTGGAGCGCAGGATTTCCCCCACCTGGTGGGCGAGCGTGAAGCTTTTCGGCGAAGAAGGTTCCGTCACACGGGTGACTCAGGATGAATACCGTTATGCCAGCCTTATCTTCACCCTGCGGCGGGACACCCGGAACAATATCATGAATCCGGAACGGGGCACCTATCTTCAGTGGGAGGCCGCCCCTACCACGGGTTACTACAACGGAGATTTTTCCGGCGTTTCCACAAAGGTGACCGCGTCCGGCTATTATGCCCCCTTTGATGACGACGCCCTGGTGCTTGCGGCAAGAACGTCCGTGGGTTCCTTTCTCGGCGTTTCCATGGGCAACATTCCCCCTTCGCTGCGCTTCTACTGCGGCGGGGGCGGTTCCGTGCGCGGCTATTCCTATCAGGCCATAGGCCCGAAGGACAGCGACGGCGAACCCCGGGGCGGAAGATCGTTTCACGATGTCAGCCTTGAGGCCCGTTTCCGCGTCACCGAAAACATAGGCATCGTGCCCTTCATCGACGGCGGCATGGTGTACGAAGGGGAAACGCCGAGCCTGCTCAAGGACTTTCAGTGGGGTGCGGGCATAGGCCTGCGCTATTATACGCCCATCGGCCCGGTACGCCTCGATGTCGCCGTTCCTCTGGATAAAAAAAGCGACGACAGGGGATATCAGGTCTATATCAGTATCGGACAGAGCTTCTGATGAACGAGCACAAGCATGACGACATGAGCGCAAAACAGCCTGCGCCCTCCCGTTCCGCCGGGGAACACGCCGAAGGGAAAAAAAAGGTGCGCGGCCGGCGCATGCTGCGCCTTGCCACGTGGAGCCTCGCTTCTCTGCTCATCCTTCTTCTGGCAACGGCAGGAGCAGGCCTTTTATTCCTCAGAACAGAACAAGGGGAAGCCTGGCTCACCGCCACGCTGAACAGCGCTCTTGCGCAGCTTCCCGGCGGCATGGGCGCAAGCATCGAAGCCTTCCACGGTCCGCTTCCTTCCCGGGCCGCCCTGTCGCACATCCTTCTCACGGATGAACACGGCGTATGGCTGGAAGCGGAGAGCGCCTCGCTTTCCCTGGACTGGTCGGCCATGCCGCAGGCCTTTGTGGTTGCCGACATCACTCTGGAGCAACCGCGCCTTCTGCGCCTGCCTGAGCCTGTGCCTTCGGATACGCCCGAGGAGCCCTCGACGCCGTTCCGCCCGGAACAGGCCCTGACCGACGCGGGAAACCTGCTGCACAACTGGCCCTCATGGCTTCCCGGCATACGCCTTGAACGCCTGCAGGTGAACCGCGCCACCCTTTCCGAAGACATTCTGGGAAAAAGCGTATCGGCAAGTCTGGAAGCCCGGGCTTCGGCAGAAAGAAGCGGTGCGGAACTTTCCCTTTCCCTGAACCGCGACGACATCTCCTGCCCGCCCCTCGTCCTGAAGGCCCTGTTTTCGCCGGAAGCGGACGGAACACTTTCTCTGCAGGGTTCCGACCTGGGGCTTCTCGCTCTTCTTCCCGAAGAAACGGGGCAGAACGGGGAAGTACGCTTCCTGCTTGAGGCCGCGCTTTCTCCGGAAAAGCTGTCGGCGGATCTTTCCGGTACCCTGCGCAACGTGCAGAGCGGAGAACAGGAAGCATCGGCCACGGCGCAGGCCACCTTCCACCTTTCCGGCGAAAAAAAACGGGGAGAAGCCCTGCTGAACCTCGACGTTTCCCCGGCTGCAGAACGACTCTGGACGCTGACAGGGCAGAAGGGAGCATTTTCC
>NZ_CALUWY010000097.1 GCF_944324615.1 uncultured Mailhella sp.
TACGGCACCATGATGATCTACAAGGAAAAGGCCGACGGCATGGTTTCCGGCGCGGTGAACACCACCGCCCACACCGTGCGCCCCGCCCTTGAATTCATCAAGACCAAGCCCACGGCCTCCATCGTGTCCAGCGCCTTCTTCGTCTGCCTCAAGGACCGCGTGAACACCTACGGCGACTGCGCCATCAACCTTGATCCCGATCCCGAACAGCTCGCCACCATCGCCGTGACCACCGCGGAAACCGCCGCCGCCTTCGGCCTCGAACCCCGCGTGGCCATGCTCTCCTACTCCACCGGCAATTCCGGCAAGGGTCCCACCGTGGACAAGGTGAAGGAAGCCACCCGCCTCGCCAAAGAAAAGGCTCCCGAACTGCTCCTCACCGGCCCCATCCAGTATGATGCCGCCGTGGACGCCGCCACCGCCAAAACCAAGCTCCCCGGCGATCCCGTGGCCGGCCGCGCCAGCGTGTTCATCGTGCCCGACATCAACACCGGCAACAACCTCTACAAGGCCGTGCAGCGCTCCGCCCATGCCGTGGCCATCGGTCCCGTGCTTCAGGGTCTGCGCAAGCCCGTCAACGACCTTTCGCGCGGCTGCTCCGTGCCCGATATCGTCAACACCGTCGCCATCACCGCAATCCAGGCTCAGGCCGAAAAGGGGCTCAACTAATGGTCAAGAAAATCCTCGTCATCAACGGCGGCAGCTCTTCCTTCAAGTATCAGGTTCTGGAAAAGGAAACCGAACGCCGCCTCTGCCAGGGCCTCGTGGAACGCATCGGCGCTGCCGACAGCATGCTCACCCACAAGCGCTTCCATGAAAACGGCGAGACGGAAAGGTTTGAATATCCCGGCAACTACGACACCCATGCCGCCGGCATGGCCAAGGTTGCCGAAGTGCTCATGAACCATGACCTCGGCGGCGTCATCGACGACCCGAAGGAAATCGTGGTCATCGGCCATCGCGTGCTCATGGGCGGCCCCGACTATCAGGAAGCCCTGGTCACCGAAGAAGTGAAGCAGGTCATCCGCGACTACATCCCCCTCGGCCCGCTGCACAACCCCGCCAACCTCACCGGCATTGAAGCCATGGAAAAGCTGTTCCCCGGCGTGCCCAATGTGGCTGTGTTCGACACCGGCTTCCATGCCACCATGCCCGACTACGCCTACACCTACGCCCTGCCCAAGGAACTCACCGCCAAGTACCGCATCCGCCGCTACGGCTTCCACGGTACCTCGCACCGCTATGTTTCCAAGGCCGGCGCTGCCCTGCTCGGCAAGAAGCCTTCCGAAGTGAACGTCATTGTCTGCCACCTCGGCAACGGCAGCTCCGTTTCCGCCGTGCGTGCCGGCAAGTGCGTGGACACCAGCATGGGCCTCACCCCTCTGCAGGGCCTCGTCATGGGTACCCGCTGCGGTGACATCGACCCCGCCATCGTGCCCTTCCTCATGAAGAACGAAGGCATGAGCTGCGATGAAATCGACACCCTCATGAACAAGAAGTCCGGCTTCCTCGGCCTGTGCGGCAAGAGCGACAGCCGCGACATCGAAGCCGGTGTGGCTGCCGGTGATCCCGACTGCATCCTCACCTTCAACACGCAGTGCTACTCCGTGAAGAAGTACATCGGCGCCTACATGGCCGCCCTCGGTCATGTGGACCTCATCGCCTTTGCCGGCGGCATCGGTGAAAACGCCGCTTCCGTGCGTGCCAAGATCCTTGAAAACCTCGAAGAGTTCGGCATCGAACTCGATCAGGACGTGAACAAGGTCCGCAGCGGCGAACCCCACTTCATCAGCAAGGAAGGCTCCCGCGTGAAGGTGGCCGTCATTCCCACCGATGAAGAACTGGAAATCTCCCGCATCGCCGTGAACATCGTGGAAGGCAACGCGTAACGCGCGCCTCCCCCCAAGGGTCATCCGCCCCGCCGCCTCTTCGGAAGCGGCGGGGCTTTTTTGTGTTGCAGCTCTTCCCGGATGCCCCCTCCCCCGGGCGCCCGGCATAACGCGGCTGTGCCCTTTTCTTTCCTGTACGCTCCCCTTCCCGGCAGGGGCAGCGCCCAGACATTCCGGCCTTTCCCGACTCATCAGCCCGGGCACGGACGGCAAAAAAGCCTGTACCGGCAAAGACATGCAGCCCCTGCGCAAGGTATGCCGCCCCGCCGCACGGCGCATGCACCGCAAGAATGCCTTTTTTCCCCGCACCTTCCATGGCGAAGCGCGCCGCCCCTCTCTTGCCCGGAACGGGGCTTCCGGCTTTAATGTGAATTAACCCGCATAAGTTGCGCTCCCGTGCATATTTCCCTATGCTTCCTGGAAGAGTATCATCCTTCAAGACCTGGAGAAATCATATGGCACTTTCCATCATTGTCATGGGTGCGGCAGGCCGCATGGGTTCCACCATCGCACGTCTTGTCACCGAGGCCGACGATCTTGTTCTTGCCGCCGTGCTGGAACGCCCCGAAGCCGTGGACAGGCTTCAGGGCTTCAAGGCTTCCGGCGCGCTGGTTTCCGGCGATATCTCCACGGTACTGCCTGCATGCCCGGGCGCGGTCATCATCGACTTCACCTCTCCCGAGGCCAGCATGGCCACGGCCCGCGCAGGGGCCGCGCACGGCAACCCCGTCATCATCGGCACCACGGGCTTTTCCGACGAACAGCTTGCGGAACTTGATGCGCTTGCCCAAAAGAGCCTCATCTTCCGTTCCGCCAACATGAGCGTGGGCATCAACGTCATCATGGACATTCTCCCCCGCCTCACCGAACTGCTCGGCGACGCCTATGATGTGGAAATGATGGAAATACACCACAACAAGAAAAAGGACGCGCCGAGCGGCACGGCCCTGCTTCTGGCCGACCCGCTGCTCAAGGCCAAGGGCCTGACCCGCGACGACATCAACACCAACCGCTTCGACGTGCGCGAACCGCGCAGGCATGCGGAAATCGGCATACAGTCCCTTCGCGGCGGCGATGTGGTGGGCGTGCACACCGTCTACTACATGGGCCCCGGCGAACGCATAGAAATCACCCATCAGGCCCATTCCCGCGAAAACTTCGCCAACGGCGCCCTCAGGGCCGCACGCTGGATAGGTTCGCAGAAGCCCGGCCGCCTGTACACCATGCAGGATGTCCTGCACAACTGAGCCGCACCGATACGAGCCGTCACCGAGGTTGCCCCATGCACATCATTCTTCTTCAGCACAACCCCATTCCCGGCGACGTTCACGGCAACGCGCGCAAACTGGCCGACATGGCCATGAAGGCGGCGGAGCTTTCCCCCGCGCCGGAAGGGAAACGCACCCTCTGCATTCCCCCTGCCTACGCGCTTGCCGGCGTACCGTGGGATTCCCTGAAACACATCGGCGGCTTCTACCGCCGCTGCCGTGATGCCGCCCATGAACTGGCCGCCATGCTGGAAAACGGGCCGGACATGCTCATTTCCCTCACCGGGGCGGAAATTCCCCTCTATGTGCTGCTCTCTCAGGGGCAGCTCATCGCCCTTTCCCGCCAGTCCAACGGCATCATCCGCATACCGGACGGGCCTTCGCTCTACCTGCCCGAAACTGAACCGGCCTGGGCCCATCAGGAGGCCCTCGGCCTTCTGAAAAGCTCCCGTGCCGCCGCCTCGGTGGATGCGGTGCTCTTCACCGCCTCCGAGCTCTTCCTGCCGGAAAATCTGGAAAAGAACGAAATGCACTGTTCCGCCCTGGCCGGACTGTGGAAGCTCCCCGTACTGGCCGTGCATCAGTGCGGCGCCACCGACAGCCTCATCTATTCCGGCCGCAGCTTCGTGCTCGACGCCTCCGGCGAAGTGGTGGCCCGCACCTCCTGCTTCGAGGAAGCGGCGCTCTCCGTGGAACTGGAGAACAAGTCCGTTTCCGCCGCCGCCCTGCCCGTTCTGGGCGGTTCCGCGCCGGAAACCGTGCAGGCCGCTCCCGAAGGGCCGGAAGCCCTCTTCCGCGCCTGCGTGGTGGGCGTGCGCGACTATGTGCGCAAGTGCGGACTCAACGGCGTGGTCATCGGCCTTTCCGGCGGCATGGATTCCGCGCTGGTGGCCTGCATCGCGGTGGAGGCTCTCGGGCCGGAACATGTGCTCGGCGTGCTCATGCCCTCGCGCTGGAGCTCCGATCACAGCGAAAACGACGCCGAGGCCCTGGCGAAGAATCTCGGCATCAAGGCCCTCACGGCCCGCATCACTCCGGTGATGGACGCCTTTGAACAGGTGCTTTCCCCGCTCTTTGCCGACCTTCCCGCCGTGGAAAACGACCTTACCGCCGACAACGTGCAGCCCCGCATCCGGGGTACGCTCCTCATGGCCTTTGCCAACCGCATGGGCCGCGCCGTGCTCGGCACGGGCAACAAGTCGGAAAACGCGGTGGGCTACTGCACGCTCTACGGCGATACCGTGGGCGCGCTGGAACCCATAGGCGACATCTACAAAACCGACGTGTACAAGGTGGCCCGCTTCTACAACGACATGCGCGGCACGGAAATCATTCCTGAAAACGTGTTCACCAAGGCCCCGTCGGCGGAACTGCACGCCGATCAGGTGGACGAGGACAACCTGCCGCCCTACGAAGTGCTCGACGCCGTTCTGCGCGAACTTCTGGAAAACGCGGGCAACCCGGAAACCCTGGTGGTGCCCGGCGTTTCCGACGATGTGGTGCGCAGCGTGGTGCACAAGGTGGCCATGGCGGAATTCAAGCGCCATCAGAGCGCTCCCACGCTCAAGCTCTCTTCCTGCACTCTGGGGGTCGACTGGCACATGCCCGCCACGGCCCGCGGACTGAACGCCTGAGCCTTCCCCGCCTCTGCTCTCTCAAGGGTTCCCCATGCCGGGAACCCTTTTTTTACGCCCTCTTCCCGCCACTTTGTGCGTGACAGAACACGCCTCTGCCGCTAGAATATTTCCTGTTCGGAAAAACGCTTCCACGCTCCGCCCGGGGCGGTGCGCGTTACGGCTTCACGGACGCTCCGCCGGACGGAGCGCCCGGTACTTACCTTTTATTAAAAAACGGACACGTTTCATGGCTGATTCCTCCCCCGCATGGCTTCCTCATCTTCCCGAGGGCGCCGACCCCCACATCGTCATCACTCCCCGTTCCCTCCAGTCCTATCTGGACGAAGCCGCTGCACATTTCGGCGACCGCAAGGCCGTCATTTTCCAGAACCTCACCCTCACCTACAAGGAACTGAAGGACAAGGCCGAAACCTTCGCCGCCGCCCTGCGCGGGCACGGGCTCAACAGCGGCGACCGCGTGGCCATCATGCTGCCCAACCTGCCCCAGACCATCATCGCCTTCTGGGGCGCGCTCAAGGCGGGCGCCACCGTGGTCATGACCAACCCCCTGTACATGGAAAAGGAACTGACCCATCACTTCAGCGATTCCAAACCCAAATTTCTCATCACTCTCGACCTGTTCTGGTCGAAAATAGAACCCCTGCGTCCGCGCCTCGGCGTGCAGACCTGCGTGGTCACCCGCATTGCCGACGCCCTGACCTTCCCCCTGAACCTGCTCCAGCCCCTGCAGGCAAAGCGGCAGGGCAATCTGCCCAAAGTGAATTTCGACGGCCACGCCGTCATCTCCTGGAAGTCCATGTTCAAGACCAGCCGCCGCTACAGTGAGGAACCGAAAAATCCCTCCGAAGCGCTGGCCCTGCTCCAGTACACCGGCGGCACCACCGGCTTCGCCAAGGGGGCCATGCTCACCCACGGCAACCTTTCCGCCCAGCTTCAGCAGCTGCTGGCCCTTCTGCAGTGCGACGCCTCCACCTCCACGCACAGCTTCCTCAGCATCATGCCCTTCTTCCACGTCTTCGGACTCATGGGCAACATCGTGCTGCCCGCCGTGCTCGCCGCCTCCACCATGCCGGTGCCGCGCTACGCCCCCCACGACGTGCTGGAACTCATCAAGAAGCATCGCCCCACCTTCTTCGTGGGCGCGCCCTCCGTGTATATTTCCCTCATGCAGCAGAAGGACATCGCCCAGTACGACCTCACCTGCATACAGCTCTGCATTTCCGGCTCCTCGCCCTTCCCGCAGGCCAGCCTGAAGCAGTTCCAGGACATCACCCACGCCAACATCACCGAAGGCCTCGGCCTTACCGAAGCCTCGCCCGTGGTCATTGCCAACCCCGTGTACGGGCTGCAGAAAATAGGCTCCATCGGCCTGCCCATTCCGGAAACGGAAGTACGCATCGTGGATATTGAAACCGGGGAAAAGGAACTCGGCGACAATGAATGCGGCGAACTTGTGGTGCGCGGTCCCCAAGTCATGAAGGGTTACTGGAATCAGCCTGAGGAAACGGCCGCCACCCTTGCGGGCGGCTGGCTGCATACCGGCGACATCGCCTACCGCGACAGCGACGGCTATTACTTCATCGTGGACCGCAAGAAGGATATGGCCATCGTGGGCGGCTACAACGTGTTCCCCCGCGAAATCGACGAAGTGCTGCACGAATACCCCAAGATCAAGGAAGCCGTGTCCCTCTGCGTGCCGCACAAGTCCCGGGGCGAAACCCTCAAGGCCTACATCGTGCCCAAGGATGGGGAAAAGATCACCGTGGCGGAACTGGCCGCCTTCTGCCGCTCCAAGCTCGCTTCCTACAAGGTGCCGCGCATGTTTGAATTCCGCGATGAACTGCCCAAGTCTCTGGTGGGCAAGGTGCTGCGCCGCGCCCTGCGCGAAGAAGAGGAAAAGAAGCAGCAGGAAGAGGAATCCGGCAGGAACTGATGCGGGAAAACTCCGCAGACTCTCGGCGCTCCGGCACGGCTTTCCCGCCTGCCGGAGCGTTTTCTTTCCCCGGCCTGCTCCGTGCCGAAAAGCGCCCGTCGCCCTCCCGGCAGCAGAAGGGCCGCGGCAAGCCCCCTTCCCTGAAAAACGCACAGCAGAAACATCCCCTGCCGGGCAGACCGTACAGGCCGGAAAAAGGCTTCCCCCAACGTCGGGGAATCCAAACGTTCTGCGGCGGGGTAGAAACAGGCAGCTCCCCCGGAACGGCGCGCGGCCAAAAGGCATATTCCTCCCATGCCCCGTGCCGGAATACCCTTCAGCGCCGTATGTTCCCGCCCTTCGCAGGCAAAAATCCCTCTCCCGGAACGGAAAACGGAAAAAATCGCCTCCTGCCCGTTTTTTTCTGTTGACAGCTCAGGCCGAATCACCTATAAATCCTTTCACGCCACGCGGGAGTAACTCAGTGGTAGAGTGCAACCTTGCCAAGGTTGAAGTCGCGGGTTCAAATCCCGTCTC
>NZ_CALUWY010000098.1 GCF_944324615.1 uncultured Mailhella sp.
TCGTCTTCCTCGATGTTGACCTGATGCCAGGAGTCGATGACTTCCTGAGATTCGGGCACGTCGGGGATGGTGTCGAAGGTGGGGGTCACATCGAGGTGGCCGAGGAGCTTGCCTTCGCCGAAGGCGGCGTTGTCGCCGTCATGATAGGGGAAGAGCTTTTCGGCGCGGTAGAAGTTGCCGTCCACTTCCATGGAGTACATGACCACGCCGTCCTTCTGTTCCACGGTCTTGGCGCAGATGTCGGTGCCGGGTTCCTTCTTGGGGTTGATGAAGGCGCCGAGCTTGTCGGAGGCATAGCCGTCCTTCCAGCCGATACCGCCGGAGTGGATGAGGTAGTGGCCTTCGTCGTAGTATTCCACGTTGCAGATGTAGGGCGAGAAGAAGCTCTGGCCGAGTTCCTTGCCGTACTGCCACACCTGTTCGATTTCCATCTTGTCGGTGTCGATGCGGTAGCGCACGCCGCGGGAGAAGTTGTCGCGGTTTCTGATGTAGCGTTCCTTCACCTTGGAGCGGTACTGGCCGTTGTCGAAGCACATGATGTCGCCGTTGGGGCAGACCACGCAGGCGTGCTGTTCATACTGCCAGTCGAAGTTGGCCACATCGCCCACAGGCTTGAAGAAATACTTCTTCTGCATGTCTTCGGGCCAGCCTTCGGGGTCGCCGATGATCCAGTTGAGCTTGCTGGTTTCGTAGTCGAAGTTCACCACGGCGTCCTGATGGCGGCCGGAAATGGTGATGGTGTTGTTCTTTTCGTTGTACCACAGGGCGTTGTTGTGGAACCAGTCGTGGGCGTCCTGAGAGCCGGAACCGGCCACGTTCTGGGGCAGGAAGGTCTTGTAGTCCCAGGTGCGGAGCACTTCGCCGGTTTCACGGTCGAGCAGGGCGATCATGTCTTCCACGGTGCTCGAAGTGAAGTCCTGGGTGAGGGCCAGGATGTTGCCGTCGGGCATTTCGAAGTGGTCGTGGTGATAGTTGCCCGGCATGCGGTATTCCTTGTAGATCTTGCCGAGCAGGTTGAGTTCCACAAGACCCGTGGAGCAGTAGGGCATGTGGCAGAAGCGGTGGGAACCGGTCATGATGTTGCCGTTCTTCACGCGCTTGATGTCGAACATGGTGTTTTCGGTGAGCAGCCAGCGGATGTCGCCCATGTAGTCGTAGGCGGTGGGCAGGTTCTTGCCGGCCGGGGTGAGGAACATGAAGTTGTTGCCGAAGTAGTCCATGGACGTGTTGATGTTGCGGCAGCGGCACACGTCTTCAGGCAGCGGCTGGGACATGATGGAGAAGGTCTTCTTTTCGCCGGTGGAAAGTTCCACGGTGACGTCGGTGGCGATGCCTTCGTAGAGACCGATGACCGGAATGGCGTGGCTCGTGCCTTCGGGGAAGGTGTGCACGATGTTTTCACGGGCGTTGCGCTTGCCGTGAAGGGTCATGGTGGCGGAGGCGGGCTTTTCGCTCTTGAAGAGAATCAGCGCGCAGAGCGGGTTGATGAAATAGGGGTTGACCAGAACATGGGCGTTCTCAAGGGTGGGCTTTTCCGCCTCGAAAGCGGCGAGAAATTCTTTTTCGGCGCGGTTCTGGCGGGTAATGAGGTGGTCGCTGTAGGTGTGCATCACTTTGTTGCTCATGGCTTGGGGACTCCTTCTAGAGTGTTGCGCGTCGTGCGGAACCGGGAACGTTTTCGCCGGAAAGGTCCGGCCTTCCGGGCGTTTGTTCCGGCAAAAACAGGCGTTTCGCCGTGTTCTGCGCCGCAGAACGCGGTCTGCGGCGCGGGAGCATGTTTTTTATGCCGCTCAGGCTTTGAGCTTTTCGATTTCCTGAATGATGGCGGGCTTCTGCTTCAGGCCTTCGAGGCGGGAAACTTCGGCGCCGTCCTTCATGAAGAGCATGGTGGGGAAGCCCTTCACGCCGCAGCGTTCCTTGAGGTCCTGGTTGGCGTCGAAATCCACGGTGAAGATGCGGAAGTCGGGGTCGTTCTTGCTGATGTCCTTCAGCACGAAGGAGAGCATTTTGCAGGGGCCGCAGGTCTTGGAATAGAATTCCACCATCATGACGCCGGATTTGTCCATGCTGTCGTAGCCGGCGGTATCGATTTCCGTAATCATGGGAAAACTCCTTGAATTTGAGGGTGGCAGGGGAAGGCTATGGCCGGATGAGAGCTTATCCTCTCAGTTTTTCCACATACTTGGAGGCGCTGTTCGCGGCAATGGCGCCGTCGCCGCAGGCCGTGGCCACCTGGCGCAGGCCTTTGACGATGATGTCGCCGGCGGCGAAGATGCCGGGGCGGGAAGTCTGCATGGCGGCGTCGGTGATGATGCAGCCGGTGCGGTCGAGAATGCCGAGATCGGCGCAGAAGGAGGCGGTGGGTTCGAGACCGATGTATTCAAACACGCCGTCGCAGGTCACGGTACGTTCGGTGGCGTCTTCCTTGGTGGACTTGAAGCGCACGCCCTCAAGCTTGTCCGTGCCGAGGAATTCCAGCACGTCCTGATAGGGGTACACGGTCACGTTGGGCATGGCGCGCAGCTTGTCGCAGGCGGAGGGATCGGCCGTGAGGTCGAACATGGTCACGATGGTGAGCTTGTTGGCAATGCCCGCAAGGTAGATGGATTCTTCCACGGCGGAGTTGCCGCCGCCGATGACCACCACGTCCTTGCCCTTGTACTGGGCGCCGTCGCACACGGCGCACCAGCTGATGCCCGCGCCGGCGTGGGCGTCTTCGCCGGGGATGTGCAGGCGGCGGGGACGGGTGCCGGTGGCGATGATCACGGCGGAGGCTTCGTACACGGTGTCGTCCTCAAGGCAGACCACCTTCTTCACGGCGCCTTCGTCGATGATGGCGGTCACGGTCTTGTAGTCGAATTCCGCGCCCACTTCCTGGGAGTGTTCAAACATTTTGATGGCCAGTTCCGCGCCGTTGATGGTGCCGAAACCGGTGTAGTTGGCGATTTCGTTGGTATTGATGATCTGGCCGCCGGGGGCGAGCTTGTCCAGCACCAGGGTTTTCATGTTGGCGCGCACGGCATAGATGGAAGCCGTGAGACCGGCGGGGCCGCCGCCCACGATGATGACGTCGTACTTGTCCATGGTAAGACTCCTTTTCTATGTTTGGCTTCCCCTCAGGAAGCGCGAGGTTCGACGGAAACGGGCGGGTCAGGTTCCCGCCCGTGCGGGAATCAGAAAATGAGCATGGCGAGCGGGATGCCGATCACGATGATGACGCCCGCAATGATGAGGGAGGCGGAAACGCTGTAGGTCACGATTTCCTTGGGGGACAGCCAGCGCGTGTTGCCGAAGAGCATGGCCGCGAAGGGCGAGGCCGCAGGCGTGCAGGCAGCGATGAGCACGGCGTAGATGAAGCAGGCCATGAGGGGGCCGGCGTTCATGCCGAAGGCGTTGCACATGGCGAGCAGCACGGGGGTGAGCACGAGGCCGAGCACCACGGAGTTGCAGAAGTTGGTGCAGCAGATGCCGAGCAGGATGACGGCGATGCACAGCGGCACATAGCCGAAGCCTGCGAGGGCGCCGCGCAGCAGGTATTCCATGAACACGGTCACGTTGGTGCCCTTGCCGGTCATGGCGTCACCAAGGAGCATGGCCACGGCGATGAGCAGGAAGATACGCCAGGGGTAGGCCGCGGCGGTTTCGCTGATGTCGGCAATGGGCTTGCCGCGCAGGTGCACGAAGCCCACGAGGAAGAGCGCCACCAGAGGAGCCAGCAGGGAGTTCTTGCCGAGGAAGGCGCCGATGGCGTTGTCCTTGCCGATGATGCCGGGCAGCAGGATCCAGCAGGCGAAGATGCCGAAGGCCACGAGCACGCCGATCTGATAGCCGGTCATGGGCTTGAGAGGTTCGCGGCGCAGCACTTCGGGGTCGAGCTTCATGAGGGGCGAAACGTCCACGCGGAAGAGGAAGCGCATGGCAAGAAGCAGGCAGGCGATGGCCGTGATGGAAATGACGAGGGCGAAGCAGAAGTAGGAGGCCGCAGGCAGGGCGGGCACGTTCAGGCCGGGGTTGCTGGCGGCAAGGCCCCACACGTTGCCGAGCAGCAGGAAGGCGCCCGTCTTGAAGGGGTCGGAGGCAAAGGAGAGCAGGGCCATGATGATGATGAACACCAGCATGGAGGAAACATACTTGTCGCCGCGCTTGAAGCCCACCTGATCAAAGATGCTGTAGAGCACGGGCCAGATGAGGAAGCAGATGGAGGTCTGTTCAAAGAAGGCGAGCAGGTAGGTGGCCACCAGAATCACGGCGGTGAAGGTCCACGGGCGGCCGATGATGAAGTCGCGCCTGAGTATCCACTGGGCAAGCCAGGAGGAGACGTTGCTTCTGATGAGCGCCGTGGCGAAGCACAGGGTGAAGAAGATCATCACCACCATGGGGTTGCCGAGGAAGGAGGAAAGCACCTTGGGCGCGGGAGTGAATCCGCTGAAGGCCAGCATGAGCACGCCGAGGAAGCACGGCCAGAGCGTGTCCACGAAGGTCCAGAGATAGACCACGCCGAGGAAGATCATGGCGTTGACCATGCCCATGCGGGTAATGGTGATGACGGCGCTGCCGTCCGCCACGGGGAAGCCCGCGGCGACAAGGGCGTCGTTCACGGGAACGACAAGGGAAGGGCACGGAAGAACATGGCCCAGGAACATGAGCCCGATACCGATGACGGTATGGATGATGGTGCCCAGGGAAAGTTTTGCGGCTGACATGCATGCCTCCGGTTATGGAGCGTGAGGAGTACTTCGTGAAAAGAGGGACGGAATTGGAACCTTCGACTTTATAGGATTCCGGTTAACATAGGGATATGGGGGATAAAGAAAACTAGTCTAAACTAGACTTGTGAGGATTTTTTTCCGAAACGGGGAAAAAGCCCCATTTTCCGGCCCGGAAGGTTTTCCCGGGACGTCTTTTTCCGCACGGCAGGCCCCTGTATCTTCCGCCTCTTGTGAAGAAAAGCGCTCCTGAGAGAGCATGAAAGTGCCGGAAATAACGGGAAAAGGCATGGGAAGACGGGCGGAGGGCGGGACAGGCTGCAGGCGGCGGCCCATTCTGCGCTTTTTTTCCCCGCCAGAATATCCTGTTCCCGTTGTCTTTGTCCATACGGCCGCACGCTTTTCCCGGGGCGACGTTTTTTCGTGCGGCCGGGGGATTCCCGGCCGCAGCGTTCAGAACAGCAGCATGGCAAGGGGAATACCCACCACGATGACCACGCCTGCAATGATGACGGAGGCCGAAACGCTGCACACGGCGATCTGCCGGGGCGAGAGCCAGTCGCTGTTGCCGAAGAGCATGGCGGCAAAGGGCGAGGCCGCGGGCGTGCAGGCCGCGATGAGCACGGCGTAGATGAAGCAGGCCATGAGGGGGCCGGCGTTCATGCCGAAGGCGTTGCACATGGCGAGCAGCACGGGGGTGAGCACGAGGCCGAGCACCACGGAGTTGCAGAAGTTGGTGAAGATGATGGCAAGCAGAACGACCACGATGCACAAAGGCACATAGCCGAAGCCTTCGAGCACGCCGCGCAGCAGGTATTCCATGAACACGGTGACGTTGGTGCCCTTGCCGGTCATGGCGTCGCCGAGGAGCATGGCCACGGCAATGAGCAGGAAGATGCGCCAGGGGTAGACGGAGGCGGTTTCGCTTATGTCCGCAACGGGCTTGCCGTGCAGGTGCACGAAGCCCACGAGAAAGAGCGCCACCAGGGGAGCCAGCACGGAATTTCCGGCCAGAAAGGCGCCGAGGGCCGTATCCTTGCCGATGATGCCGGGCAGCAGAATCCAGCAGGCGAAGATGCCGAAGGCCGCGAGCACGCCGATCTGATAGCCTGTCATGGGGGGCAGCGGTTCGCGGCGCAGCACTTCGGGGTCGAGCTTCATGAGGGGCGACACGTCCACGCGGAAGAGAAAGCGCATGGCAAGAAGCAGGCAGGCGATGGAGGTGAGGGAAACGACAAGGGCAAAGCAGAAGTAGGAGGCCGCGGGCATGGCGGGCACGTTCATGCCGCTGTTGCCTGCGGAGGCCAGGCTCCAGATGTTGCCGAGCAGGGCGAAGGCTCCGGTCTTGAACGGGTCGGAGGCAAAGGAGAGCAGCGCCATGATGATAATGAACACCAGCATGACGGAAACGTACCGGTCGCCGCGCTTGAAGCCCACCTGATCGAAAATGCGGTAGAGCACGGGCCAGATGAGGAAACAGATGGCCGTCTGCTCAAAGAAGGCCAGAAAATACGAGGTGACCAGAATCACGGCGGTGAAGGTCCACGGGCGGCCGATGATGAAGTCGCGCCTGAGTATCCACTGGGCAAGCCAGGAGGAGACGTTGCTTCTGATGAGCGCCGTGGCGAAGCACAGGGTGAAGAAGATCATCACCACCATGGGGTTGCCGAGGAAGGAGGAAAGCACCTTGGGCGCGGGAGTGAATCCGCTGAAGGCCAGCATGAGCACGCCGAGGAAGCACGGCCAGAGCGTGTCCACGAAGGTCCAGAGATAGACCACGCCGAGGAAGATCATGGCGTTGACCATGCCCATGCGCGTGATGGTGATGACGGCGCTGCCGTCCGCCACGGGAAAGCCCGCGGCCATGAGGGCGTCGTTTGCGGGAACGACAAGGGAGGGGCAGGGCAGAACGTGCCCCAGACACATGATCGTTATGCCTATGACGGTGTGGAGTATGGTTCCCGGGGAAAGTTTCGTATCCGACATGCTTGCCTCCTGTCGCGGGGCGGGTCATCGTTCGTGAAAAGATGCGTAAGGGAAAATATCCATATTTTCCCGCATCTTCGACTTTTTCCGATGATGCCCACTATAGGGAGGACGGAGGCAAAGAAAACTAGGTTCAGGACTCATTAAATATAAAAGATGACAATGGCAGCTAGACAAATGGCCGAAAAGAACGTGTGGGCACAACGGTCATAACGCATGGCTATTCTGCGCCAATCCTTGAGTCGGCCGAACATGAT
>NZ_CALUWY010000099.1 GCF_944324615.1 uncultured Mailhella sp.
GGCAAGGAAATTCAAGAAGTTCCCCATACGGTAGCCTTCCGGCGGTGTCGGTTCTCCCCATGGGGTGCGGGCCGGTTCCCTGTGCAGGCTTTCCGGGCAGTCATGGCGCGGGGGCACCTCCGCAGGCAGTTCCCCCGCCTTCCGGGTATGCCCCTTGAAAAGGGCGCCTTTCCTGCCGCAGGATGCGGGGGACGGCAGGCGAGGGTCGGCGCGCATTGCCCGGCAGGCCTTTCCGTATCGCGTTGCGCGGCATGCGGCGCGTTTCCGGCGGTATGTTTCAAGTGATGCTTGAAGTTGCAGAGGGCATGAAAAAGCCTTCCCCCATGGCGGGAGAAGGCTTTTTCGCGTTCCGCCCCGGAGGGCGTGTTATACTTCAAAGAGCATTTCCAGATCTTCGCGGGTGAGAGACTTCCAGGAATCCTGTCCGGGAATGACGGCCTCGGCCACACCGCGCTTCATTTCCTGCAGCTTCAGAATCTTTTCTTCCACGGTGTTCTGACAGATAAGCTTGTAGGAGAACACCTGACGGGACTGACCGATACGGTGGGCGCGGTCGGTGGCCTGACTTTCCACCGCGGGGTTCCACCACGGGTCGTAGTGGATGACGTAATCCGCGCTCGTGAGGTTGAGGCCCGTGCCGCCGGCCTTCAGGGAAATGAGGAAGATCCTGATGGAAGGCGTGTTGTTGAAGCGGTCCACCTGTTCCAGACGGTCCTTGCTGGAGCCGTCCAGATAGCAGAAGGGGATATCCGTCATCTGCAGCCAGGCGCGTATCTGCTGGAGCATCTGCACGAACTGCGAGAACACCAGCACCTTGTGGCCTTCTTCCACGATGTCGAGGATCATATCCTTGAAGGCCTCGAACTTGCCGGAAGGCATGTTGGCGTTGAAGCCGGGCATATCCAGCTTGAGCAGCTTGGGATGGCAGCAGATCTGCCGCAGCTTGAGCAGGGCGTCGAGAATGGACATCTGGCTTTTGGCCATGCCCTTCTTGTCCACGTCGGCCAGCACCTGTTCGCGCAGCTTGCGGGCCAGGGAGGCGTAGAGTTCCGCCTGTTCCTCTTCCAGCGCGCAGTACATGACGTTTTCCACCTTGGGCGGCAGGTCCTTGACCACCTCGGCCTTGGTACGGCGCAGGATGAAGGGCTTGACCCGGGAACGCAGGTATTCCAGCGTTTCCGCATCGCCTTCCTTGATGGGCTTGATGACCCCGCGCTGGAAGGCGTGCTGGCTGCCGAGGAAGCCCGGCATGAGGAATTCAAACAGGCTCCACAGCTCGAAGAGGTTGTTTTCAATGGGCGTGCCCGACAGGCAGAGCCGCATTTTCGCGTTGATCTGCCGCACGGAACGCGCCGTGATGGTGTTGGGGTTCTTGATGTTCTGCGCTTCGTCGAGAATGATGGCGTTGAACTCGTGCTGTTCCAGTTCCTCCATGTCGCGCCGCAGCAGCGCATAGGTGGTGATGACAAGGTCGGAAGAGGCGATCTTGCGGAACAGGCCCTCGCGGCGCGTGCCGTACACGATGAGCCGGGAAAGGCCGGGCACGAACTTGGAAGCTTCCCTGTCCCAGTTGGGGAGCACGGAAGTGGGCACCACGATGAGGTTCGGCCCCTGCGCGCCGTGATTGACCATGTGCTGGATGAAGGCCAGCGTCTGTATGGTCTTGCCGAGGCCCATTTCGTCGGCCAGAATGCCGCCGAAGCCGTATTCGTTGAGGAAGTTGAGGTAGGAAATGCCCTGAATCTGGTAGGGACGCAGGGAGGCCTGAAGCCCCTTGGGCGTTTCTATCTGCTTCACCTCGTGGAAGTTGCGGATATTGTCGCGCAGCTTGCTCCAGAAGGAATCCTCCAGCGCGCCGGGCAGATCTTCGAGCAGGTTGTCGAGCACCGGGGCCTCGTACTGCTTGAACTTCTGCTTGGGCGGCTTGGCCGGGTCGAGTCCCAGCACCTTGAGCTTGTGGGCCAGCTTTTCCAGCCACGATTCCGGCAGGCTGGCATAGGAGCCGTCCTTGAGCTGCACATAGCGCTTGCCCTTGAGCCAGGCCTTCCAGATGCGGTCGAGGGGCAGGTTCTGCCCGTCGTAATCCACCGAAATGTCGAGGGAGAACCACTTGTCCTTCTCGTTGCTTTCCACACTGGCGTTGATGGTGGGCGTGGAGGCGCGCACCTTGTAGCGCGACAGCGTGGCTTCGCCGTACACGCGCCAGTTTTCCAGCAGCGTGGGGTAGGAATCGAGGAGGAAGGAAATGGCCTCTTCCGGCTCCATGAACCACAGGCGGCTGCTTCGGGGCTGGAAGCGCATGTCGGAAAGCTGGGTGATGAGGGAGTTTTCCTCCGTCTGGTTGCGGCGCACCAGGAAGGTTTTGCCCTCGTACACATAGCTGCCCGTCTGGAAGTCGGGGTTGGGCCCGGGCAGGGTGAATTCGCCGTGCAGCGTTTCGTACACGTTCTGCACTTCCAGCGTGAGCAGGCTCCCTTCTTCGTCGAGGAACAGCTTGGGGTTGTAGGTGGCCGGCTGGAACACGGGTTCCATGATCTTGAGGAACTCATCCTGTTCGTAGAGTTCCGAGGCGGGCAGGCGCGTCCACACCCTGTCGAGGAATTCGGGAATGTCTTCCTGCGGAATCACCGGCCCCTTGTGCACCAGCGCCTGAATGACGCGGTGGTTCAGGCAGGTCTGCACCGGATAGAAGCCCTGATTCCAGCACACCCACAAAGGCATCTGCCCGTGGAAGGTGGCGCCTTCATGGGCGGGGGCGGGAATGTCGCCGGTGTCGTCCGGTTCCTCGTCGATGATGGAAAAGGGCTTCTTGCCTTCGCGCTGAAGGAGCACGTCGAAACGCAGCCCGTCGTCATCCAGCGAGGGACGGAGCTTGAGCGCCATGGTGGAGCTTTCGATGCGGCAGGGAATTTCCGTATCCTTCCAGAACAGGTAGTCTTCCTTGCGTATGGCCCAGAAGAACCACGACAGAAGCCCGTCGGGAATTTCCACGCGGTGGCCGTAATAGTCGAGATACTGGGCGATCTGGCGGCAGACCACCGGAAGTTCCGGGGAATGTTCGCACCATTCCGGGTTGCGCAGAATCTGTTCCAGCGTCACTTCCTGGCGCACGGAGGAAAGCCCGGTCTTGTTCTGCCGGGCGCGGAAAAATTCCACCGAAAGGCGCCCCGGTTCCGGGAAGAAGCGGAAAAGAAAGTAATGCCGCCCGGTTTCCGGCTCGAAGGTGCCGCCGAAGAAGTGGCGGAAGCTCTGCCGCCAGTCCTCCCGCGGGGCGGGGACGGGGTCGGCCCTGCCTTCGGAAATGTCGAGGGAATTGATGAAGTGTATGGCCGTGGCGGCCACATGGCGGCAGGGGCCGTTGAAGGCTTCCATGCAGTTGCACATGGAATCCACCCGCTGCTCCGTGAGGTTGATGGTGACTACCGGGCTGTAGGCCTCGAAGTCCTCCCCCTGCACGGTGCTTTCCACCGTCCATACGTCGTTTTCAAAACGCAGGGTGAATTTGCTGAGGTTTCCCTCGGCTTCAATGGACCGTCCGTACTCCGTGATGTATTCAGGTATGGTGTTCTGAATAAAAGTCTCAGCAAGTCCACGGGCGGCGACTTCCTCTCGTCGGTTCATGGTAACAGTCCTCAAATAGTGGCAGAAGATAGACAGGGCGGAAAGTACGGCGGGCACGGCCGGAAAAGGGAAACGATGATGCCGGGAACGGCTGGGCGGAAAAAGGCAATACCGGCCACTGCTCTCTAGGATTAGACGATATTATCCCAGTTTTCAAGAGAAGTGAACTGTGCTAGGCTTTTTTCATGAAAAAAAAGTTATGTTTTTTGAGCGCTCAGGGGCAGAATCACTTCTGCCGGATACGTTTTCGGCAAAATGACACCCCCCTCGCCGCATTCTGGATCGTCGTTGCGTTTTTTCTGCTTCTTACTGCGGCAGAGCGCTCCTTTGCGCAGGATGCCGCCCCCCGGCCGGAATACGGCGGGAAGATACTCATGGGCAGCATCGGCGAGCCCTCAAACCTCATTCCCTACCTCGCCTCCGATTCCGCCTCGGCGGAGGTGTCGGGGCTTCTTTATACTTCGCCTCTGGAATATGACAAGGATTTCAATATAATAAAATGCGCTGCCGAGGAATGGGAGGTCCTTGAGGGCGGCACGTTCATGCGCTTCAAGCTGAAGGAAGGCCTGGTCTGGCAGGACGGTCACCCCCTTACGGCGGACGACGTGACCTTCACCTACAATCTCATGATCGACCCGAAGACGCCCACGGCCTATGCGGCGGATTTTCTCAACGTGAAGGAATACCGCCAGACAGGGCCGCTTTCCTTTGAAGTGCGCTACGATGCGCCCTATGCCCGCGCGGCCATCACCTGGATGCACCCCATCCTGCCCAGGCATATTCTGGAGCACGAGAACATCGCCTCCACAAAATACGCCCGCAATCCCATAGGGGCGGGCCCCTTCAAGCTGAAGTCGTGGGAAGCGGGAAGCCGCATCGTGCTGGAGGCCAACGACCGTTATTTCAAGGGCCGCCCGTACCTTGACGAGGTCATCTACCGCATCATTCCCGACAGCACCACCATGTTTCTGGAGGCCCGGGCGGGCAGGCTGGACTTCGTGGGCCTTTCCCCGCAGCAGTACCTGCGGCAGACCCAGGGCGAATGGTGGGACAAAAACTGGCATAAATACAAGTATCTCGCCTCAGGCTACACCTATCTCGGCCTGAATCAGAAAAGCCCCTTCTTTCAGGATAAAAGGGTACGGCAGGCCCTTTCCTATGCCATCGACAGGGAAGGCATCATCAAAGGGGCGCTTCTGGGCATGGGAGAACCCGCGTTCGGCCCCTACAAGCCCGGAACATGGGTGTACAATACTTCGTTGAAGCCGTATGATTATGACCCGGAAAGGGCACGCCGTCTTCTTGCCGAGGCGGGGTGGCTTCCGGGAAAGGACGGAGTGCTGGAAAAGGACGGTCTGCCCTTTGAATTCACCATTCTGGTGAATCAGGGCAACAACGAGCGCATCAAGGTGGCCGTCATTCTGCAGCAGATGTTCCGCGCCGTGGGTGTGAAGGTTTCCATACGCACGGTGGAGTGGGCGGCGTTTCTCAAGGAATTTGTGGACACGCGCAAGTTCGACGCCCTCATTCTCGCCTGGAACATTCTGGACGACCCGGATATTTTCGACGTGTGGCATTCTTCGGCCGCGGCCGGAAACGGCCTGAACTTTGTGAGTTTCTGCAACGAGGAGGTGGATCATCTGTTGGAAAAGGGGCGCGCTTCGGCGGACCGGGCCGAAAGAAAGCGCCTGTACGATCGTTTTCAGCAGATCCTGCATGAAGAACAGCCGTACCTTTTCCTTTATGTTCCGTATTCTCTGCCCATGGTCCAGTCGAGGTTCCATGGGATAGAGCCCGCGCCGGCGGGCATCACCTATAACTTCGACCGTTGGTGGGTTCCCAGAGCGCTCCAGCAGTAGCAGGTTCTTATGAGTCAGACTTCCCTTGTTCAGCCGTCTGAGGAAGCGGGCGACAGCAGGCAGAAACAGCCGCACAGCCCGGAAAACGTATCCATGGTGATTTCCCCCGTGACCGGGGAAAGTTCGCCGGCCGCGAAGGTGCCTTCGGCCGACGATATCGTGGGGCAGCTTCTGACGCATTACCCCGACGCGGACGCCGCCATGGTGCGCCGCGCCTACGATTACGCTTCCGCCGCCCATGCCGGGCAGCTCCGCCTCTCCGGGGACCCGTACATCCTGCATCCGGCCTCCGTGGCGCTCACCCTGGCCAAGATGGGCTTTGACGAGCACGCCGTGGCCGCAGGGCTTCTGCACGATACCGTGGAGGATACCGATTCCTCCATCGACGAGCTGGATGAGCTTTTCGGCGAACAGGTGGCCGACATTGTGGACGGCGTGACCAAGATCACCATGATGAGCTTCGACACCAAGGAGGAGGCGCAGGCGGAGAATATCCGCAAGATGATCCTTTCCATGGCGCACGACATCCGCGTTCCCGTGGTCAAGCTGGCCGACCGTCTGCACAACATGAGCACGCTGGAATTTCAGAAGCCTCACAAGCGGCAGCGCATCGCCAAGGAAACCATGGACATCTACGCGCCGCTCGCCAACCGTCTGGGCCTGCACCTCATCAAGCAGAAGCTGGAGGATCTGAGCTTCCGCTACCTTCAGCCCGACGCCTATGCCGAGATCACGAACTGGCTTTCGGAAAATCAGATCGTGGAGCGGCAGCTCATTTCCAAGGTCATCGGCAAGATCGAAGCCATCATGACCGAAAACCGCATCAACGGGCGCGTGTTCGGCCGCATCAAGCAGACCTACAGCATCTACCGCAAGATGATGGCCCAGAAGACGCCCCTTGACGAGATGCACGACATCATCGCCTTCCGCGTCATTGTGAACGATCTGCGCGACTGCTATGCCATGCTGGGCCTTGTGCATGTTCTGTGGAAGCCGGTTCCCGGCCGCTTCAAGGACTATATTTCCATGCCCAAGGCCAACGGCTACCAGTCGCTGCACACCACGGTGATAGGGCCCGAGGGCGAGCGCATCGAAATACAGATTCGTACCGAGGAAATGAACAACATGGCCGAACACGGCGTGGCCGCGCACTGGATGTACAAGGAGCGCAACCATGCCATCGCCATGCAGGACATGCCGCAGTTCCAGTGGCTGCGCGACCTCATGGAGCGCCAGAAGGACGAATCCGACTCGCGCGAGTTCATGAGCTCCCTGCGCATGGACCTCTTCAACGATGAAATCTATGTGTTCACGCCGCGCGGCGCGGTGAAGAGGCTCCCCAAGGGCGCGACATCCCTCGACTTTGCCTTCCTCATTCACACCGACGTGGGCGCGCACTGCGTGGGCGCGAAAATCAACGGC
>NZ_CALUWY010000100.1 GCF_944324615.1 uncultured Mailhella sp.
TTCCTTCATGGCATCCTCCCTATGCCGACAATAAGAACTTTTTACCCTTTTGGCAATTAATGAGTCCTGAGCCTAGACATCCGTCAGGCCTACTACAACGAAACCATGCCCGAAGGCATCAAGCTGACCATTACGGCCATGAGCAATGGCGCCGGCCAGCCCGATGTGGAAGAGCTCATGGCAGCCTGGGGCGACACCTGGTACCACGTCATAGCCTGGCCGTGGAACGACCGCAGCAGCCTGCGCACGCTGGAAGCCGAGCTTGAAGACCGCTGGGGCCCGCTGCGTCATATCGACGGCGTGGCCATCACGTCCAAGGCAGGCACGTTTTCCGAGCTTCAGGAGTTCGGCAGCGGGGAAGACAAGGGCAACTACGCGCATATCTCCATTGTGGAAGCCTGCAAAACTCCCACGCTTCCGGCAGTGCGTGCTGCGGCCGTGGCGGCACTGGTGGCCTACTACGGCAACAACGACCCTGCACGGCCGTTCCAGACACTGACCATTGCCGGCGATCTTGCGCCGGCGCAGGAAGACCGGCTTACCCTTGAAGAACGCAACCTGCTGCTGAAGGCCGGCATAGCCACAACGGTGACCGATGCCGGCGGCAATGTGACCATTGAGCGCATGGTGACCAACTATCTCACCACGTCCACCGGCGCGGCGGATACCAGTTATCAGGACGTGAACACGCTGCTCACGCTCTCGTATCTCCGTTACGACTTCCGTTCACGCATCCTGCGCAAGTATCCCCGCCACAAGCTGGCCGGCGACACGGAAACAATAGCGCCGGGGCAGGCGATCATGAACCCGAAGCAGGGTCGTGCCGAAGCCGTGGCCGCCTTCCAGGACTGGCAGGAACTCGGCCTTGTGGAAGACATAGCCAAGTTCAAGGCAGGCCTTGTGTGTGAGCGCAACGCCACCGACGTGAACCGTCTGGACTGGCTCATTACTCCCGATCTCGTCAACCAGTTCCGCGTGGCCGCGGTGCAGATTCAGTTCCGGCTGTAAAGGAGCATCATCATGGCAATAGGCAACCGCCGTGCGGGCCGTATTTCCTTCAAGGTGGACGGTACGCTTTATGAGGCAAAGGGCAGCTTTTCGTACAATCTCGGCCTTGACGTAAGAGAGGCCATTATCGGCGCCGACGGCGTGCACGGTTACAAGGAAACGCCGCAGGTATCCTATATCGAGGGCGCCGTGACCGACAGGGAAGACCTTGATCTGGAAGCTCTTGTCGGTGCGGATGAATGTACCGTCACGCTGGAGCTCAACAACGGCAAGATCATCACGCTTTCCCGGGCGTGGTTCGCTGGCGACGGTACGGCGTCCACCGAAGAAGCGGAAATCCCTATCCGTTTTGAATCCAAGAGCCGCGCTCAGGAGGTGAAGTGATGAACGACGTTACTCCCGTCACCGTGACGCTGAACTATCCCGTACAGTTCGGGGACGAACTCGTCACGGAACTGAAGTTCACCCGCCGCGTGCGTTTTTCAGACATGGCCGACGCTTCGGCCGGGGCCCTGAGCATGGGGGACATGGCTCGTATCATCGGCAGGCTGACCGGGCAGGACAGACAGGTCATCATGCGTCTGGAAGGGGACGACATTGCCCGAGTCATGGAGGCGGCCACGCCTTTTTTAGGGAGTGGCCGGACGACTGGCGAATAGCCGCAGGCTTTCTTCTGGCGGAGTGTCACACGCCGCCGAGTGAGATCATGGCCATGACCGGCCCGGAGCTTCGTTTCTGGGCCGGATGTCTGGCCGCATACGGAAAAGAGAAGACTCATGGCAAAAAATAAAGTCTCCATAGATTTTGTCATAGGAGCCTATGACAAGTTCTCTGCTGGGTTCGCCAAGTTCAACGCAAAGATTGAATCTGCGACCGGAGCCGTGAGCCGCATGCAGGCACAGATGGCCCGCTTCAGTCAGAGAAGCGGGCTGAGTCAGATTGCCGGCGCGGCCGGCAACGTGGCTGAGGCTTTCGCGGGTATCGGCGATGGAGCCATGGAATCCATGAATCGAGTTACCGGAGCACTGGGGAAACTATCTCTGCTCCTGGGCGGCGCGTCCGGCGGCATGCTTGCGCTTGCCTCTGCTACGGCAGAGCAGGCGCAGGCTGCCGAGCGTTCGGCCGTGGCCCTGGGCGTGAACGCCAAAGACTTGCAGAAGCTGCAATACGCCGCATCCACGGTGAACGTGGAAGCTGAGGACATGACCGACATCCTTTCCGACCTTACGGAAAAGATGGTGGAGTCTGGAGACTCTGAAGACCTGGAAAAGATGTTCAAGGCTCTGGGGGTGTCGGTCAAAAACAGTAACGGCACCATGAAGAACTCGGCTCAGGTCATCATGGAGCTGGCAGATGCCTTTTCCCGCATGGAGGACGGCCCGGTAAAGACCAAGCTGGCCATAGAGCTTTTGGGCGATGAGGGGCGCAAACTCATTCCCGTGTTGAACAAAGGCTCTTCCGGTCTCAGGGCGCTGGGAAAAGAAGCGGAACAGGCGGGAATAGTGTTTGATGATACGGCCCGCAGTGATGCCCGGCGTTTTCAGGAATCTCTGAGCGGTGTGGGAAACCAGGTAGCCGGTCTGCGCAATGCCATAGGACGGCAGCTCATGCCGGTATTCACGCCCATCATGGAGAAATTTGAAGGCTGGCTGAGGCTGAACAAGGGGCTCGTTGCGGTAGAGACCGGAGAGTGGGTTCAGAAAATAGCGGATAATATCCCTGCATTTCTGGATGGTGCGGAACGCTGGCTTACTACAGGCGGCAAGGTCCTCGGCTGGTGTACGGATTTTATCGACCGGACCATAGGTATGGAAAATGCCCTGAAGCTCGTTGCCCTGTATATGGGGACGCCGTTTATCCGGTCTCTGTTCAATGCCGGCAAGGCCGTAGCAACCTTCGGGCTGGCACTTTCCACTAATCCCATCGGTGCATTCATTACCGCCATAGGAACGCTCGTGGCTGCCGGATGGTGGCTCTATAACAACTGGGAGAAGATATCCGCCGGCGTCACGAAATTCTGTACGGAAATAAAAAGCGCAGTTCAGGGTGTGGCGGATGTGCAGGATGCTGCCGATCTGCACGGCATAGACCTTGAAGACACCGACGCGCTTATGGACCCGGAAAACGCCCGGATACTGTCAGAAGCTGCGGGAAGTGTATCTTCAGGATTTTCCGATCTTACGCGATCTGGAACGGTCTCTTCCGAGACGGTGCACAAAGAAGAAAAGGTGGAAAAGCATACCATTGAGCTTCACCTTCCGCCCGGAGTGACGGCCAGCGGAGACACACAGGGAAGTGACGCCGTCACGGTGAAGCGCGACGGCATGGGCTACGCCTGGTCCTTTGCGGGGGTGTGACATGGCACAGGCATGGAAACTTCGTATTCAGTCCGCCTCGTTTCGCGGTATCCCGTTCCAGGTCTATATGGCTGGGGGATCTCTCGGACGCTCCACGGCGCTGCATGTTTTTCCGAACGGCTCGGCTCCGTATCCTGAAGATCTTGGCAAGGCCCCGCAGTTTTACGACGTGCAGGGCTTTGTTTCCGGCTCCTCGTACATGACGCAGCGCGACGCGCTGGAAGCAGCCTTTCAGCAGCCCGGCCCGGGTACGCTGGTGCATCCGTGGTACGGCAGCCTGTATGTGGCACTTGCCGGTCCAGTGCGCACGCAGCACAGCGCGGTTGACGGCGGCCTCTGGCAGTTTCAGGCACGTTTCGTGCGGGTGGAAAAGCCCGGGGGACTGACGGGTGCGCCCAATCTTCTGGATATGGTGGCCGAGCGTGTCTCCGCCGTGGCCGAAAGGGCGCGGGCTCTGGCCGATTCCGTAGGTCAGTACCTGGACAAGGGCGCCTGGGTAGTCTCGCAGATAGAAACCGCAGCGGGCGTCTTCATCAGCAGTGTGAAAAGTGTTCTGGCCCTACCGGAAGGGCTTTCTACGTTGGCCGGAATGGCCGGTTCCACAGGCTGGCTCACAGGCATGATTTCTTCGGGGAGCTTCGGTGCATCCTGCTGGAACATGGTGCAGACCGGAGCGGAAAATCTTCCTTCCGGCTCTGGTCCGACCGCGTTGCTTGACCTGGTGCGGTCGGCGCCGCAGGTGACGGCATCGGAAATCTTCGGCACATCGCGCAGGGCAGCGGCCGAAGGGCAGAGAATCGTGTCGAACGTCCAGCAGCAGATGTGTGCGGCTGCCGCCTGCTCCGTGGCCGCCGCGTATGCGCCTTCCACCACCAAAGAGGCCGGAGAGCTTCAGGCGTCCGTACTCGATGCCATAGACGCCGCTCAGATGGAAGCCGACGATGAAACCTTTGCCGCGCTTTCCAACCTTCGCACGGTCACGCTTCGTTCCATGGCGGAAAAGGCCCGCACGCTTCCCGACGTGATCAGCGTAACGGAAAGCCAGGTCATGCCTTCGCTGGCTGTGGTCTGGCGCTGGACCGGCGGCCTGGAAGCGGAACAGGAACTTGTCGCGCGCAACGGCCTGCGGCATCCCGGATTCGTGCCGGGCGGGCAGGCACTGGAGCTGATACATGGATGACATCACCTTGACCGTGGGCGGTGTGAACTGGACGGGCTGGGAGTCCCTGCAGGCTTCCCGCAGCGTGGACGCCATGGCTGGCGCGTTTTCCCTGGGACTTGCAAACCGCGTTCAGTACGGCGGCGCGGCTCTGCCCCTGTCGCCCGGCGTGGACTGCGTGCTTGCCTGCGGGGCGGACACGCTTGTCACCGGATTCATCGACAGCGTTTCTCAGTCGCTTGATTCCGGCAGACACGGCATAACGGTATCCGGCAGAGACAGGAGTGCCGACATTGTGGACGCCTCCGCCATACACGCTCCGGGCAGCTGGAAGGGCGCTTCTCTCACGGATATCTGTTCGGCGCTGTGCGCGCCTTTCGGCGTGCCGGTCACGCTGGAGGGCGATCAGGGGCAGCCCTTCACGGCGTTTCAGATTCAGCCCGGTGAAAGCGTGGCGGAAGCCATGCAGCGCCTTTTGAAGCAGCGCGAACTTGTGGCCATGCCGGACGGAAAAGGAGGACTCAGGCTGGCCAGACTGGCGCAGGAAACGCTTTCTGCCGTGCTTCAGGAAGGCGTGAACGTGCTCTCGGCCTCTGTCACCTTCGACGCCTCCGCCCGTTTTTCCGAATATGTCGTGACCGGGCAGAAGCAGGGTACGGACCAGGACTTCGGCAAGGCGTGTTCCGTCAGGGCGACGGTCAGGGATGAGCAGATAAAGCGTTATCGGCCGCTGGTCATCCGGGCAAGCCAGCAGGGTGACACATCCTTCATGACCCGCCGCGCCCGGTGGGAAATGACCACAAGACGGGCGGAAGGCACGTCCGTGCAGGTCACGGTGCAGGGCTGGCGCGACAGTGCCGGCAGGCTCTGGGAACCCGGTGTGCTGGTGCCGGTGCAGCTTCCTGCTCTGGGGATATCGCAGAGTCTGCTTATTGGGGAAGTTACCTGGACACGGGATGCAGGAGGGACAACCACGCAGCTGACATTGAAAGACCCTGCTGCCTGGCAGCAGGAGCCGGAAGAGCCGAAAAAGAGTGCCGGATCGGGAAGTACAGACTGGGATTTGTACGTCAAGCAGGCGGAAAAGGCCAAAGCCGAGGGGCAGAAGGTGAAGGAGGTTATGGCATGAGCCGCGACAGCTTCATGGAAAGTGTGCGCAATCTCATGCGTGACGGCGTATCCCGTGCCGAGCTCAACGTTGTGGACGACGAAGGCAACATGCAGCGCGTCCAGATATCTCTCTTGGAAGATGAAGTCATCGACGGAGTGGAGCGCTTCCAGAACTACGGCTTCACCTCCGTGCCGGATGAAGGAGCCGAGGCAACGGTGGTGTTCGTGGGGGCGGACCGTTCTCACCTCGTCGTGGTGGTGGCCGACGACAGGCGCGTGCGCAAGAAAGGGCTGAAGCCCGGAGAAGTGGCCATCTATCATAAGGACGGAGACTGCATCCACCTGAGGAACGGAAACTGCATGGATATTTCAACCAGAACTTTAACTCTCTCCTGTGAAACGGCCACGATTTCCGCAAGTTCCGAGATCTTGCTGGACACGCCGCTTGTCACCTTGACCGGACGCCAGCAGACCACGGGCGAAAAATCCGGCGGCGGTGCGTCCACCTTTGCGGGCGGTCTGGAAAACACCGGCGGAGATATCACCAGCAACGGCATTTCCCTTGAACATCATACCCACCCCGGCGACAGCGGCGGCACCACGGGAGAACCGCAATGATGGAACGTGTCGTTGTCTGGTGTGTGGTTCTGATAAGCGTTCTTCATATTATTCACTTCATGCGGGGCGGCTAGATGGACATTTTTATGGCTCAAAACGAACAGGGGCTTTTCGATCTGTCCGTAAGGAAAGGTGACCTTGTTGGCGACAACTCCCTGGGCACGGAAATCATGGTTTCTTTGTTTACCGATGTCCGGGCGGAAAAGGATGAACTTCCGCCGGAATACAGAGACTTGCGCGGCTGGTGGGCGGATGCGCTGCTTTCCATGCAGGGCGACGATCTGGGGACCGGTTCCAAACTCTGGCTTCTGCGAAGGCAGAAGCAGCTGGAATCCGTGCTTGTGCAGGCGGAAGCCTATGCCCGAAGCGCGCTGCAATGGCTCATCAATGAGGGACTGGCCTCTGCTGTGAGCGTCGCGGCGGAAAATCCTGTTCAGGGAATGCTTGTTCTCAAGGTGTCCGTCACCAGGGCAAGTCCTTCCGTGGTCCAGCGCGTGACCGACGCATGGCTCATCAACATTACTGAAACCGATGTCACCATGATGGGGGTGGTATGAGCTTTTCCAGGCCTTCCCTTTCTACGTTGCGCTCCCGCATTGCGGCCGACG
>NZ_CALUWY010000101.1 GCF_944324615.1 uncultured Mailhella sp.
CGGGAGCCATGGTCTTCGGTGAACGCGGCGAGGTGCTGGAAGAAGCGAATGCGCGTCTGGCCAAAGCGAAGGAACGCTTCCCCAAGGCCCGCCTTGTGGACGCCGAAGAAGTCAGCGTCATCTACCTGCTTGCTGAAGAGCCGAAATTCTATCACGAATTCGCCAGCTTCGGCTAAACTGCCGGGCCCTTCCGGGCCTTTTCCGGCGTATGTGCCGGGCGTTCCGCCTCCCTTTCCGCGGCTCTGCCGCTTCCAGCCTTTCAGGAGTCATCATGGCCATTTCCCGTCAGACAGTATCCGAAACCCTTGCCGAAACAGCCTCCCGCAGGCCCGTGCTCCAGCCGGTACTTACTGCGTTCACGCCCCTTCTTGAGGCGCGCGCGGCTCTGCCGGAAAAGCTGGCCCCCATGCTGGAGGAAAGCGACTTTTCCCTGCCCCCGTGGCGGCCGGAAAGAGCGCAGCAGGGGGTGCCGCTCCTTGCCGGAGCCTCGCTGAACGGGCTTTTCCCCCTTCTGCGGGAATCGGCAGGGGCGCTTCTGCCGCTTCTGGCGTCCCTTCCGTCCATGGGCGGATATTCAGCCGCTCTGGAAGGCTTCTTCCAGAGGGAAGACGATGCCATGAAGGCTGCTCAGGCGCTGCTCGACGGCAACGAAACCGGCCTTGCCCGGATTGCGGAAGGCGCAAAGCTTCCCGCGCCGGTGCTCGTGTTCGCGCTGGAAGCGTGCCTCGGCCCCGTCATCCGTGTCGTGGCGGCAAAGTACGATTCCCCCTGGGATGAGCGCCCCGCCTCATGGATGCAGGGCTTCTGCCCCGTATGCGGCTCCTTCCCTTCCGTTTCCTATCTGGAACCCCGAGTTTTCGATGAAAAAAACGCGTATCTGGCCGGGGGCGGCGGGAAAAAGCACCTGCACTGTGCGCTGTGCGGAACAAACTGGCATTTCCGCCGCGGGGCCTGCCCCGCCTGCGGACAGGAAGGCTCCGGCGTCATGGAACTTCTTCGGGAAACCGGCGGCAACCGGGGGGAACGCGTCGACTGGTGCACGAAATGCAAAAGCTACTGCCCCTCCGTGGATCTCAGGGAACGGGATACCGTGCCCGACATGGACGCCATGGCTCTCGGCATGATGCACCTTGACATCGTCGCGGCCCAGAAAGGCCTGCAGCCGCTCAAGCCCTCCTTCTGGAACCAATTCTAGCCACCTCTCCGGGCATTGTCCCGACTGACTGGGAGACTGCGCATGAGACCGCTTTTCATCCTCACACTCCTCATCTCCCTGGCCTGGTGTGCCCCTGCAGGCGCTCAGGACTTCAAGGGAGCGATCAAGTACCCCAAAAATCCCATCGTGCTGGGCGGCGAGGAAACGCCCCGCCTCGCGGTGACGTTCAACCACAGCACCCACAGCAACGTCACCTGCGATACCTGCCACCACAAGCCGCGCTGCGGCATCTGCCACTACAGCCCTTCGCTGGAAAAATCCCCCTATGCCTCGTGCAGCGCCAATGACGGCTGCCATACCATCAAGGGCAGAAGCAACGACGAAAAGAGCCGCTTCATGGCCTTCCACAGCCGTGACACCATGCGCTCCTGCTTCGGCTGTCACAACAGCCTGAAGGCGGAACATCCCGAATTCCAGGGCTGCCGCCCCTGCCATCCCAACCAGCCCGCCGAAGAAAAGTAATTTTCCCTGTGCCGGTGAAGAAAGGCCCATGCTCCCTGCGGGGACCATGGGCCTTTCGCATACCCTTATCCGTCAGACTGCGCGCCGGAACGTCCGCCCCGGATACCTGAAAACCGGGCATGGCGCGCTGCCTCTGTATCCACAAAAAAACATGCTTTTCTCCCGGCTTCCCGCCGTCCGCGCGTCGGGCAGCGTCCGGCATTCCGCACAGTTCCCTCACGCGCCCTTCCGCTCCACATGCAGAAAAAACGCTGCCTTCCGCAACGGGGGCGGCTGCTTCTTCCCGCAAAAAAGACTCCGCAAGCGCCGCGTTCTGATAAGGACGAAACTCCGTACCCCGCTCTTTCTCCGTAAAAGCAGAGACCGGATGCCGGTCACAGCCCCTTGATTCGAGGAAAGCGCCTCTTGCCGCACCTCACCGGCTGATACGATACGGAAGACGGCAACAACAAGGATGCGCGTGCCCGCGTGCTTCTCCGCCAGACCGCTCCCCGGAGCGCTCCGCAGCCCCTGCCGATACTGCCGCATGGCTCCTTCCGGAACATCCGGGCCCGGCTCCGACCGAAAAAACACCTGTAGGAATATGATGAAGGCAGACGCCTCTTCTGCCTTCTGCGGCAGGGAACCGTCCGTGCCCTTCTCCCGGGCGCGCGGCGCATCACGGCGCGTCCTTGCGGGGCTTTTTCTCCGTGCAGGCCTGCCGTTGTTCACAAGCGGATGCGATTAATACAAAAAGGGTTGCAACCCGAAGGCTGCAACCCTGAAATTCGGTGGTGCCGAGGGACAGAATCGAACTGCCCACACGGGGATTTTCAGTCCCCTGCTCTACCAACTGAGCTACCTCGGCACAACAAAGAGAACTTACTTCAACTCAGCACACTTGGCAAGTGTTTTTTTCCTCTTTCCCGAAAAAATCCACCGCTCACTCGGAAAGATTACCCGGGCCCTTGGGGAGGGAGGCCTCCGCAATGCGCACCTTGTAGTCGCTCGCCCCGGCAGGCGGATTGACGAAGACCACGGTAAAGGGCACTTCGTTGCCCGGGAGCACGTTCACATTGCTGGAAACCACATCAAGGGTGCTGTTCAGCGCCTTGTCGAGTTCCTCCTTGTCCAGCACTTCCAGCTGGAAGGAGCTTATGCTGCTGCCTGCAAGCTGCTGCTGGGAAACGAGCATGTTCCCCGAAGCGTCGTACAGCTCCGCTTCCAGACGGATGAGCTCCCGCGGCGTGGGGAAGTTGTTCATCACCTTGCCTTCAATGACGATCAGGTTGCCGAGCTTTTCATTCTTCACCTGGCACTGACGCACGTCCCTGAGTTCCAGCTTGCTCACCAGAGAAAGGGGATCCGAGGCGTCGGCCGTTTCCAGGCCGAGGTAGGGAGCGACAAGGCCCTTCAGTCCGTCGAGATAGGGAGTATTCGACCACATCCACCAGCAGCCTGCTCCCAGTCCCACACAAAGCACGAGACTGAAGAGCGCAGGAAGAATGGAACGCTTCCTGCGGGGCATGTCCAGGCCGCCGAAGGCTTCCGCCCCGCCCGCGCCGTCCAGCCGCAGGCCCTGTATGCCTCTGTCATGTCCGGCGCTCCGATCCCTGCGGGGTTCATCCATATCCAGGGAAAGCCCCCTGCCGCCGGAGGACGAGCCGCCCAGAGAAAGCGCACCGTCGCCGCCGTACTCGGGAGCACGCCGCGACGAAGGGCCGAAATCCAGCGTGCCGCTTTCGGGCGCGGGCTTTTCCTCCTGAACGGGAGAAGCTTCGGGCCGGTCCAGAAGAATCGGTGCCTCTTCCACGGCAAGAGCGAAAATATGACGGCAGACCGAACAGCGCAGCTTGACGCCGGGCTTCACTTTTTCATCGGGCAGGCGATAGACCGTATTGCACTGCGGGCAGGTAACATTCATGAGGCATTCTCCATCCATACTGAGGCGGGCTGCTTTTCCGGCCATGCCGCGCGGAAAAAGCGGGAACGGGCCGAAGGCCGGGCTGCAGAAAAACAGCGTTTTTTCTCCATGTTCCCGAAGCGTGCCTGTAAACATGACGCTTCAGGGGACGCTTGCGACCATACACCGGCTGCATCAGCAGTCAAGCGGCTCATGCCAGCAGCTCATAAATGGCCGGAAGGTCACGATAGCGCTCCGCACAGTCGAGGCCGTACCCCACAATGAAGCCCGCGGGCAGGTCAAAGCCCACAAAATCGGAATGCACGGGAAATTCCCGCCGTTCCTTCTTGTCGACGAGCACGGCCAGACGAACGGACTTCGCGCCGAGGGCGGCAAGGTGCTGCATGAGCACGTTCATGGAACGGCCCGTATCCACGATATCCTCAACGATCAGCACATGGCGGCCTTCCACGTTGATTTCCACATCCTTGGTAATCCGCACCTTTCCGCTGCTGTTCTGCCCGTCTCCGTAACTGGCAAGACGCACGAAGTCGATGGCCGCTTCCGTCTTCATGGCCCGGACAAGGTCGCTGAAAAAGAAGAACGCCCCCTTCAGCACACATACGGCAACCACGCCTTCGCCCTTGTACAGCGCGTCGATTTCCTCAGCCATGGCCGCAACACGCCGCCTGATGACCTCTTCTCCCAATACTTCTCTGAGCATGCCGATCACCGCCTGATGAGACTCATGAGAAACTGTTTCATTTCCGGAGCCGGGACATAGCCCGCCTCGCTCACCTCAATGTGCCCGTCCCTGTTGTAGATGACGTTGAAGGGAATGGCGTCGATGCGGTAGGCACGGGCCAGTTCCTCGCCGCCGTAGTACACGGGGTAGGCTCCCAGCATGCCCATGGACTTCACAAAGGAATCGGCCTCGCGGATATTCTCATCAATGGCAATGCCTATGATGAGCAGATCCTCCTCGGGAATCTCCTTCCGCATTTTCATAAGTTCCGGTATTTCCCTGCGGCACGGGCCGCAGAACGCCGCAAAAAAATTCACCAGAATCACCTTGCCGTGATTGGCGGCGAGCTCATCGAGAAGCTCATAGGTGTGCACAGGCTTCAGGTGCCTGCCGGCATCCTGCCCCGGGGCCGCGCCCGCAGGACAGGCCAGAACAACGGCTGCAACGCCTGCGACCAGCACTCCGGCCAGGCGGCGAAAAAAGCCCGACGGCCTTCCAGACATAAAACAACTCCTTCCTTTTCCTCAAAAGTCGGCGCGGAAGGCTTTTCTCCCGCGAACTTTTCTAGGTGTACTGAAAATCGTTGAAAACGCCAACCTTAAACTATAGGATACATTCCGGCAACCAAGCTTCCACCCCGGAAGCGCCGCCGAAATAAGGATGGCTCCATGACAAAAATTTCTGACGCGCGCGAAGCCGAACTTCTTGCCTCCGCAGAACCCGGGCACGGCCCGTCTTCTGCGCGGGGCAAAAAACGCAAGATATCCAAGGAAGATGTGGATGTCATCGACATTTCCGAAGATCAGGCTTCAGCATCGTCTTCCGCAGCGCGCGCTTCCGTGAAGGAATCCTCCGGCAGTGCTGAAGGCGGCCGGAAAAAACGCGCTTCCGCGGAAAAGGACCCCCTGCCCGACGGCACGGAGGAAGATACCCCGCAGGAAGAAGACTCTTCCGCCGAAGGGGACGATTCCCCGGAAGTCATGGAAGCGGAACTGGAGCAGGCGCAGGAAGGCGAACTGGTCCCCGATGAGGATTTTTCCACCCTCGACGATTTCAACGAGGACGGAAAGGTCATCGACCTCGGCAGCAATCTGCCCGCGCTGGCGCAGGACAGACTGCCCAGCGTGCCCGTGCGCGACAATCTCCAGAGCTACCTGAGGGAGGTCAGCAAATTTCCCCTTCTGGAACCGGAAGAGGAAACGGAACTTGCCCGGCGTGTGCGCGATCACGGCGACCCGCAGGCGGCCTTCCGCATCATCTCCTCCCATCTGCGCCTCGTGGTGCGCATCGCCATGGACTTTCAGCGCCGGTGGATGCAGAACGTGCTCGACCTCATTCAGGAAGGGAACGTGGGGCTTCTGCGCGCGGTGAACAAGTTCGACCCGGACAAGGGCATCAAATTTTCCTATTACGCTTCGTTCTGGATCAAGGCCTATATCCTCAAGTTCATCATGGACAACTGGCGCATGGTGAAAATAGGGACGACGCAGGCCCAGCGCAAACTGTTCTACAACCTGAACCGCGAAAGGCAGAAGCTCATCCTTCAGGGCTTCGACCCGGACACGGCGCTTCTTTCCGAGCGCCTCGGCGTCACGCAGGATCAGGTGGTGGAAATGCAGCAGCGCCTGGACGCGGGCGACGTTTCCCTCGACCTTCCCGTGAGCGACGAAAACGGCAGCGCCTCGCGCATGGACTTTCTGCCCGCACTCGGGCCGGGGGTGGAGGAAGGCATAGCCGATTCCGAAGTCTCCCGCCTGGTGCGCGAGAGCATAGCGGAGCTCATTCCTTCCCTTTCGGAAAAGGAAATCTATATTCTGGAGCACCGGCTGCTCACCGACGAACCCGCCACGCTCCGGGAAATCGGCGAACGCTACAATGTCACTCGTGAACGCATACGCCAGCTGGAAGCGCGCCTGCTGGAAAAACTGAAAGAACATCTCGGGCGCGAGATCAAAGACTTCTCGGAAGAGTGGATACAGCCCTGACTCTTCCGCCGCAGGTATTTTCATGTCCCGTCACTCCATGCCAAGTTTCCGGGCCGGGCGGCATGCCGCTTCCTCAAGGCGTGCAAAACGCCTGATGCTGGTTCTCACTCTTGCCCTCATGCTGCTCCCCGCCGGGTGCACGGCCACGGGCAAGAACGCTCTTTCCGCACGTCAGGAACGCTTTCTTCCCCTTTCACGCCTCACACCGCAGGAGCCGTCGCAGAGGGCGGAGCTCATTTTTGCCCAGCTCAAGCTTGATGCCGCGCTGGACCGCAACGACAAGGATGCCGTGCTCGACGCCGCGGAAAGACTTCTCCGCTTCGGCACGGGTTCCTACCGCCTGCCCTCCTCCTCGCCCATCATCGACGCGGCCATCTGGCTGCTGGCCCACGACCACGAAAACGACGCCGTGATGCTCATCCAGAACGCCTCGGCGCAGATGCCGGACGATCTT
>NZ_CALUWY010000102.1 GCF_944324615.1 uncultured Mailhella sp.
GGGCCATGTCGGAAACGGCGCCCCCCCCCCCGGCGCTTCCGCACGTTCCGTGCGCATGAGGAGCTTTCCCCCGGCGCGGGCCGGGAAAACATTGCTCCCGTGCGGGGCGGGCGGCGGAAAAGACAAAGCCGGAATGCCCCGTGCGGGCGGGGTGGAAGTCTTCGGAGGGGGAAAACGCCGGATGGGTCATAAGGGAATCCGGGGCGGGGCTCAGGCAAAAAAACGGGGGCAAAGGCGTCTCCCGGCCTGCGCCGCCAAGGAAGGCCCGGAGAAACTCCCTCCCCCGCAGGGGCCGCAGAACCGGCGCCCCGTGCGGAGCTGTCCCCGGCGGGGGAAGCGGCCCGCCGATAAGGCTCCTTTGTGTCAACTTTTAAGCCTTTAAATGGACACAACGCAAGTTGTGCAACCTGGAATTGCAGCAAAGGGGCCTTGCCTGTATGAGCGCTCCGCCCTTTTGCCGCTCTTTCGGGGAGGGCCGCCTTCGACCTCACCAACGAAGCGTTGCGCACCCGGCCCTGCCTGAGCAGCGCCTCTCACTCACCAAGCAGCTTCATAAGTTCCGTGAATCTCCAGATCGCGGGAACTCTCCCCTTGCCGGAAGAGACTTTTTCCACAATACCCGCCTGAGCAAGTTTATTGATAATATTCATAATTCCCTGTCTGCTCATGCTCTTTTCAAAATGATGATAAATATCGGGCAAGGTAAAAACCGGTTTGGCAAACATATAATCCAGAATCTGTACGGCCGTTGAAGAAGCGGTACTTTCTGAAAAATCTTTTTTGGATACCTCGTACAGCCGGTTCATGGCGTCAAGCAGATTGATGTTGCCTTGACTGCGCTCTACGACCGCTTTCAGAAAAAAACTGATCCAGTCATGCCAGTCGCCCAATCGGGAAATGTTCCCCAGCGCCGAGTAATATTCGCTCCTGTGCGCCTGAAGATAGGCGCTCATATAAAAGCAGGGTTTGGATATCACTTTTTTTTCTGCCAGAAACAGGGTGATGAGCAACCGGCCCATGCGGCCGTTTCCATCACAAAAAGGATGTATCATCTCAAACTGAGCGTGCATGACGGCCGCCTGAATAATGGGATTCATATCGTTTCTGTGAAGAAACGCTTCCCAGTTTTCCAGCAGACTCTCCACATGCACGGGCTCAGGGGGAATAAACGTGGCCTCATCCATGCCTGAACCGGGCATACCTATATGTACCTGAACCTTCCGCCATTGCCCCGGATGCTTATGCTCCCCTCTGGATCCTTGAAGCAGAAGGGCATGAAGCGCCCTGACCAGGGAAAGGGTCAGGGGTCTGCCTGCGGCTATTTCCTCAAGCCCTGCCTGCATGGCCTTGTGATAATTCACGACCTCCTTAACATCATCCTGACGCTCCACAGGAACGACGACACCGGCATTCTCACCAAGAATTTCATCAAATGTCGTTACCGTACCTTCAATGACATTGGAACTCTGTGCCTCCTTCAAAAGCCAGGTGAGCCAGAACAGATCAGCTTTTGCCGAGGCCAGCATCATACCGTTGAGCTGTGCCAGAGCGGCCGTCGCATAAAAGTCCAGCATACCAAAATGCCCCCACCTGTCTTCGCTCTCATCAAGGGGAAGCATGGGGGGAACGAAGGGTCTGATATTCATGACATACCTCAACCATGCAACATAAAAAACGACCACGCCTCGACAAAGGAGACACGATATCGGATTTTGTGTCAACTTTTAAGCCTTTAAATGGACACAACGCAAGTTGTGCAACCTGGAGTTGCAGCAAAGGGGCCTTGCCTGCATGAGCGCTCCGCCCTTTTGCCGCTCTTTCGGGGAGGGCCGCCTTCGCAGGGCGGGAAAGGGCTTTGTGCATGTTTTCCCTTGCCCATCGCCGGGGAAGGGCATACAAGGAAGGCATGAAACGCATCCGATGCCTCCTTCTGACGGCGCTCTGCGCGCTTCTTATCGCCGTCGCCCCCCTGTGCGCTTCCGAAGAGGAACCCGCTCCCACGCCCCCCGGGCAGGACATCACATGGCTTCCGCTGGAAGACGGGCTGGACATGGCGATTCTCACCTTCACGGAAAAAAACGGCGAGGATTTCAGCCGCCGCATCAGCATTCGCGCCCTCCGCTTCGACACCGGGCACTTCGACGTGTGCCTGTACAGTTCCCGCTGGGAGGGGCCGGGCGTGCCCACCCTGCGCGAATGGGCGGAAAAGAAGGATCTCGTGGCGGCCATCAACGCCTGCATGTATCTCAAGGACGGCCAGACTTCCACCGGCTACATGCGCGGGGGCGAAAACATCAACAACGGGCGCATCGTTTCGCGGTACGGCTCCTTCTTCGTGGCTTCTCCGCGCGTGCCCGGTCTGCCCCGCGCCGCCGTGCTCGACCGCAACGAAGACGACTGGCGCACCCTTCTGCCCCAGTACGACATCGTGGTGCAGAATTTCCGCCTCATGGGGCCGGACGGCGGCCAGGTATGGCCCGAACACGGCCCGGAACATGCCGTGGCCTCCATTGCCGAAGATATGAACGGCCGCATTCTCTTCCTGCTCAGCACCGATCCCTGTTCCGTGCACGACTTCGTTTCGGCCCTGAACGCCCACAAGAACCTCAACCTCAATTCCGCCATGTATGTGGAAGGCGGAAGCGAGGCCTCCCTGCTGCTGCGCCTTGCCGGGAAAATACGCCTGTGGAACGGCATGTCCCCCGCAACCTATATGCTCTCCTCCCGCGGGGACGATATTCCCCTGCCCAATATTCTGGGCATCCGCCGCCGCTGATTCCTGCTCAGCACCGATCCCTGTTCCGTGCACGACTTCGCTCCGGCCCTGAACGCCACCAAAACCGCCATGGCTGCGGAAGGCAAAAGCAAGGCCTGCCGCGCCCTGCCGGAAACATGCCTGAGAAGCCCCCGCACCCCATATGCCTTCCTTACGCGGGGACGACATGCCCCTGCCCGGCATTCCGGGCATCCGCCGCCGTGTCCCCGCTCAGCAGCATGTCGCGCAGGCGCCGCGCCGCAAGGCTGAGGGTGTGCCCCTCGTATTCCAGCAGACTGATGCGCCTCTCGGGCAGCGTTTCGGCCAGGTTCACGGCAAAAAGCTCCCCCGCCTCCACGGCCGGCGCCGCCGTCTGCTCCGGCACAAAGCCCACGCCCAGGCCGTGCCGCGCAAGCTCAAGCACGATATCCGAAGTTTCCGGCTCCATGGCCGGTTCCAGCTCCAGCCCGTGATCCTTGAACACGGCTTCCAGAAAATCGAAGGTCAGCGAATCGCGCCTGTGGCAGATCACCGCCTCGCGGGCAAGCTCCTCCAGAAGCACGCGCCTGCCCGAAAGGTGCCCGTAATAGTCCGGAGCCGCCACAAACACATCCTTAAAAGGAAAAAGCGGCGTTTCCCGCAGGGAACGGAAGCTCCCCCCGGCCACGGCCGCCACGGCAAAGTCGATGACGCCCGATTTCAGATCTTCCATGGCCCGGCGCGACGTGCCGCCGTACAGGCGTATCTTCACCCCCGGGTACTGGGTATGAAAGGCGTCCAGCCTGGGCAGAAGCCAGCTTCGCAGCGCGGTTTCGCTGGTGCCCAGGGCTATGCTGCCGGACTGAAGCCCCACGGCCTCTTCCACCGCCTCCCTGCCCCGGCGCAGATTCTCGCAGCCCGCCGCCACATGATTGTAGAAAAGCCGCCCCTCGGGCGTAAGCTCCACCCCGCGCCGGTTGCGTATGAACAGGCGGCACCCCAGTTCCCGTTCCAGCTCCGCCATGGCCCGCGATACGGCGGGCTGACTGGTGAAAAGCATTTCCGCCGCACGGCTGAAACTGCCGCAGCGCACCACATGGTAGAACATGCGGCAGAGTTCCCAGTTCATTTCCATTCCGGTTCCGCCCTTTTTCTGAAAATCCGCAGAAAGGCCGCGCAAAAACAAAGGCCCTGCCCTTGCCGCACAGCGGCCGCTCTTCTCCGCAGAAAGGCGCGCCCTGCTGCGGCGCTCTGCGCAACGCGCCCTTCGGCGCAGAAAGCGCGCCGCAGAACAGAAAACGCCGCGCCTGCCCCCTCCGGCGGCGTCAGCTATGCAGATATGATATATCTGCCATATCAAAACAGCATTTCACCGTATCACGCACCTCTGCTATAGGCAAGAAAGCGCTTTTTCGGCGCGTTCTTGTTTTTTCCGGGAATATGCCATGAATCGCGGATATATCTTCATTTTTCTCGCCACGGTGTTCTTCAGCTCCATGGAAGTGGCGCTCAAGACGGTGGCGCACGACTTCAATCCCATGCAGCTCAACTGCACCCGCTTTCTCATAGGCGGGCTTCTGCTCATTCCCTTTGCCCTGCGCGGGCTGAGGCAGCACAACGCCGTGCTCACGGCCGCCTCGTGGAAGGGCTTTTCGGCCCTGGGCTTTCTCGGCCTTGTGGTGAGCATGATGTTCTACCAGGTTTCCATTCTCTACGCGCCCGCCTCGGTGGTGAGCGTGCTCTTCAGCTGCAACCCGGTGCTGGTGCTGGCCTTCGCCTTCCTCATCCTGCGTGCGGACATCCGGCCCCAGCATATCGCGGCCCTGGTCATGGAAGTGGCGGCCGCCCTCATCATCATCGACCCCCTGCACACCAGCCTCGACCCCGTGGGCATCGTGCTGGTGCTGCTTTCCGCCGCCACCTTCGCCCTCTACGCCGTGCTCGGCAAGAAAATGTGCGCCCGCTATTCCGGCGTGGCCGTCACCTGCTTCAGCTGCCTTGCCGCCAGCGTGCAGATGATCGTGCTCATGCTGGCAAGCCATATTCCGCCCCTGGCCGACATCCTGCGCGAAACCGCGCCCATGTTCGCCGACATCCCCTTCTTCAGCGGCTACAGGCCGGACAACCTGCTGAACGTGCTCTATATCTGCGTGGGCGTCACCGCCGGCGGCTATGCCTGCTACTTCATGGGCATGGAGGCCACCTCCGCCATGCAGGGTTCCCTCGTCTTCTTCTTCAAACCCGTGCTTGCACCCATACTCGCCATGATCGTACTCGGCGAAAATATTCCGTGGAACATGTGGGCGGGCATCCTCCTCATGCTTGCAGCCTCCGTGGTCTCCATGATCCCCACCTGGGAAGCGCTTCTGGCCCTCCGGCCCCTTATCGTCCATCACCTCCTGCATAAAGGACGGTAATCCCCGCGCGCTTCCCGCCCGCAAGGCGCATCTGCGCTTCCCCCGTGCGGGCTGCCGCCCGTTTCTCCACACCCCCTGCGGAGAAACGGGCTTTTTTCTGCCCCCAAAACAGGAAAGGCGGCGCTTCTGCGGCAGAACCGCGGGCCGGAAAACCGGGGCTGCCTTTCACGGCAAACGGCCGGGACGGAAGAACACCGGCAGGTGCCCGAAGCCCCGGGCCGGAGCATACGCTCAGAACCCAAGCAGCCCGGAACAAAGGCATGCGGCAGCGGCCCGGGCACGCCGAGAAGGCGCATCCCCCGCACGGCCTCATGGTGAAGGGAGGCAGGACATTGCTCCCTTTCAGAAGAAATAGCGCTGAGCCGAATGGGGCCCCACCGGCATAGCCGGTGCTTCCTCTTGTGCGCCTGCAAGGCTTTCTTACCAGCCGCGCCCCAACAGGCGCATCTACGGTCTGACATCTGCATTTCTGTTGCCGGCGGCCCGTCAACGGGCTTCCGGCGTACGGGATGCTCAGCTGTTCTCCGAGTTTGTCCCCGGCCGGTTGATGCCTGATTACCCGGCCATCCTTGCCTTATTCCTGCCTGCCGTGTCGACATGGTCACCACGGCACCAGAACTTCCGATGACGGTATGTGAACTTCAGCTCTCCGAACTGCTCCTGCATCATCAGGCTGCTCCTTCCTTTCCAATATCCCACAAACGCCGATACGCTCATCCTGGGCGGTATCGCAAGCAACTATGGATATGCTCGGGACAACCTTCCGCTTCTGCTATGCTCTCGCCCTTCCACTCACATCATTTCCGCAATATTTCTCCTGTGGCTCTTTTCTTCTCACCATGGAAAATCCGTCGGCGATATTCTGGTGCAAAGACTCTGTGATATCTGCCGTTCCATTGCGTATGCGCTCACTTCCCTGTGTCGCCCATGGCGAGCTCCTTCTGATGTGCTTACGGGCGCAGTTGCCGGACCGCACCTCTTTCTCAGCACATCAAAAGGAGTGTTTATCACTTACGCATAACTATACGTTTTCGGGAACCCCCAGCCTGGCCGGGGGTTTTCTTTTAACCAGAAAAACGGGACGCGAACGCATCCCGTCTTTATGCAGCACACTGTTCTACCTAGGTTCAGGACTCATTAAATATAAAAGATGACAATGGCAGCGAGACAAATGGCCGAAAAGAACGTGTGTGCA
>NZ_CALUWY010000103.1 GCF_944324615.1 uncultured Mailhella sp.
AAGGGGGGGGGGGGGCGCGGGGGTGTGTGGGGGGGAGGGGGGGGGGGAGGGGGGGGGGGGAGAGAGGGGCGCGGGAAGGTGCCATGTGCGCCCGGAAAAGGGGGCGCGGCGCAAAAAGGGGGGGCAGGTACGGCGGGCAGTCTGCGGGAGGGTATTCCCGGAAGGGCCATGCCGCGGAAAAGGACGTTGCGGCCGCGGGAAGAGCGATATGCCGCGGGGAAGGGCGATATGCCGCGGAAAAGGCGTTGCGGATGAGGCCGCCCCCGCCCCCGGAAACGCTTTTGCCGGTCGTGGGGTAAGGGCGGCAAAGCGGCCTTTCTCCCGCCGCGCGGCCTTTTTCTGCCCCGGCCGGATGCGGGCATGAAAAAAGGGAGCCCGAAGGCTCCCGGAATCCGCCGGAGGCGGGGAGGAAGTTGCGATCAGCCCCAGAGCAGGTTGCCCACTACTGTGCCCGCCCAGGCCACCACATAGGCCACGGCGGTATTGAAGGCCATGCTGAAGAAGAGCCATTTCCAGCCGCCGGCTTCGTTCTTGAGCACCACGAGGGTGACGAAGCAGGGGGAATAGATGAGCACGAAGAGCATGAGGGCCAGCGCCACGGTCTTGGACCAGCCGGGATCGGCGGCAAGCCTTGCGGAAAGGGAATCGGGCTCGTCGGGGTCGGTTTCGCCTATGGAATAGGCGGTGCCCATGGTGGAGAGAATGGCTTCCTTGGCGGCCACGCCGGAAATGAGGGCCACGTCGGTGCGCCAGTCGAAGCCGAGGGGCCGGAACACGGGTTCCACGAACTGGCCGATGCGTCCGCCGAAGGTGTTTTTCACCTCTTCGGAGGCAAGGGCGTTTTCCACATCGCTCTTTTCTTCTTCCAGCGCGCTCTTTCGGGCGGAAAGGTCGGCCGAAGCCTGCACAAGGGCGGGTTTTGCGTTCTCATCCGCGCTTTCAAGGCGCTTCTGCACGTCGGCAAGCTGCTCTTCCAGCGGGGATATCTGCTCTTCAAGGGCGGCTATCTTCGCCTCAAAGGGCGCGGCCTTTTCGCTGTCGAGGGCCGGGAAGGTGAGCGCCGCCCAGAGAATGACGGATATGGCCAGAATGACGGTGCCCGCCTTTTTGATGTACATCCAGCCGCGTTCCCAGGTGTGGGTGAGTATGCTGCGCAGCGTGGGCAGGCGGTAGGGCGGCAGTTCCATGACAAAGGGCGTGGATTCGCCGCGGAACACGGTTTTTCTGAGCAACAGGGAAACGAGGAGCGCCACGGCCCAGCCGCAGAGGGTGATGGAGAACATGATACCGGCCTGACTGTCGGCAAAGAAGGCGGCGGTGAGCATGAGAAACACCGGAATCTTCGCGCCGCAGGTCATGAGCGGCAGGGTCATCATGGTGGCCATCCTTTCCTTTTCGCTGCGCATGGTGCGCGTGGCCATGACGCCGGGAATGGCGCATCCGCCCGCAATGCCGCCCGCAATGATGAAGGGCATCACCGAGGCGCCGTGCAGCCCGAAGGCCCGCATCACGCGGTCGAGCATGTAGGCCATGCGCGCCATGTAGCCGCTGTCTTCCAGGAAGGACACAATGAGGAACATGATGAGAATGAGCGGCACGAAGCTGAGCACGCCGCCCACACCGCCGATGATGCCGTCCACAATGAGCGACTGCACCAGCCCTTCGGGCAGGATGCCGGTCATGAGCTCGCCGAGCCAGCCGAAGAAGTCCTCCACCCAGCCCTGCGGGTACGCGCCCACAATGAAGGTGGTCCAGAACATGAAGTACACCACGCCCAGCATGATGAGCGGGCCGAAAATGGTGTTGGTGAGCACCTTGTCGAGCTTGTCGGTGAGGGCGAGGCGGTCCTTGCCGTCTTCCTTGCGGATCACCCCGTCTTTGAGCACGCTGTTGATGAAGCCGTAGCGGTAGTCGGAGATGAGGGCTTCGGGCGTGGTTTCCAGCGTGGCGGCAAGGTGCGAGGCCAGCGTGTCGCGTATGGCGTCCAGTTCAAGGGCGGCCACGGCGTTCACGGCGCGGGCCTGGGAGCGGATGATCTCGTCGTTTTCCAGAATCTTCAGCGCGGTCCAGCGGGCGGGATAACGGCCGGTGAGGATCTGCTCTTTCTCGATAATGGAAGTCATTTTCAAAAGTGCGGCATCCAGATCCGGCCCGTAGCTGATGAACAGCGCCTTGCCGGGCTTTGCCGCCTCTTCCAGAGCGAGTTCCATGGCCTTGTCCAGCCCTTCGCCGGAGCGGGCCACCGTGGGCACGGCGCGCACGCCGAAGCGGGCGGAAAGCCGGTCGAGGTCGATGCGCGTGCCCGCCTTGCGCGCCTCATCCATCATGTTGCAGGCAAGCACCACGCTCTGCCCGAGTTCGCGTATCTGCACGGCAAGAAAGAGCCCGCGCTCCAGCGTGGCGGAATCAATGATGTTGATCACGGCGCGGGGCTTTTCGGCCGCATTCTCCGGGGCGAGAACGTCGCGCACCACGCGTTCTTCCATGGAATAGGGCGTGAGGGAATAGGTGCCGGGCAGGTCCACAAGCAGCACCCTGTGTTCGCCGCACTTCACCCAGCCTTCCTTCTTTTCCACGGTCACGCCGGGGTAGTTGCCCACATGCTGATGCGCGCCCGTGTAGGCGTTGAAGGCCGTGGTCTTGCCGCAGTTGGGGTTGCCCGCAAGGGCAATGCGTATGCCGTTCTTCTTTTCTTCTTCGCTGAAGAGGGCGGCTCCCGCCGCCCCCTGCTTTTCACACATGGGGCAGCTCATCTGACCTCCACGTCGACATAGTCGGCTTCGCTGTTGCGCAGCGCAATGGTGGAACCTTCAATGCGCAGGGCCACGGGATCGCGCAGAGGAGCTCTTCCCACCACCTGCACCGACATGCCGGGCACAAGCCCCATGTCGCGGATGCGGCGGCCGAGTTCGCCGTGGGCGTTTATCCTGACAATGCTTGCCTTCTGGCCCGGAACAAGCCGGCGAAGATTCATCTGTGACATGGTTCCTCCTCAGATAAAAATGAAATTCTCTTTCAATTACAGTGCACAGCCTTCCGCACTCATGCGGCGGGCGTGCACATGGCGCCGTATGCCGGGAACGATTCCCCGGGAAAGGCCCCTGCCGGAAGCTCCCCTGCCCCGGCAGCGCGCGGGCAGAGACATGACCTGTCCCCGCAGGCAGGGCATACTTCATGCAATAGTGAAATTGAAAACCACTGTCAACCCAAAAAACGGCTTTTCTGTTGCCTGCTCCGCCAAAGAGGGGCGGGAAAACATGAGGACGGGAAAAGAATGGGGGAGAAGGGGGAAGAGACGGGGGAAAGGGGCAGGGGCTTTCCGCAGTTCTGCCTGCAAAACCCACGGGAGGGCAAAGCGTGCGCCTTCCCGGGCATGGTGTTGCGCCGGAGCAGGGGGGGACAGAGCGTAAAAGCCGTGCTCCGGAAAAAACATGCTTCCTGTTCGGTACCTTTGTGCCGGGCAGAGGCCTCTTTTTGCCGGAACGGGGCGCCCGTGCCGGAACCGCCTGCCTGCGGGGGCCGGGAACGCATGCCCCGGCGTGCCGGAGGGAGAAAACTGCAACCTGCGGGCCTGCCGGAAAACGCAGGGAGAAACGCAGGCAAAAGCGGAGGGGAAGAAGCAGAGACAACGTGCAGGGCGGAGAAGGATGGGAAGGGCTTTTGCGTCCTGCCTGGCACTTTTCTGCATCAAAGTCCGGGAAACTCCGGGGCGCAGAAGCCGGCGGCCCTTTTTCCGGAAGGGGATGGAGCAGAGACGGGGAAAGGGTCAGAGGATTTTCCGCATCTCTGCCTGCAAAACCCACGGGAGGGCAAAGCGTGCGCCTTCCCGGGCATGGTGTTGCGCCGGAGCAAGGGGCGGAGCGGGGCAAAGCCGGGAGCGGCCGTGCTCCGGAAAAAACATGCTTCCTGTTCGGTACCTTTGTGCCGGGCAGAGGCCTCTTTTTGCCGGAACGGGGCGCCCGTGCCGGAACCGCCTGCCTGCGGGGGCCGGGAACGCATGCCCCGGCGTGCCGGAGGGAGAAAACTGCAACCTGCGGGCCTGCCGGAAAACGCAGGGAGAAACGCAGGCAAAAGCGGAGGGGAAGAAGCAGAGACAACGTGCAGGGCGGAGAAGGATGGGAAGGGCTTTTGCGTCCTGCCTGGCACTTTTCTGCATCAAAGTCCGGGAAACTCCGGGGCGCAGAAGCCGGCGGCCGCCCTGACGGAGGGGAAAAGGGCCGGAAAAACGGGAAAAAAAGGCGGGCCGGAAGGAAAAAAAACGGGGAAAAATAAGGGGAAAATTTATTTTTCAAGCGGATTTGCAAGTGTTATCGAAGCTTTAAGAGAAAAAAGGCGGCAAAGGAGAGAGTTGAAAAATTTTTCAAACATGATAACGAGTTATTCGTCCCTTCCCCTACGGTTTTGCGTTGCGGCATGGCGCCTTTCTCTTCATGCCGAGGGTATTTTTTTCCTGACCTTCTGTACAAGCGCTGTTATGAAAGAAATCTGGTCCTCCATACTTAAAGAACTCGGCGGCAGGTTGCCCGAGGGCAAGTTCAAGGTTTTTCTTGAACCTCTCAAGGGCGACGTGGTCAGGTTGCCGCAGGCCGACCGCTCCGGCGGGCAGGGGCTTCTCATCGAGCCTGCCCCGGCCTTTGATTGGGAAGTCCGGCTCACCGCCATGAACGACTTCATGGCAGGCCAGGTGCGCGATCAGTTCTCCCAGGCCATTGCCGAAGTCGCCTCCTCCCTTCTGGGCGGCAGGGCAAAGGTGGTGGTGCGCGCCTCCTCTTCCCGCAAGAAGGCGGAACTGCCCCGTCCCGCGACTCTGGAGCAGGTGGCGGCCTCCATTCCCTCCACGGCGCCCGCCGTGCTCATGGCCGACAAGCAGCTCGATCTGCCCATTCCCCTGCCGCGCGTGCGCGCCTTCAACCCGGCGGTGATGAAGGGCTGGAAGCACTCGTTTGAAGATTTCGTGGTCGGCCCCTGCAATCAGATAGCCTATGCCGCCGCAAGCAATATTCTTGCCGCAAGCGCCCCTGTGGACATGGTGTTTCTGTGCGCGGGCGCGGGGCTGGGCAAAACGCATCTCACCCAGGCCGTAGGCCGCGCCCTCAGCCTTGAGGCGGACAAGCGGCAGGTGCGCATGGAATACCTCACGGCCGAGGAATTCACCTCGCAGTTCGTGCAGGCCATGAAGTACAAGACCATAGACCAGTTCAAGGAACGTTTCCGTGATCTGGACATGCTGCTTCTGGAAGACGTGCATTTTCTGCGCGGCAAGGACCGCACGCAGGAGGAGCTGCTTTCCACCATCAAGAACCTTCAGGATCACGGCGGCCGCGTGGTGCTCACCAGCTCCTTTGCTCCGCGCGATCTGGCGGGGGTGGATTCCCAGCTCGTTTCCCGCTTCTGTTCCGGCTTCGTGGCCAGCATGGAGCGCCCGAGCCGCGACACGCGCCTGCATATTCTCAAGGAAAAGGCGCGCCGTCAGTGCATGGTTCTGCCTTCCGGCGTGGCCGATCTTCTGGCCGACCGCATCACCGGCGACGTGCGCCTTCTGGAAAGCTGCCTGCACAACCTCATGCTGCAGTCGCAGTTCACGGGTCACACCGTTACGGAAGAAATGGCCATCGACGTCATCCGCAACGTGGCCCGCACCAGCCCCAGCCTCAGCCTGGAAGACGTGGTGGAACTCATCTGCCGCAGCTTCAACCTCACGCCTGCGCAGCTTTCCTCCAAGTCCCGCCGGCAGAATCTCGTGGTGGCGAGAAATACCGCCTTCTTCCTCCTGCGCAAGCATACCGACCTCACGCTGGAAGAAATAGGCGAGCGCTTCAACCGCAAGCATTCCACCGTCATCAAGGGCATCACCGCCGTGGAACGCGAAATGAGCCGTCATTCCTCCCTGGGCGGTCAGATAGAACATACCGTTTCCATGATAGAACGCTCGGCCATGCTGGGCTGAACCTCCGCTTCTCCGCCCCGCTCTGCGGGGCTTTTTTTTACCCGCTGCCCCTTCCGCCTCTGCGCAGACCGTATCCGGCAGAAAGACTTTTTCCGCGTCCGTTCCCGGCTTTTTTCGCCCGTGTGAGAACCCTGCGCGGAAAACCCGGAGAAGGCGCGCCCGCCCCGTGCCTGCGGCAGGCCCGGGAAGCCTTTTTCCTGATACGCTGCCCTGCAGGGCTTTTCCGGGCGGAAAATTCAGCATGCAAGGGCCTGCGCTATCTGCGCAAGACTGCGCTGCATGTTCAGCATATCGAGAAAGAGAACCTCGACATGCACGCCGTCTTCTGAGCTGAGGCAGGGGGGCCGCGGAAAGGGCGGCGGCATGCGCCGCATAAGCGC
>NZ_CALUWY010000104.1 GCF_944324615.1 uncultured Mailhella sp.
GGAGACGGAACCTGCGGTGGCGGGAATCGCCGCCGGACCCTTCAATGCCCGCCACGCTCTGGCGCTTCTCGGCCTTGCGGCGGGGCTTGCCGTGTATGTCTGGGGTTCGCTCACCCTGCACTGGGGCATGAACTACATGGCGGGCATCATGATGCTCGTTGCCATGTTCGGCGCTCTGGTCACGGGCATGGGCATGAACGGCTTTGTGGCGGGATTTCTGCAGGGCGCGCGCCAGATGACCTTTTCGGCCATGCTCATAGGACTTGCCACCGGCATTTCCGTGGTCCTGAGCGAAGGGCATATCCTTCATTCCATCATCTACGGCATGGCGCTCGCCCTGGACAGCCTGCACGACGCCATGGTGGCCCCGGTCATGTTCCTCTTCAACCTGCTCTTCAACTTCTTTGTGCCTTCCGGCTCCGGGCAGGCCGCCGTCGTCATGCCCATCATGGCCCCGCTCTCCGACGTGGTGCATGTGACGCGGCAGACGGCCGTGCTGGCCTTCCAGCTGGGGGACGGTCTCTCCAACGTCATTTTCCCCACCAACGGCACCATGATGGCCTGCATCGCGGCGGCGGGCATCAATTACAAGGCATGGGCAGGCTGGGTGCTTCCCCTGTTCCTGTTCTGGACGGTGCTTGCCGTGGTGACCATGATCGTTGCCGTGGCCACGGGATTCTGATTTCTCCGACAAACTCCGAAGCCCCGCCTCCCGGGAGGCGGGGCTTCTTCCTGCCCTCAGAGTCCCGTTTCACGGGCGCCTGCCGGAAAGGGGGCAAAAAAACACGGGCTGCACGGCATGCTCAAAAAACAGATTCCGCAACATCACAAAAAGGTCTGTCTTCAGACCCGCCCCGGGTGCCCCGGCCCGTCCTTTCCGGGAAAAAGGCTTACTTTTCCCTGAGCGGCATCATCCCCTCTGCATGGCGGGCACTTGCTCCCCGCAAAAGGGAGGTATATGCCTCTATCCGTTTTTCCTGATACCACTGAAAGAATCGCCGCACAGACGGCCATTCGGAGAAAAGTTATGCCTTTCAAGCATGAAAAATTTGTGTATCTTTACCTTTTCATTACCTTTTTCCTCTGGGGAAGCCTCTATGTCGCGGGAAAGTACGTGCTCGACAAGGTGCCGCCCTTCACGGTGTCCCTCGTGCGCTACGCCGTGGCCTTTCTCCTGCTTTTCCTCTTCATCCGCATCAAGAAGTACCGCCCCGTGGAGAAACGGGACTACAAATATATTTTCATGATCGGCTTTCTGGGCTACTTCGTGGCGCTTGTGCTGCAGCTTCTGGGCACGAAATTTTCCAGCGCCTCCTTTGCCGCTCTGGTCAATTCCCTGAACCCCATCGTCATCATGATCATGGCGGCCATCTTCCTTCATGAAAAGCTCACCGTGCAGAAAGTCGCCGGACTTACCCTGGGACTTGCCGGCGTCTATGCCATCATCGGCGGCGTCCACGGCGAAGACATGATGGCGGGCATCGTACTTTCCCTCATTTCCGTGCTGCTCTGGTCGTATGTGTCCATCATCATCCGCAAAATCAGCCACCGCTATCCGCCGCTGCTCATCACGGCCTGGAGCATGGGCGTAGCGCTTGTGTGCACCCTGCCCGTGTCGGCCGTGGAACTGTCGTACACCCCCGCCGTATGGGATACGGGCGTCATCCTTGCGCTGCTGCACATGGCCGTCATGTGCACCTGCGTCGCCCACCTGCTCTGGAACGAAAGCCTTTCCCTCACGGAGGCGGGCACCTGCTCGGCCTTCTACCCCGTGCAGCCTCTTTCGGCCACGGCACTGGGCATACTGCTTCTGGGGGAATCGGTTTCCCTGTCGTTCTGGATCGGCAGCGCGCTCATCATTGCGGGCGTGATGCTCTGCCTCTTCCATGCGCCGCATCTGAGCCACTTCCCCCATATTCTGCACGTTCACCCCGGAAAGCACGACGCCGACGCTCTGTAGCGCTTTTCCCGGAGCGTGGCATCATCCGGCAGAGAAGACTGCCTTCCCCTGAAAGCCCGCCCTTTCCGGCGGACTCCGGCCGAAAAAACGCAGATAAACATTCTCCCCGAGTCGGGCTTTGCACAGAGCCTTCCGCAGAAACCATGCTCCGCCCCTTTTCCGCATAAAAAAAGCGCCGCCCGCCGTTATTCCGGCAGGCGGCGCTTTTCATCATCTCAGCGCCTCGTGCGAAAGGCCCTGAAAAAGGTTACTTTTTCTTCGCGGCAAGTTCCAGAATCTTGAACGTCATGTCCAGAGACCTGCACAGCGAGGGAATGGGCAGAAATTCCGCATTGGAGTGGAAATTCAGGCCGCCGGTAAAGTAATTGGGCGTCACCAGTCCCTTGGCGGAAAGCACGGAACCGTCGGTTCCGCCGCGCATGGCAATGGTCCTGGGTTCAATGCCGAGATCGCGTGCGGCTTCATACATGAGTTCTATGGGAGCTCTGTCTTCTCCCAGGGAATCGCTGATGTTGCCGTACACGTCCGTGATCGTCACCTTGATGCCGGCCCTCTTGTGGCGGATACGCATGAAATCCACCACGTCGAGCACATACTTCTTGCGCGCTTCGTAGCTTTCCTTGTTGAAGTCACGAATATTCATGCGCAGGATGCAGCGGCTGTCGTTGGCTTCGGCTCCGGTGAACCACCAGTAGCCGTCCATGCCGTCGGTCTCCTCGGGCGTCTGCTTGCGGTCGAAGCAGGAGATGATGTCCGCCGCCACCAGCAGAGGATTGACCAGAACGCCCTTGGCGGACATGGGGTGCGCCGTGACGCCCTGAATCTCGAACAGCACGCTGCCCGCGTTGAAGGTTTCGCATACCAGCTCCCCTACGGCGCAGCAGTCGATGGTATAGGCGAAATCCACCTTGAACTTTTCCAGATCCATGAGCTTGGAACCGCAGAGGCCTATCTCCTCATCGGGCACAAAGGCCACGCGGATATCCCCGTGGGGGATGGAGCCGGAGGTCATGGCATGAAGCATGGTCATCACATTGGCGATGGCCGCCTTGTTGTCCGCACCGAGAACGCTGGTACCGTCGGTGAACACGATGTCCTGCCCGGCATAGGCGGCAAGCTCCGGGTGTTCGGAAAGCCGCAGCCAGATATCCTTTTCCGCGTTCAGGCAGACATCGCCGCCCTCATAGTGGAGCACCTGCGGATGCACCTCGGGAGAAAGGGAAACGGGCACGGTGTCCAGATGCGCCACAAAGCCGATGGCAGGAGCTCCGGGCACATTGCCGGGCAGATACGCCGTAAGAATGGCATGTTCATTCAGTTCTATGTCTTCAAGGCCCATGGCGCGCAGCTCGCCTTCCAGGAGGCGGGCCAGTTCACGCTGACCTTCGCTGCTGGGCACCACGCCCGCCGCAGCATCGCTTTCGGAAGGAACGCCCACATAGCGCAAAAAGCGCTCCGTCAACTCTCTGGCATACTTATGTTCCATGATTCTTGCCTTCTTTGAACAAAGGGTTACTTCACAGGGGGATACACATAGCCGCTGTCAAAGCCGAGAGGAATGCCTATCATCCAGAACACATACAAAACGATGGTAAGCACCACGAGCAGGGCCAGGGTGTAGGGCAGCATCATGGAACAGAGCGTGCCCACACCGGTGGACTTGGCATACTTCTGACAGTACATGATAAGCAGAGGATAGAAGGGGAAAAGCGGCGTGGAGACGTTCACGGCGGAGTCGCTCACACGGAAGGCCGCCTGGGTAAGTTCGGGAGAAATGCCGAGCATCATGAGCATGGGCACGAAAATGGTGGACAGAATGGCCCACTTGGAGGTGGCGGAAGTGATGAGGATGTTCAGCATGCCGGTAAGCAGAATGATGCCGAACAGCGTGCAGCCGGAAGGCAGGCCCATGTTCTTCAGGAATTCCGCGCCCGCAATGGCAAGCAGCGTGCCTATGTTGGACTTGCCGAACACATAGAGGAACTGCGCGGCGAAGAAGGCGAACACGATGAAGGAAAGCAGCATGGTAAGCACATGTTCCATGGACTTGATGACGTCCGTGCTGCTTTTGAAGGTTCTGGAGGCATAGCCGTACACCATGCCGGGCACGGCGAAGAACAGGAACAGAATGGGCACGATGGCCTGCATGGCCGGGGCCTTGGGGCTGGTCAGGCTGCCGTCGGGAGCGCGGAACAGGGAATGTTCCGGCCAGCAGAGAGCGAAGAACAGCAGAATGAAGCCGGCCCATGCCAGGCACGCCTTGCGGAAGGCGCTGTTTTCCTCGGGGCTGATGGGGTTGAGCTGAAGCTCGGGGTTGTTTTCCAGACCGCTGTCCAGGGGCATGGTCATGCGCAGGCGCGGTTCCACAATCTTGTCGGTCACATACCAGCAGGCGGCAATGACGAAGAATGTGCCGCCCAGAGCGTAGAAGTAGTTGCAGAGCACATTGACGGAATAGCCGGGGTCGATGGTCTGCGCGGCGGCCTGCGTGAAACTCTGCATGACCGGGTCGATGATGGAAGGCGTGTAGCTGGCCGTGAAGCCGCCGGCAAGACCGGCGAAGGAACAGGCTATGCCCGCCAGAGGATGACGGCCGCAGGAGTAGAAGATCAGGGCGGAAACCGGCATCAGCACCACATAGGCGGAGTCGGACACGATGTGGCAGAGAATGGAAACAAAGATCACGGCCGGAGTGAGAATCTTCCGAGGAATGATGCTGAGCAGCTTTTTAAGAAAAACATGAATAAAGCCACTGCCTTCCGCAATACCTATGCCCATGGTGGCCACGATGGTCATGCCGAGCGGGGGGAAGTTCATGAAGTTCTTGACCGAGGAGACCACCAGGTCGAGCAGGTTCGTCGGGCTCAGCATGTTGAGCACTCTGATGGTCTCGCCCGTGCTCGGGTGCTTGTAATCAAAAGAAATAAAAGAAAGAAGGAAGGAAAGGATAATCGCTATCACCAGTGCGTAAATGAAGAGCATGGTGATGTGGGGCAACTTATTGCCTGCCGCTTCCACGGCATTCAAAAACCGGTTCATGGCCCCCATGGGCTGTTCTGTTTTGGGCATATACACTCCTTGCGCAATGGATTCCGGCACAAAGGCAGCCTTTATGCCGATCATAAGAGAAGCGCCGACACACTTTTTTGCCCATTTTCGCCCCGGGAAGCAAGTGCATACCCCTCCAAAAATCCAAAAAGCTCCTTTTCCGCCCGCCGGGAAAACCATGCCGAAATCTCCGGCTCTCCCGGAGGACTTTCCGGCAGGAAATCCGGAGGCCCTGCCCGGCCCCATCCTGCCGCAGGCAGAAAGCTCACCGAAAAAAACTAAGAACCACCTTCTCCTGTCCATGCCGGAAACATACCGTATTTTCAAGGCTTTTTCGGATTTTTCAGGAACCCTTTTCTTTTTCGCAAAAAAAGATGCGGGAAAATGCTTGACACCCCACCCCCATCCTGCTAATTACACACCTCGCCGAGAGACGAAATGCTCATGTAGCTCAGTTGGTAGAGCGCATCCTTGGTAAGGATGAGGTCAACAGTTCAATTCTGTTCATGAGCTCCATTTCCTTCATCGGTTCCAGAGTCGGGATGTAGCGCAGTCTGGGAGCGCACTTGAATGGGGTTCAAGGGGTCGCTAGTTCAAATCTAGTCATCCCGACCAGAAATTTCCAAGGGAGTAACGAAAACATCGTTACTCCCTTTTCTGTTATCTTCCCTCCCGCGCCGGGCGATGACGCTCCCCCCTCCCTTCGATTCAGAGACCTCTCGACAACTCGCAGGAACAGGGGCCGTACCTGCTTCTTCCCCTCATGAAAAAATGAGCACCTCGGGCGCGCCCGTCGCC
>NZ_CALUWY010000105.1 GCF_944324615.1 uncultured Mailhella sp.
AACGTTCCAGCAGACGGCGTGTGGGCTGCCACCTCAGTGTGAGCGTGTCCTGCCGGACCCGCTCACGCAGGCCGACTGTTTTCCGGCCGCTGCCGGAAAACAGTGATAAAGGAAAGGATTTCAAGATATGGGGCGTTGTACGTCGGACTCTGCCTTATTCTGCGCCCGTTTTCGGAAAAAGCATGGCTCAAACGCCCGGACAGGCTCTGTTTGCGGGAAATAAAGCCGTTTTCAACGCTTCATTCTGCTTTCGTTTGCGAAGGAAGGCCGTGTATCAACGCTCTGGGGCCCCCGGCCAGCCTTCAGGCGGCCGGGCCGCCGGGCATAAGCAGCCGCGATTCACTCGCGGCGTTAAACGTCATGCCCGGCGTGCAGGTCCCGCACCCTGTACAGTGTGTCCGGCGCTGACGGGCGTTTGCGTCACACAGGCGATGGCAAGGTCATGCCCGGCCGCCGGGCATAAAAAAAGCGCGGGGCAGGGCCCGCGCTTTTCTCTTTCCTGCGTCCGTCGGTGGAGAAGGGCGCTTTTCCGGCCTTCTCCTACCAGCCCACGCGGGTGCAGGAGAAGATGATCTGCCAGATGTTGCCGATATGCGCGCTGCGCATGGGGCAGTCGGAGTCGTCGTTGAGTTTCTTGAGGCGGTCGATGGTCTGCTGTTCGCGTTCGTGGCTGAACACTTCCACCGGCATGCCGTAACGGTGCTGATCGGTCATGATGCGGCGGCTCAGGTTGAAGCGCCTGCGGACCAGGGTGAGGATTTCGTCGTCGAGGGCGTCCATTTCCGCCCGCAGTTTTTCAATGGCCGCTTCGGATCTGGGATCTGCCATAGGTTCTTTCCTGCCTTTATGGTATGTGGCGCAGGCCCTCCCGGCCGCGCCTTGGTGCTTCTGCTCGTTGTGGGAATGCTCCCGGCACGCGGCCCTTGTCAAGCCTGCACCCGTATTCGCGGCCGGAAAATTTTTTTATCCTTCCCGCCCCATTGCCGAGCGGGGGCAAAAAGGATATCTCTTTTCCTGCGTTTCCGTCGCGCGAGCGGCGGACATTACCTTACAGGAGATTATGATGAACAGGAACCTTGTTTCCTCTCTTGCCCTTGTGTCCATGCTTGCCCTTCTCGGCGGCTGCAACGAAGAAGCGAAGCCGCAGAAGCCCGCGCCCCAGTTCGGTGTGGTGCAGGTGGCGAAAATTTATCAGGAAAGCCAGCTCGGCAAGCAGGGCATAGCCCGTGTGGGCGAGCTGGAGGACAAGGCCATGGCCGTGCTCGGCGACGTGCAGGCCAAGCTGGAAAAGGCCCGTGCCGACAAGAACGAAGCCGAAGTCCAGAAGCTGGAAAAGGAACTGCAGAGCCTTGTATACTTCCTGCAGAACGTCATCAAGCAGGATCAGGAACATGTGATGAACGTGCTCCAGACCGAAATGAAGAAGGCCTTCGAGAAGTGCCGCACCGATCATGACCTCTTCGGTCTGTTCAGCGAGGAAGTCATGCCTTCCTACAGCCCGGAAGTGGATATGACCGACGCCGTGAAGACCATCATGGATGCGAACAAGGCTGATTTCGGCGAGCTTCCTTCTCTGGAAATGCCCGCCCTGCCGGAACCCGCCAATGCCGGCCAGGGTGACGATGCCGCTGCTCCCGCGGCGCCTGCCGCGCCCGCTGCGCCTGCGGCCGCTCCCGCTCCCGCCGCGAAGTAATCGCGTATCCGGATGCAAGGCCCGCCTCTCTTCGGAAAGGCGGGCTTTTTTTGTCCTCCGTTTTTTCCGTCGGCATGTCGGGCGGCGGCTCCCTTTTTTCCTTCCGCGCCCCTTCCTTCTGCCCTTTGCTGAAGCAGAGAGAAGGGCACTTGCCCACAGGCCGTTCCCTCTGTATAAAGGCCGTATACGTTCCCTAAACAGGAGTTCTTATATGTGCGGAATCATTGGCTACAGCGGGCATCGTCCCGCCGTCCCCCTGCTGGTGGAAGGTTTGCATCGCCTGGAATACCGGGGCTACGATTCTTCGGGCGTGGCTTTTGAACAGGCGGGCCGCCTTCAGGTGGTGAAGGCGGCGGGCAAGCTCTCGGCCCTGGAGGCCAAGCTGGAAGAGAACGCCTACATGCTGGCCACCACCGGCATGGGCCACACCCGCTGGGCCACCCACGGTCTGCCCGTGGAAAAGAACGCCCATCCGCATCTTTCCCAGGACGGGAGGATTGCCATTGTTCACAACGGCATCATCGAGAATTTTCAGGAACTTAAGGAAGAACTGCTCGCAAAGGGCCATACCTTCCTTTCCGATACCGACACGGAAGTGCTGGCCCATCTCATAGGCGAGGAAAGAAAGGCCGCTCCCTCCCTGCGCGAGGCCTTTGCCCGCGCGCTGCGCCGCGCCCACGGTGCCTATGCCGTGGTGATGATCGCCCTTGAGGAACCGGGTGTCATGTACGCCGCACGCATGAGCGCGCCGCTGCTCATGGGCGTGGGCGTGGGGGAATGCTTCCTTGCTTCCGATATTCCGGCCTTCCTGCCCTATACCCGCGACGTGGTCTTTCTGGAAGACGGGGAACTGGCCCGCATCAAGGGCCCGAAGTGGGAAGTGCTTTCCCTTGCCGACCTTTCTCCCGTGAAAAAGAGCGTGAGCCATGTGCCGTGGGACATGCAGGCCGCGGCCAAGGGCGGCTACAAGCATTTCATGCTCAAGGAAATCATGGAGCAGCCCCGCGTCATCACCGACTGCCTCACCGGCCGTGTGGCGGAAGAAAAGGACGGGCCGCGCGTGCTGCTGCATGAACTCGACGCGCTCCCCGTGCCTTCGCGTCTGCACATCGTGGCCTGCGGTACTTCCTACAACGCAGGTCTCTGGGGCCGTCAGCTTCTGGAAGGGGTGGGGCGCATTCCCACCGATCTCGACATTGCCTCGGAATTCCGCTACCGCGACCCCATGCTTCTGCCCGGCGAAGTGGTCATGGTCATCAGCCAGTCCGGCGAAACGGCGGACACGCTGGCCGCGCTCCGTCTTGCCCGGGAAAAGGGCTGCAAGGTCATAGGGCTGTGCAACGTGGTGGGTTCCTCCATTGCCCGTGAGGCCGACGTGGTGCTCTATACCCAGGCCGGGCCGGAAATCAGCGTGGCTTCCACCAAGGCCATGTGCAGTCAGATGGTGCTCATCGCCCTCATGGCCCTCTATTACGGGCAGAGAAACGGCGTGACGGACAACGCCATGCTCCGCGGGCTTCTCGAACTGCCGGAAAGGCTTGCCGCCGCGCTTCCTTCCATGCAGGAAAGGGCGGCGCAGCTTGCCCTGCGCTTTGCCTCCTCGCGCAGCTTCTTCTACCTCGGCCGCGGCCAGTGTCACGCCCTGGCTCTGGAAGGCGCGCTCAAGCTCAAGGAACTTTCCTACATCCATGCCGAAGGCTACGCCGCCGGGGAAATGAAGCACGGTCCCATTGCCCTCATCGACCCGCAGTTCCCCACCTTTGCCCTGGCCCTCGACGATGCCCTCTTTGCCAAGGTGAAATCCAATATTCAGGAAGTGCTCGCCCGGCAGGGCCGTGTCATTGCCCTGGTGCAGGAAAGGGAGGGCCGCACGCCCGACCTTCAGGTGGAGGAACTCTGGGTGCTCCCCGCGTCCCTTCCCGCGCTGTCCGGCTTCTTCGCGCTGCCTGCGCTTCAGCTTTTCAGCTATCAGATGGCCGATTATCTGGGCAAGGATGTGGACCAGCCCCGCAACCTCGCCAAAAGCGTCACGGTGGAATAAGCCCTTCGCTTGCCAAGGCGGCTTTTCACGGCTACCATGGGCTGTTCCCGTGTCTTTGCAGGAACAGCCCCTCTGCCATGGAGTTCTATGATGAAATTAGATCTGAAGCAGGTCCTGAATAAAAACCAGTTCGTCGTCAATTACCGCCGTATGTGGCCGTTCGTGAAGCCGTTCTGGCCCATCGCCCTGCTTTCACTGCTTATATGCATTCCTGTCGGCAGTCTGGATGCCGTCATCGCACTGTTCCTCAAGCCCTATACCGATATCGTGGTGGTGGGCAAGAGCATGGAATCGCCGTGGTACATCCCCCTGCTCATTGTGGGCTTCACCACCGTGCAGGGGCTGCTGAACTTCGGCGGCGCCTACCTCAATGCCTGGGTGGGCGGCAAGCTTACCATGGGCCTCAAGTCGCGCCTGTACAAGAAGCTGGTGGAAATCGAACCTTCCTTCTTCGACAAGACCACCTCGGGCGAAGTGCTCTTCCGCTTCAACTCCGATGCGGAACTGGCCTGTTCCGGACTTCTCGGCAACCTGAAGAGCTTCCTCACGCGTATCTGCTCCTCCATCGCCCTCATCGGCGTGCTTTTTTATAATTCCTGGCAGCTCTCCATTCTGGCCATCGTCATTCTTGTGGTGGCCGTGGCTCCCCTCACCAAGGTGAAGAAGCTGCTGAAGTCGCTGGTTTCGCGCAACAACACCTGCATGTTCCAGCTCAATACCACCTACAACGAAACCTTCTCCGGCAACCGTACCATTGCCGCCTACAACCTGCAGGAACGCCAGAAGGAACGCTTCAACGGCCTGCTGGACGACGTGTTCACCCTTACCGTGGCCATGACGCGCCGTACCGCGTGGATCACCCCGTTCATGCACTTCGTCATTTCCATCGGCCTCGGCCTCGCCATCGCCCTCGGAAGCTGGCTCATCGTGCAGGGCAGCATTTCCGCCGGTAACTTCGTTTCCTTCATCACCGCTCTGCTCATGCTCTATACGCCGCTCAAGAACATTACCAATGTGGCGGTTTCCGTGCAGCAGTCCTTCCTCGCCATCGAGCGTGTCTTTTCCCTGCTGGAACGCCCCTGCGTTCTTCTGGAAAAGGAGCATCCCGCCGAACTTTCCGGCGTGAAGAAGGGCGTGACCTTCGAGCATGTCAGCTTCTGCTACAACAAGCATGTGGAAGTGCTCCACGACATCAACCTTGATGTGCGCGTGGGCGAAATGCTCGCCCTCGTCGGCAACTCCGGCGGCGGCAAAAGTACTCTCGTCAGCCTCCTGCCCCGTTTCTACGACGTGACCAGGGGCAGTATCAAGGTGGACGGCGTGGATGTGCGCGACTTTGCCCTGAACGACCTGCGCCAGCATATCGCCATGGTCTTCCAGGATAACTTCCTCTTCGACGGTACCATCAAGGAGAATATCCTCCTCGGCAACCCCGCCGCCACGGATGAGGATATTAAAAAGGCCCTGCACAACGCCTGCCTCAGCGATTTCATCGACTCCCTGGAAAAGGGCGTGGAAACCTATATCGGCGAACGCGGCATACTCCTTTCCGGCGGCCAGAAGCAGCGCGTCGCCATCGCCCGCGCCTTCCTCAAGAATGCCCCCATCGTCATTCTGGACGAAGCTACCTCCGCCCTGGACAACAAGTCCGAAGAAATCGTGCAGCGCGCCATCGACAACCTTATGAAGGATAAGACGGTGTTCGTCATCGCCCACCGCCTCTCCACCGTCAAGAACGCCAACCGTATCGCCGTCATCAACGAGGGCCGCCTCGTCGAACTCGGCAGCCATGAGGAACTCATGGCTATCCCCAACGGCCAGTACCGCACCCTCTACAATATGCAGTTCAAGGCCCCCGCGCATCACGCCAAAGAGGAAAAGCCCGCCGCCGAAGTGGCGTAACCCCCTTTCCCTGCTCCTTCAGGGCGGCGTGGCTCAAGCCTTCGCCGCCCTTTTTGTATCCAGGCCCGGAAAGGCAGAAAAGACAGAAAAGGCAGGAAAGGCAGGAAAGGCACGCGGGGCGCCGCCCCGCACCCCGCCGGGGGGAATGATTCCCCCCGGGCCCCCTCAG
>NZ_CALUWY010000106.1 GCF_944324615.1 uncultured Mailhella sp.
GGCCCGGGGGGAATCATTCCCCCCGGCGGGGTCTGGGGCGGAGCCCCGGTGCCTTTCCGGGGTGCGGGGCGGGCCCCGCGTGCCTTTCCTCTCTTCCTGCCTTTCCTGCGTTTTCCTCATGCCGGTTCAGGACATTTTTCCGAAAGATCGGGCGGAGGCCTTCCCTTTTTCAGAATCGGGCCTATGTTCTGAAAAAAGGAGATTGCCCATGAACACGCTGACCCCCCGGCAGATAGTTGCCGAGCTTGACAAATATATCGTAGGACAGGAACAGGCGAAACGCATGGTGGCGGTAGCGGTACGCAACCGCTGGCGTCGTCAGCAGCTTGACCCGGCGATGCGGGACGAGATAGCGCCGAAGAACATCATACTCATGGGGCCCACGGGCGTGGGCAAAACGGAGATAGCACGGCGGCTGGCGAAGCTGACGGGCGCGCCCTTCATCAAGGTGGAAGCCACGAAGTACACGGAAGTGGGCTATGTGGGGCGGGACGTGGAATCCATGATCCGCGACCTTATGGAGATAGGCATCAAGCTTGTGCGCGACGAGGAAGGGCAGAGAGTGGCGGCCAAGGCGGAGGCGCAGGCCGAGGAAAAGCTGCTTGATCTGCTTTTGCCGGGCAGCAGCACGGATTCCGGCCGCGAGGCGACGCGCGAGAAGCTGCGCAATCTCTGGAAGCTGGGGCACCTGGACGACCACGAAGTGGAGGTGGAAGTCACGGAGCAGGCCCCGCAGATGGACATGTTCGCCATGCCGGGCATGGACAATTCCCTGGGCAGTCAGATGAAGAGCATGATGAGCCGTTTCATGCCGCCCAAGACGCAGAAAAAGCGCATGAAGACCCGCGCCGCCTACAACATTCTGGTGCAGCAGGCGCGCGATTCCATGCTTGACGAAGAGCGGATTGTGGAAATCGCCCGGGAAAGGGTGGAACAGAGCGGCATTGTGTTCATTGACGAAATCGACAAGATCGCCAGTTCCGCCGCCCAGCAGCGTTCCTCCGACATATCCCGCGAAGGCGTGCAGCGCGACCTTCTGCCCGTGGTGGAAGGCTGTGTGGTGAACACCAAGCACGGCATGATCCACACCGACCATATTCTCTTCATCGCGGCCGGCGCCTTCCACTTCAGCAAGCCTTCCGACCTCATTCCCGAACTGCAGGGCCGCTTCCCCCTGCGTGTGGAACTGCAGGCCCTGGGCAGCAAGGAGTTCTACCGCATCCTCACCGAACCCCACAATTCCCTGCAGAAACAGTATGCCGCACTGCTCTCCACGGAAAACGTCACCCTCCACTTCTCCGAAGAGGGCCTCAGGGAAATTGCCGCCTTTGCCGAGGAAACCAATACCCGCAGCGAAAACATAGGCGCGCGCAGGCTCTACACCATTCTGGAAAAAATCCTTTCCGATATCTCCTTCGAGGCCCCGGACAGGGCCGGGCAGCATATCGTCATCGACAAGGCCTACGTCTCCGAACACCTGGAAGACGTGAAGAACGACGTGGACCTGCAGCAGTTCATCCTGTAACGAAAAAGGCCCTCCTTCCATCACGAAGGGGGGCCTTTCTGCAAGGTGAACAAGGCTTATGCCATAGCGGCGATGCAAAGAACCGGCAGGGGAAGGCTAGTCGGGCCGTCCGCACGAAGGGCCGCCCCCCCCTCTTACGGCGCGGCCTTCCAGCGATACGCCGTGTGCGGAACACCCGCCCTTCTTCGTGCAGGAAGAGCAGCCGCAGCCACAGCCCCCGCCGGAAAGAGAACGACGAAAACGGAAAAAAAGATACACACCCGCAAGGGCAAGAATCACAAGAACAACCAGTGTCTGCATGACATATCTCCCAGAGCGCGGGAAACCGCGCTTTTTTCTGCTGTTTCGTTCACATTAGCAAGAATGAAAACTATTTTCAACATATTTTTTCTTCTTTTCCGCGCCGGGCCGGCGGAGGCGCTTTTCCGCAGGGCCGCGGGCTGAAACACGGCCCTGCCGCCTCCTTTCCCGCGCCCGGCGGTTCCGCCCCCAGAACGCCCCCTCCGGGCCCTGCACGGCGCTTTTCAGGGCGGAAAGGCGACGTTTCCCCCCTTTTTCCCCTTTTTCCGCACGCCTCTCAGGCCGGAAACGACAAGGCCCCGGCGGGGGGCTTGCCCCGCCCGGAAAATGCGTATATGCTCAGGCAATACCCTGTTCGCCGGATAGACACATGCTGCGTAAGATACTTATTGTCCTTGTTCTTCTTGTCCTTGTCGCTGGCGGGGGCCTTATCGGCCTCATTGCCACCAACAGCGACATCATCATCGACAAATTCAATGCGTATGTGGAAACGAGCACCGGCGCTCCCCTTGTTTCCGAAACGCCGCCTACGCTCACGCTGTTTCCCAACCGCGGGCTGGAACTCGGCGCAAGCTCCTGGGAAAGCCCCGACGGCGCGCTGAAAATCAGCTTCAGCAGCGCTTCGGTGATGATTTCCTCCCACGCGCTGTTCACCGGCAAGTTCAGCATCAAGAATTTCTCCGTGGACGATCTGGCCGTCACCATGAAGCTGAAAAAGCCGGTGCGGGAATTTCTGGCCGCCATTCCTGCAAGCGTGGAACACCGGCGGGACTTCGACGAACTTATTCAGGGCATTCTGCACGCCCTGCGCATTGCACCGGACAACATAAGCATCAGTCAGGGCCGGATATGCTTCATCCAGCCCGACGGTTCCACCCTCACCATAGCGCCGCTCACCCTCAACGCCACCAACGTGCACCCCGGCACGCCCACAAACTTCAACCTGCAAACGGATATCGACGGTTCGGACCCGGCCTTCCATGCAGGGGTGGAACTGCACTGTTCCGCCCTGCTCGACAAGGAAAAAGCCTCCTTCGCCATAGAAAAGGCCATGCTCACGCCGGGCATGGGCGTGTCGTTCCGCGAATACCTTTCCCTTTCCGGCAAGCTGGAATACGGCTTCGACAGCGACGTGCTCACCCTTTCCCAGCTGCATTTCCAGGGGCCGGATCTGTCGGCCACGGCTTCGGGGAGCATTGCCTCCCTCGCCCGCATGTACAGCGACCCCGTCCGGGGCGACGCCACACTCAAGGTGGACATGGAAGGCGACCCGCAGCGCATCGGCGAAATTCTGCATCATCCCCTGCCCTTTGCCGACCACAACATTTTCAGCGACTGCGCCCTTGCGGCGGAAATGCGCTGGGCCGAAGGCAAAATGCGCATGACGAGCATACAGGGCAAGGCGGACGACCTCACCTTTTCCGGCAGACTCAGCATTTCGCCCGACCCCTTCGTCATCAGCGGGGAACTTTCCCTCGGTGACTTCGACCTCGACGACTACCGGAGCGAAAGGCCCGACGGCGCGCCCCGGAAGCTGGAAAACCGCGACTTCACCCGCTGGCCCCGCGTGAATCTGCAGCTTTCGGCCGAACATGTGCGCTGGAACCGCCTGCATCTGGAAAACGTGCATGCCCGCCTCGCCGGGCAGAACGGCTCCTATGAATTCAACCCCCTTTCCGGCATTCTGGCGGGCAGCCCGGTGACGGCCTCCATGAAAACGGTCATGCTCCCGAGCACGCCCCTTTCCTCCCGCCTGTCCATCAACTTCAGCGTGCCTCAGGCCAATCTTGAGGAAATATCCCGCAGCCTTGCGGAGCGCCCCCTGCTCAAGGGCAACGGCTCCATCAACGCCTCGCTTTCCTTCACCACCTCGCGCGGCCTGCCCTCGCTGAACGGCAAGGGAAGCCTCACCTCCTCACAGGTGGAAACGGCCTTCAGCATACTGCCGCCGGATATTCCGCTGGTGTCGAGCCTGCTTGCCACCAACCGTTTTGAAAGACTCTTCCTTTCCTTCTTCTCCAAGGACGGCAACCTTACCGTGGACCGCCTCTCTCTGGATGCGGCGCGCCTTTCCCTTTCCGGATCCGGCACGGTGAACCTCATGCAGCGCACCGTGAACGCAACAGGCGCCGTGCAGATGGCGGGCACCTCGGCCCTGCCCGTGCGCCTGGAAGGCGACCTGCGCGACCCCCGCTATTCCTTGGAAAGCGACAGCAAAAGCCGCACCCTTTCCCCCAAGGCCATAGAGCTTGACCTCAGCTTCTCCCGGGATGTGCGCGACATTTTAAATCAGTAGCCCCCTGCCGGAAGGCCCTTTTTCCGCGAAAAAGCCCCCTCAGAAGCCCCGCGGCCCCTGCGCACGCCCTGAGCCCCGCGCGGAAGAGCAACAGCGCCCCTGTGCCTGTAAAGCCCCCACCGGCACAGCCGAAGAGGCGGAAAACGTAAGTCCCCCTGCGTGCGCCCCGGAGCCCGACGACAGGGACGACGCAACACGCCCGCGCCCCTGTGAAGCGGCCTTTTTCCCGCAAAAAGCCCCGTAAAGGCCCCACGGGAAGCAAAAAACGCCCCCTGCGCGCCCCGGGAGGCCCCACCACCGGCCCCCCTCAGGCCCGGGGACTCATCGGTGGAAAGGTGACGTTCCTTTTCACCGCCTGCGCCATGCCCCGCAGGCCCCCTGAACGCGCCTTCCCGCCCATTCTGAACACCTCTTCCCCCCCCTAAAAAGGCCGGAAGGCTCACCACAGCCCCTTTTTCCGCGGAAAGGGAGACCTCAACGCCCCCAACCGGGCCGAAAACACCCGAAAAGCCCCCTCAGAAGCCCCGCGGCCCCTGCAGCACGCCCTGAGCCCCGCGCGGAAGAGCAACAGCGCCCCTGTGCCTGTAAGCCCCCGCGCCCTGCGGCAAGAGCCGAAGAGACGGAAAACGCAAGTCCCCCTGCGTGCGCCCTGCGGCCCGACGACGGGGACGGCACAACACGCCCGAACCCCTGTGAAACGGCCTTTTTCCCGCAAAAAGCCCCGTAAAGCCCCACCGGGAAGCAAAAAACG
>NZ_CALUWY010000107.1 GCF_944324615.1 uncultured Mailhella sp.
GGGCCGCCTTCTTCTTCGTGCAGAAAGAGGGGGGCGCGTATGGGCGGCAGGGCAGAAAAAAGCCCCGCGGAACGGGGCTTTTTTTTTTGGAAAACGGGCTTTGCCGGGGAGGTTCCCGGAATCCGGCTAGGCTTCAACGCGGGGAGCGTGGCGCTTTTCCCACAGCTTCATGTCCTTCATCTTCTTGCGGCGCACGCGCTGAATGCTCTTGCACACCAGGGGCACGCCGCTCTTGAGGCCCCACTTTCTGCGGTAGGCGTCGGCGTCCAGGCCGTGCTGAGCAAGGTGCTTGCGGGTGATGAGCTTGAAGGACTTGCCGCATTCCAGGCAGGTGATGCTCTTTTCTCTGATGGAGCGGGCGGGGGAGGGGGCGTCCTCCTCTTCGGCTTCCGTTTCGCCTTCACCGAGGTTCTTCAGGCTTACGGAGAGGGCGCGTATCATGGCAACGATTTCTTCTTCCTGCATGATGCGCACGGAAGACTGGGCCTTCACAAGTTCGATTGCCTGCTTCAGGTAATCATCCATAGGATTTCCTCCGAGGGGTGCGGCGTGCGCCGCCGATATGTTGTTGTCTGTGGCCCGGTCTCCCGGTGGCCGGTATTGCGGATGTCGTGCGGGCGACCCGGTGGAGAGAATCCCGGGCCGCCCTTGTCCAGTGCTGTCCGTGCCGTTTCCCGAAGGCACGGTTGCGGGGCCTATCGGGCGGCCCCGGCAATATGGGGAGAAAGGCCGCACCTTGCAGCGTTGTTCTTCCTTATCCAGATATCGAACAGCAGGCGGGAAACGAAGATGGCCGTGAACATGGATGCCAGTATGCCGAGGGCCAGAGTGACGGCAAAGCCCCGCACCGGCCCGGTGCCGAACTGATAGAGCACGGCGGCGGTGAGCAGCGTGGTGAGGTTGGAATCGAGAATGGAGCTTTGCGCCTCCTTGAAGCCTGCGTCTATGGCCCGGGGTGTGGAGAGCCCCCGGCCTATTTCCTCGCGTATGCGTTCAAAGATGAGCACGTTGGCATCCACCGACATGCCTATGGTGAGCACCACGCCTGCAATGCCGGGCAGGGTGAGCGTGGCGCCGAAAAGGCCGAGTCCCGCAAAGAGCAGGCTTATGGTGAATACCAGCATGAAGTTTGCCAGAAGGCCGGAAAGGCCGTAGGTGAGCTGCATGACCAGCATGACGCCGAGGGAACCCACGGCGCCGGCCACCAGCCCCGCGCGGATGGAATCCGCCCCCAGAGAGGGGCCCACGGTGCGTTCCTCAAGTACGGAAACCTTGGCGGGCAGGGAACCGGAACGCAGGACCACGGCCAGATCCTGCGCCTCTTCGGTGGTGAAGGAACCGGTGATGCTTGCCTTGCCGCCGCTGATTTTCTGCTGGATCACGGGCGCGCTCTGCACCACGCCGTCGAGTACGATGGCGAACTGCTGATGAATGAGCTCTCCTGTGATGCGCTCGAACTGTTCCGCGCCCCGTGCGCTGAACTGAAGGGAAACGCATGGCTGATTGCGTTCGTCGAAAGCGGGGCGGGCGTCGACGATGTCCTGACCGGAAAGCAGGGGGGCCCGGTCGAGAACAAGGCCGCCGGAAAAGTCCTCGGCAGAGGCGCGCCGCGAAAGCGTGCCCGTGGCCAGCGGATACCACGCCGTGCCCGGGGGCATGACGGCGCCCGGAGCGGCGTCGTGGCGGACGCGGTGGAAGGTGAGCTGTGCCGTGCGGCCGATGAGCTGAAGCGCTCGCGCGGTATCGGTCACACCGGGCAGCTGAATCTGAATCTGATCGTCGCCCTGGAGGCGGATGTCGGGTTCCGCCACGCCGAAGGCGTCGATACGGCCGCGAAGCGTGCGGACGGTCTGGTCCATGATGCGTTCGCGGAGCTGTTTTTCCCATTCGGGGCGAAAGGAGACGAGGAGTTTTTCCCCGGATCCGGACGAGATGACGGACCCGACCGCCATCTGTCCGAATCGGTCGCGCAGCAGGTTGGAGAGTGGTTCGATTCCCTCGTGTTTGAGCGGCACGAATTCCAGCGTTCGACCATCGGCATGACGGAGGAGGCGGGTCCTTATTCCCGCATCGTTGGCGCTGGAACGGATATCCTGCCCCAGAAGGGACAAAGATTGGGAAACGGCCTGATCGACATCTGCGCCGAGCGTGAGATGAATGCCTCCCCTGAGGTCAAGCCCGAGATGAATGGGCGAGGGCAGCCAGGCCGCCCAGGAGGGAAGTGAAGGAAGAAAATTGACGGAGATGCAGGCGACACAGAGAAAGGCCGCCAGCAACGTGACGCAACAGCGCCAGCGCAGGGAACGCATGAGAAAACCTCACAGAACGGACGTGTGGAAACAGGCCGTGCAGCCGCAACAATGATGCGGCGCAGGTGCAGAAACCGGAATCAGGCGTTCTGGGAGGCAGGCGGAGCGAGAGAATACCAGTGAATGAGCCCGTGAGACTCGGGCGGGAAGGTGCGTGCCGCAAAGCATTCCTGCGCGCACAGGAAGAACTCGGGCAGCGGAGGCACGGACGGAAGAATGGCCGGGGAATCGGCGTCGTCCGGGTCGGAAAAGGCGTTCTGCTGGCGTTTGCCGGGAGAACGGAGAGAAGTCCCTTCCGTATCGGAAAAGGTCTTGAGCTGGGAAACGGGATTGCTGATGCCGCTGATGGCCAGCGTGAGAGAGGCTACGCGGAAGCTTTCCAGCTCGTGGTTCTTTTCACCGGCCGGAGCATGCGCGGGCATGAGAAGGGCGCAACAGACCATCAGGAGCAGAATCCTGACGGCGAACGAAACTCTGGCGGTTGCGCTGTTCATCATGTTTTAGCCTTCGACAGCTTGACTATGACCTGTTCGCCCACTTTGTCAAGGGGGCGTGTCCTGAAAAAGAAGAAATCAGCGCCAATCCTTGCACACGTCCACCCAGTCGAGGGCGCCGGAATACTCTTCAAGCTCTTCGGGCGTGAGTTCGATGCTGCTTGTGGAACTGCCGCAGGCCGGATGAACGGTGGCAAAGCGGCGCAGGGATTCATCGAGGTACACATCCACGCCTTCCGGCACGCCGAAGGGGCAGACGCCGCCCACCGCGTGACCGGTGCGCGCCTCCACTTCCTCCGCAGGCACCATTTTCACCTTCTTCACGCCGAAACGCTTCTTGAAGGCCGAACTGTCCACACGGGCGTCGCCCGCGGCAACGAGCAGTATGGTGCGTTCGCCGTTGAGAAAGGAAAGGGTCTTGGCTATGCGGCAGGGTTCCGTGCCCAGAGCCTCGGCGGCAAGTTCCACCGTGGCGCTGGAATGGTCGTGTTCCACGACATCCTTGTCCCGGCCCCAGGCCGCGAGATGTTTCTTTGCGCGTTCTATGGACATGGTATCCTCACAGGTTGAGCAGCATGTGCCAGGAGGTGAGTATCATGACGGCGTAGGCCACGGCGCCCGCCGCCCCGGCCACGGCAAAAAGCCCGGCCAGTTCCGCAATGGTCCGGCTGCCCGTATAGTTCTTCCGGCTGCGCCACAGGCCGGTGCAGACCACGGCCGCATACAGCACCGAAAGCGCCGCCCAGATGATGAAGGTGGAGGAACCGTACCAGGTGTGCACGTCCATGATGGGAAAAAGCACGCGGCTGAACAGAAGATGCCCCACCAGAGGAATGGAGATGCAGCATATCCAGAAGGTGACGGTGAGGGTAAGTTCCCCGCGCATGATGCGCAGAACAATGTTGCTGTGCTGTTTCTTCCCCGGGTCGGAGGCCGCGAAAAGCTCCGCCGCGCGCCTGCCCGCGCCTTTCTTTGTAAATGCCATGTATTCTCCCTCTTGTGGGTCCGGAAGGTGCAGCGCCCGGAAGCCCGAAGGCGGCCCGGACGCGCCCGGCGCTGCCGCCGGATGGCCGCATCTTGCCTCTTCCGGGCAGGATGTCAAAGGAAAAATGTGCCGCAGCGCGCAAAAAGGCCGCTTTTCCCCGCGGCGCGGGCCTTGTGCGGGGGCTTTTTCGCAGAGAGTCCGTGCGTCCCGCACCCTCAGGGGGCCTGCGGGGCATGGCGCAGGCGGTGAAAAGGAACGTCACCTTTCCACCGATGAGTCCCCGGGCCTGCGGGGGTGCCGGTGGTGGGCCTCCCGGGGCGCACAGGGGCGTTTTTTGCTTCCCGGTGGGGCTTTACGGGGCTTTTTGCGGGAAAAAGGCCGTTTCACAGGGGTTCGGGCGTGTTGCGCCGTCCCTGTCGTCGGGCTCCGGGGCACGCAGGGGGCCTGCCTTTTCCGCCTCTTCGGCTGTGCCGGTGGGGCTTTACAGGCGCAGGGGCGCTGTTGCTCTTCCGCGCGGGGCTCAGGGCGTGCGCAGGGGCCGCGGGGCTTCTGAGGGGGGCTTTTCGGGTGTTTTCGGCCCGCTTGGGGGCGTTGAGGTCTCCCTTTCCGCGGAAAAAGGGGCTGTGGTGAGCCTTCCGGCCTTTTTAGGGGGGAAGAGGTGTTCAGGATGGGCAGGAAGGCGTGTTCAGGGGGCCCGCGGGGCATGGCGCAGGCGGTGAAAAGGACGGGCACCACTCCCCTGCCGTGCCCGCGGCCCTGCGGGGCCCCCTGGCGGGGCCTCCCGGGGCGCGCAGG
>NZ_CALUWY010000108.1 GCF_944324615.1 uncultured Mailhella sp.
GTCTTGTCACGCTGAAGGAAGGATTTTCCGTGGTGGTGGCGATCATGGTCATTTCGCCGCTTTCCAGAATGGGCAGAAAGAAATCCTGTTGAGCCTTGGAAAAACGGTGCAGTTCGTCAAGCACCAGCACGTCGACCCCGGAGAGCTGACGGCGCATCTGCTGTATGCCCGCTTCAGGAGCGGAAAGGCGCAGCATTTTTCTGCCCGTGGCCCGGGCCAGAATAAGGGCGAGGGTGGATTTTCCGCAGCCGGGAGGGCCGAAGAGCAGAAGACTCGGCAGGTGCGGACCATTGAGCAGCGCCTGTATCTGGGCGCGCAGGTGGCTCTGCCCCACGAAGTGTTCCAGTTCCGCAGGACGCAGACTTTCCGGCAGCGGACGGTTCATGAGGGTTCTCCGGGATGCTGACGTTTCCACCAGTGCAGGCCCAGGGCCATCATGGCCGCCGTTTCCCAGCGGAGCACCCTTTCTCCCATGCTGAGGGCCTGAAATCCGGCGTCAATGAGGCGTTCGGCTTCCTCGGGCGTGAATCCTCCCTCAGGGCCGATGACGCAGAGCGTCTTTCCCGGCAGGCCGAGCACATCCGCCGACATGAAGGACTGCCCCGGCAGGCCGCTTTCCAGAAGCACCTGACGGTGTTCGAAGTCCTGTGAGGCCCGTATCAGTTCCTCCACGCCTCCGGGCAGCGTGCGCAGTTCGGGCAGCCACGGATTCCGGCACTGTTTGGCCCCGGCCACAAGGGAGGCGTGCCAGGTTTCCTTGGCATCGGCAGGCACGGGGAACTGACTGCGCCTGGCCTGCCAGAACCACAGCCCGGCTGCTTCAAGTTCCACCGATTTTTCCAGAATCCAGCCCCTGCGGGCTTCCTTGCCCCAGCCTACGGCAAGTACGACACCTGCTTCAGGCCTGGGATATCGTTTTTCCTCCACAATGTTCAGCAGCGCGGACTGCCTGCCTATGGCGGAGATGCGGCAGAGGGCTTCTCTGCCTTCGCCGTCGAGTACAAGCACCTCGTCGCCGGGGTGCAGGCGAAGCACGCGGCCCATGTGATGCGCTTCCGCGCCGGAAAGTTCGAGTCGCCCGCTCCATTGTCCGGGGGGGAGGTAAAACGTATGCATGATTGTCTCCTGAAATAACCGATCGTCTTTTTTTACCATAGCCGTTGCGGGGCGTTTTGAAAAGTCCGGCGGGGCGCCTTTCTCCGGGGAGAAGGGGCTTTGCCCCATGCCTTTCGGAAAAGGAAGAAGGTGCCGCAACCTTGAATCAGAACTTTAAGAATGCACGGGGCACGGCAGGCGGGCATGGCTCTGCCGTGCCGGAAAAAATGGAAGCCGTGGCGGCATGCAGGGGGCAACGGGCGAAAATGCCTTTGCCGTTCCTGCTCCGCGTCTCCGGGAAGCATCCTGTCCGGCAATGGCGGCCCGGCACTGTCGGAACAGAAGGCTTTTGTGTTTTTTGAGGTCGTTTCGTGTGGGAAAAGCGCCTTCACGGCGAGAGGGCTGCAGGCATAAGGCTGACGGCCGGGAGTCCGGCGCAAGGCCGGCAAAAGCGGTAAGCCGGGAAATGCCGATACCGCAGCAGAAAGGCGGCAGGGCAGGTCCGGATGCGCGGAAGACCCCGGCTGGTCAGATCAGTCTGATCAGAAGGGTGATGCCGACGCAGAGCCCGAATACGCCGAAGGCTCTTTTGAGCAATCCGGCAGGCAGTAGTGGGCGAGTCTTGCACCGGCCACGGCCATGAGCATGCTCGGGATCATGAGACCGAAGGTGCCCGGAAGATACACATATCCCAGGGAAAAGTCCGGCAGGCCGTCGATGCCCCAGCCGAGGATCATATAGCTGATGGTGGCGGTGAGTGTAATGGGCAGGCTGAGCGCGGCGGCGGTACTCACGCAGTCGCACCACGCATAGCCGGCCCATGCCAGAAAGATGATGAGCTGGAGGGAACCCGCCACGCCGGTGAGGCTGGACAGAACGCCGATGGCGATGCTTACCGGAATAGAGCATGCCTGAGCGCGCTATGGGGCCGCGGCTTGAAGCCGATGATCATCTGAACGGCCATGACCACGATCATGATGCCGAAAACAAGTTCCAGCGACGAGCCCTGAATCCTGTGCGCGAGAACGGCCCCGGCCACGGAACCGATGACGATGCCGGAGACCATTTTTTTCCAGACATCCCAGCGCATGGAGCCCATGCGCACATGGGCGATGAAGGTGGCGAGGGATGTGACGAGTATGGTCGAGGGGGCCGTTCCCACGGCGAGATGCTGAACCAGATTTTCCGGTATGCCCATGCCGGAAAAAAGGAGATTGAGCAGCGGAACGATGATGATGGTTCCCCCCACCCCGAAAAGGCCGGAAAGGAGCCCGACCACAGCACCGCCGAGGATGAGCATGCAGAGAATATCCATAGAGCCCCGCTGGTATGAAGGAACAGAAGATGTCTTTTTCGTGGGCGTATTGACGGGCTTGGTCAATACGCCTCAGGGAAGCGGTGCCCCTGCCGCAGTTCTCTGATGGAGGCTTCCGTCCCTTTCCGGGACTATGCTTCTGAGGGAAAAACGGTGTTCCCTTCAGAAGCGGTGTTTCGGGGAACGGCACGGAACTTCGTGCAGAATCAGCCGAAGAAGTGGAGCCAGAGCAGGGAAAGGGGCATGGAACACAGGAAGGCGGGCAGCATGCTCAGAATGGGGAACTGCATGATGCCGCAGGTACGCAGCCCTGTGGCGAGCATGATGAATCCGCCGCAGCCGGAGAAATTATCCAGCAGAAAAGGGGTGGCGTACTGCCCGACGAAGCCGGCCGAAAGAAGAATGATGCACTGGACAAGGAACTGGGGACGCAGAGAATACCGATGATGGCTCCTGTGTTGGCGGCTAAGCAGGGCTTTGATAATGAGCAGGGAAGGATCTCCCGTGAGGCCTTCCTGCATGGAACCGAAGAAGCCCAGGCCGCTGGCGGCGAACACGACGAGGAAAATGGAAAACTGCTCCCGCATGTATTCGAGGGAACTGCGCTGCTTTTTTCCTATCCGGCTGAACAGGGTGGCAATCTTGTGGGCAAGCAGCATGATGAGGTATTCCAGTCTCAGCATTTCCCCGGCCAGAGTTCCGAGAAGCAGGGAACAGACCACGGGGGGAAGAGCCTGCGTTTTGCCGATCATGAAAACGCCCATACCTATATTGATGCAGCCGAAAACGAGCAGAAGATGCCTGCGGAAGGTTTCCCCGAGAAGCTTGCCGATGGAGCTTCCGATCAGGGCACCGAAAAGAATGCACAGCGAATTGACGACGGGACCAGTCATGTTTTCTCCTTTTTTTTGGAAAACGGATGATGCGTAAGGCACAGGTATTTGTTGATGCCGATGCTTTTTTCCGGGAGGAAAGAGGCACATCCGGGAATTTCCATGGGGAGAAAGGCTTTTTCCAGGAGAAAACCATGCGGGCCGCCCCTTCAGGAAAAGAAAGGATGCGGCCCGAGTCTCGGATATTCTGGAAGAAGCCATGTTTTTTCTCTTCTTCCGTCCTTTGGGAACGCTGTCGCGGCAGGCGCCGGGCAAAAAAGCTTCCGGGCCGCTTTTTGGGGCGTGTCGCGGCCGGAAGGCAGGGCATGAAGGCCCGGGGAAGAAGGGAAATTCCCGGAGTACACAGGCAGGGCGAAGCGTACGCTAAGCTTTTGGCCCGTCCGGGGTCAACAACTTGCGTTTTGCCTGAAAAATGATGATAATAGCCTTGATTATTTTGTGAAATTATGGATATTCACCTGCATTTCCCTTTCTTTTCTCAAGAAAGAAGCCGCCGGGGTGTCGTCATGGCTTTGCGCACTCCTGCAGCAAACGGGAACGATATGTTCCGGGAAAAGGATATGCCCCGGCCGTATCCTGAGACGGAGAGGGAAACGTTGTCCGGGCATCGCCGGGCTTTTTTATGTGCTTTTGCCGGATTGCGGCCTTCTGGGGAATAAGGCTGCACACATTCTGAGCGCGCACCGGATCCGGGCACGGTGAGACTGCTTTTTCTGCGCCGCATCCTCGCGGATGCAGGGAGTCTTCGGAGAAAGACGGCCCGCGGGAAGAGCGCTTTTCGCCCGGCGGCGGAAGCGCTCCGGGGCGGACCGAGAGATGTGACGTGCCGGGAAAAGCCCTGTGCCGCAACTGAGCGCCCTCCGCCGAAGTCTTCCAGAGAAAAACGGCGGAAAACGCAGAGGCGGGGTATGGCTGCCGCACCTTCATTCTTCTAGGTTCAGGACTCATTAAATATAAAAGATAACAATGGCAGCGAGACAAATGGCCGAAAAGAACGTGTGTGCACAA
>NZ_CALUWY010000109.1 GCF_944324615.1 uncultured Mailhella sp.
CACCCTTCCAGGCATGAAAAAGCAGGGGGAAGGCCGGGCCTTCCCCCTGCTTCCTGCGCCGGAAAACGCCTTCCGCAGTTCTCCATGCTCCTGAAAAGGGAACAGACATCCGCCCCGCTTCCCCGAAAAGCGCTTCCTTCCGCCGGGCATACCTGAAAAAGGCACGGCGGACTGCCCGTCCACTCCCACAACAAAGAAACGGGAGTGCCCCGTCTGCGGGAACGTTTCCTCGTGGGCCGGGAAACATCTGCCTTTTACCGACAATTCCTGCTTCTTTAAAAGAACAGGTCCCGGGGGCCTTGTTCAGCCCCCGGGACCTGGATAACGCACGTCTCCATCATCTTCTTTGAAAAATTCCCGGCAACACGCACTCTTCGCCGGAAACGGAGAAAAACCTTGCCGCTTCCCGGAGCGTTCCTCCACCAGAAAGTAAGGCACAAGCCTTTCCTGCGCCCTATGGCTCCGGACATGGCCGACGGCGGCACCGCTTTCCCTGAGGCAGCGGGCCTTGCGATTTCTGCCATGAAGCGCCGCACCGCAAAAACTTTTGCCGTCCGGAAAAGCTATCCTTCCTGTACGTTCCGCTTCACGGTCTTGCCCACGGCAAAGGCACGCGCCACAAATTCTCCGATACCGTAATATTCCTTGGTCAGGGGAGCAAAGGAAAGCGCGTCGATCAGCGCGGGATCGGGCAGCCCTTCGGGAGAAAGGCAGTCCCGGTTCACCTTCACATCCATGATTTCTCCCACGAACTGGATATGGGAACCGAGTTCCAGCGTATGCCGGAGCAGAAGTTCCAGCACTACGGGGCACTCCGCCACAAAGGGGGCATCCACATGTTCCCCTGCCTGAGGCGTCAGGCCGAGAGACTGGAACTTGTCTTCCTGTCTGCCGGAAACAAGACCTGCAAAGTCGGCCTGTCCCACCATATTCCGGCCGGGTATGCTTACCGTGAAGGCCTGTTTCAGCTGAAGGGAACGGCAGGTCCAGGAAGAACGCCGCAGGGAAACCGCCAGGCACGGAGGCTGGGAGCAGCACAGCCCTCCCCAGGCGGCCGTCATGATATTGGGCCGTCCGGAGGCGTCGTACGTTCCTACCAGAAGTACGGGAGCGGGGGAAATAAAGGCCTGAGGACCAAGAGAAATCAACATGTTCGCCTCAAATCACGGTTGTTTCCACGGCGTTTTCTTCAAAAGCCATCCGGCGACGCCGTGGAAAACGCTCTTAAACGGCATGCCCGCTCCCCTCTGAGAACGGCATGCACGCACAGGATGCCCCGGCTCTTCGCAGAGCGGCAGGCAGAAGACATTCCGGCAGAGCGGCGATGCTCTTCCGGGTAAAAAGCGCGGAAGGCTCACTGTCGGAAGGCCGGTTCCCGGAATCTGCACGGCCGGGCAGCAACGCCTGTACCGGGGAGCATGCCGTCAGGCCTTTCCCTGAACATCCGGGAAGAAAAACTCAGCGTTGCCGCGTTCTGCAGACTATGCTCCCGCCCGGTACCCCGCCTTTTTCCATGCGAAGCTATCCCGCCCACAGGGGCTGGAAGGCCCATACGGCCTTTCCATAATAGAGAGCGGCCCAGTCGGCTCCGGCGACGTGCATGTCCTCTGCCAGATCGCGGCGCTCCGCTCTCAGGTCATAGCCTTCCGAAGTCACGAAGACGCGGCGGAACAGAAGTCCGCTGCCGCCGAACACCGCCACCACATCGCCGTCTTCCACCGCAGCACCCGGAAGCACCGCCACCAGCGCGCCCTTGTTGAGGGCGGGAGCCATGCAGCGTTCCAGAAGGCGAAAGACCTTTACCCCCTCCAGCATGAACTCTCTGGGGAAAACCTGGGTGTACGCCTCGGGAAAAGAACCGTCGCTCTGCCGCACGGTGCTGAAAACCGACACCTCACCGGGCCGCACCGTTTCCAGAGGCGGGGGCGGCGGTTCACGCAGCCCCGCCTCAAGAAAGGTTTCCTGTTCCTTCATTTCCTCAGTCATAAACACGGGAGGTTCACCGAAACGCAGCCAGTCCATGCGGACATGGAAAAGGTCGCAGATATACACGCACCACGGCAGAGGAATGGCCCCGCGCTTCTTGGCTTCCGATATACTTCCCTGCTGCAGATTGAGCAGATCCGCCAGCTCCGCCTGGGTGCGGCGCCGGGAAACAAAGAGCATCCTGGCATAAACAGGATCAAATTGGTCGATATCCAGCCGTTCCATGCGCGCCACGCCTACTTGATGGGCTGAAGCAGGGGGCTGTCCGGTGTGAGTACCATACGGGTATTTTCTCCAAGCGACTTGCGCAACGCCTCCAGACCACGCTGGAAGGAGAAAAACTCCGGAGAACGGGAAAAGGCCTCGGCATAGATGCGCGCGGCCTCGGCGTCACCTTCACCACGGAGCACCTGCGCCTTTTTCCCGGCCTCGGCCAGAATGAGCGCACGTTCCTTTTCCGCGCCGGAACGGATCTTGGTGGACTCTTCAGCACCTTCGGAACGGTACTGCGTGGCCTGACGTTCGCGTTCGGCGCGCATACGGTCGAAAATGGCACGCTGGTTTTCGGCAGGCAGGTCGGTGCGCTTGATGCGCACGTCCACAATGGCGATGCCGAATTCCTTCATCTGCTGAGAGGCCTTTTCCGTCACCGATTCCATGATGGAGTTTCTCTCATCGGCCACAACCTCGGTAAGGGTATGGCGGCCGACATGTGCGCGTATCTGCGAATAGATGACGGCATCCAGGCGGGCCTGAGCGTTCGTTTCCGTACGCATGGTGCGGTAAAACTGCAGCGGGTCCTCGATTTTCCAGCGCGCGTAGTTGTCGAGCACTATGGTCTTGAGGTCGCTGGTCAGCGCTTCGGCCGGGCGGGCATCGTAATCAAGAATGCGCGCCTCGAAGTACACGACGTTCTGAATGAAAGGCAGCTTGGCATGAAGCCCGGGGCCGTACACCTTGTCCAGCGGATGACCCAGCTGTATGACCAGCGCCTGCTGCGTCTGGTCCACCACAAAGAGCGTCTGCTGAGCGAGGAGCGCCGCCACCAGCAGCACCGGAAGCAGAAGAATGGATTTCAACCCCTTCATCAGCGGCTCTCCTCCTTGGCGCCGTCCTGCCTTTTCCAGGCGTCCAGCGGAAGCAGGGGGAGCACATGGGAACCGGCGTCGGAAGGAAGCACCAGCTTCTCCATGCCCGGCTTGCTCAGAATATCTTCAAAGGCTTCATACATCATACGCTTTCTGGTCACATCCTTGGCTTTTTCATACTCGGCAAGCACGGAAAGGAAGCGCTGGGCCTCGCCTTCCGCCTCACGCACGCGGGTCTCGCGGTACGCTTCGGCCTTGTTCACCAGCTCCGAAGCCTGACCCTGTGCCTTGGGAAGAATGTCGCGGCGATAGGCTTCGGCCTCATTGATGCTGCGCTGCTTGTCCTCGCGGGCGCTGGCGACATCTTTAAACGCGTCGCGCACCTCCTGCGGGGGCTGCACATCCTGCATCTGCACGGCCACCACCTGCACGCCCACCTGATACCGGTCAAGAATGCTCTGAAGAAGTTCGGCCACGTCGTTCTGTATTTTCACACGGCCGTCGGTAAGGGCGGAATCCAGCGTATTCTTGCCTATGACCTCACGCATGGAGGCTTCCGCCGCGCGCTTGACCACCTGATCGGGCCGGATGACGTTGAACAGATAGTCCACCGCCCCGTCGGGCTTGATCTGATACTGAATATTGAACTGCACGTTGATGATGTTCTCATCCCCCGTGAGCATGGAGGATTCCTCATCCACGGCCTGCACCCTGCCCTGCTGGAACACTCCGCCCACGGACTGGGCGCGATAGCCCACCGCCGTCTGACGGACCTGCGAGACTTTGGGCTTGAACACCCGCTCTATGGGATACGGCAGATGGATATGAGGCCCGGGAGCTTCCGTCCGCACATACCTGCCGAAACGAAGCACCACGCCCGCCTCGTCGGGCTGCACGATATAGATGCCGGAAAGCACCCAGACAAGCAGCGCGCCCCCGATCCACCAGTGGAGGCCCGGAACTCCCTCTATCTTCGGGAGCTTCGGCCACGAAAAGGAAGGACGGTTCGGCCCGGAAGGCCCGCCCCGCTTCTTCTGGTTGTCGCCATTATCCTGAGGGTCGTCGTGATCGTCATCACGCCTGCCCCAGTTGCCCTTGCCCGCGGAACCCCAGCCCTGTTTCTGCTGCTGTTGCCGCTTTTCCTGTAATTTATCCCAGTCCCAGTTCATAGTAGGAGTAAAGTAGGACACGTTCT
>NZ_CALUWY010000110.1 GCF_944324615.1 uncultured Mailhella sp.
TGCTAGGGCGCGGCTGGTAAGAAAGCCTTACAGGCGCATAAGAGGAACCACCGGCTATGCCGGTGGGGCCCCTTTTTGTTGCTGCGGCTGTAAAAAAGCCGCTTCTTTGATAATGAAAATTTTAATTTCGGGAAACATTGGAGCAATATTTCAGGCATATTTATCATCCTGATAATTCAGGAGGTTGTATGCTTCAGGCCTTGAATATTGCCAAAAGGTACGGTCAGACGACGGCGCTTGCCCCCACGACGATACATCTGGATCCCGGGTCCTTTACCGTTCTTCTCGGGCCTTCCGGTGCTGGCAAGTCCACGCTGCTGCGCAGTCTGGCGCTGCTCAGTCCGGTATCGGAGGGCAGCATCAGCGTTCGCGGAATAGGCGTTGTCGATTCTTCCAGAAAACTGCGTGAGCTGCACCGGAAAACCGGATTCATTTTTCAGCAGCATCAGCTCATTTTGAGGCAGACCGCCCTGAGAAACACGCTCAACGGCCGCATCGGTTTTCATTCTCTGTTTCATGGGCTGCTTCCGGCGTCTTCCGAGGATCTGGAGAATGCGTATGCCTGTCTTGCCCGTGTGGGAATGGAAGGCTTTGCGCTGACTGCCGCGGGCAATCTTTCCGGCGGACAGCAGCAGCGCGTCGGCATAGCCAGGGCGCTCATGCAGCAGCCGGAGATCATGCTTGCCGATGAACCTGTCGCCAGTCTGGATCCCCAGCGGGCCTACGAAGTCATAGATCTTCTTCACGGAATCTGCCGGGAAAGGGGGATCTGTTCGGTCGTGAGTCTGCATCAGGTGGAGCTGGCGCGAAGGTTCGCCGACAGAATCATTGCCCTGAACGGCGGATGCGTGGTGTTCGACGGCAGTGCCGCCGAACTGAACGACAGGGTGCTGAACAGACTTTACGCAACGTCTTCCGCAGAAGCCTCCGTCCTGCCTCCCGTCGTCGAGCCTTCGCTGAAGCCGGCCCTGGCCGCATGATTACCGGATACGGGTCGTACCGTTCTCCGTTTTGGAGCGAAGAGCGGAGGCCTGAACATGTATTTTCATTTTCAGAGAGGAATAGTTATGAAGATCCGCAACATTGTTCTGGCGCTTCTGGGCGTGTTCACGATGCAGACCGCTGCCTTTGCGGCCGGAGACGGAAACCCTCAGACGCTTCGCGTGGCACTTCTGCCTGATGAAAGCCCCAGCGTGGTGATCAAAAATAATGAGAATCTGAAGAACTATCTTCAGGAAAAGCTGGGCAGAAAGGTGGAACTCGTGGTGACCACCGACTACTCTTCCATGATTGAAGCCATGCGGCACGATCGTCTGGACCTCGCCTATTTCGGACCTCTTTCCTACGTCATGGCCAAGTCGAAGTGCGATATAGAGCCCTTTGCCGCCATGCAGAAGAAGGGCAAGGCCACATACCGTTCGGTCGTCATAGCCAATGCGGGCAGCGGTATTGAAAAGATGGCGGACATCAAGGGACATGACATGGCGTTCGGTGATGTCGCCTCCACGTCTTCTCACCTCATTCCCAAATCCATGCTTCTGAATGAGGGACTTAAAAGCGGCGAGGATTACAAGGAACATTTCGTGGGCAGCCACGATGCCGTGGCCATGAACGTGCAGAACGGCAATGCACAGGCCGGCGGCATGTCGGAGCCCATTTTCCAGACCATGATGGAAAAGGGACTGCTGAAGGCGGACAAGGTGAAAGTCATCGCCACGTCGCAGGAGTTTCCCGAATATCCCTGGACCATGCGCGCAGGTCTGAATCCCGAGCTCAAGAAGGCCGTCAGACAGGCTTTTCTCGACATGAAGGATCCTGCGGTTCTCAAGCCTTTCAAGGCGGACGGCTTCATAGCCATTGACGATGCCGCCTATGATCCCGTGCGCGAGCTGGCCAGAATTCTCAATCTCAATCTGGCGCAGATGTAACATGGCGGCAACTCTGGAAAACGTCCGGCATACCGTAAGATGCGGCTATCGCAGATCCTGCCTGAAGCTCGTCGTACTGGGGCTGATGGTTCTTGTCTGTTCGTGGCATACCGGCCTGCTTGATCTGCAGCGGATGGTGGAGGGAGGTCCTGCACTCTGCCAGCTGCTGGGTGAAATGTTTCCTCCTGATTTTTCCAATATGCGCAAGTGGGGAAAACCGGTGGTCGATACGCTGTGCATGAGCGTTGCCGGTACGTTCATAGCGCTGGTTCTTTCCTTGCCCGTAGGACTTCTGGCTGCCGGAAATGTGGCCCCGAACAGGGCCGTCTATCGCCTGGCAAGGGGAATTCTCAATATTCTCCGCTCGGTACCCGAGCTCATCATGGGCATCGTTTTCGTTGCGGCGGTGGGGTTCGGCGCTCTTCCCGGTGCACTGGCACTGGGACTGCATTCCGTCGGCATGGTGGGCAAGTTTTTTGCGGAGGCCATTGAACATTGCGATCCCAAGCCGGTGGAAGCCATTCGGGCCGTCGGCGCGACAAGGGCGCAGACCGTTCTTTACGGCATTCTGCCGCAGGTCATGCCGCAGCTTGTGGATACGCTTGTGTACAGGTGGGAATACAATTTCCGGGCATCCACCGTCATGGGCATGGTGGGCGCCGGGGGCATAGGCTTCGAGCTTATGGCTTCGCTGCGCATCATGCAGTACCAGGAAGTTTCGGCCATCCTTCTGGTCATTCTCGTCATGGTGACGCTGGTGGATGGCCTCGGTTCAAGAATACGGAGAAAGGTTTCATGAACGGAAAACCCCGTTGTCTGGTCACGTGTCGCATTCATGCCGAGGTTGAGGAGTATCTTGGAAGATACTGCGAGCTTGACCTGAACCGGAGCTGCGAGAGTCTTTCGCATGAAGAGTTCTGCAGGCGTGTGGCAGATGTTGATGCGGCCATGACCTTCATGCCCGACAAGGTGGATGAAAAACTTCTTGCCGGGGCTGCCCGTCTGAAGGTCATAGGGGCGGCGTTGAAGGGATATGACAATTATGACGTGGAAGCCGCTACCCGTCATGGGGTGTGGCTGACGTACGTACCCGACCTTCTTACCGAACCTACCGCGGAACTGACCATTGCACTTATGCTCGGACTGAGCCGGAACGTGAAGGCCGGTGACAGGCGTGTCCGCAGTGAGTTTCAGGGCTGGCGTCCGGTACTGTTCGGTACGGGAGTGTCGGGTTCCGTGGTTGGCATTATAGGTCTGGGACGTCTGGGACAGGCCGTGGCCCGGAGACTGCAGGCATGGAATGCCCGCCTGCTTGGTTTTGACGTTTCGGAAAAGGCTCTGGCTGAGGCCCGTGCGTTCGGAGTGGAGGGCTGTGCTCTGCACGAACTTCTGGAGCGGTCGGACGTCGTTCTTGTGCTGACGCCGCTGACCGTTCAGACCCGGTATCTGCTGAATGCCGAACGCATGGCGCTCATGAAGAAAGGAGCGTTTCTGGTGAATGCCGGGCGGGGATCATGCGTAGATGAGACCGCCGTGGCGGAAGCGCTGGAGCGGGGGCATCTTGCGGGGTATGCCGCCGATGTTTTCTCTTTTGAGGACTGGGCACTCGAGGGGCGTCCCGAGCGCATTTATCCGCCGCTGCTTTCTCCGGAGCTGAATACTCTTTTCACGCCTCATCTCGGCTCTGCCGTGGACAAGGTGAGAGTGGCCATTGAAATGACGGCGGCAAGGAACATCGTGGATGTTCTTGAAGGGCGTGTGCCTGCCAATCCTGTAAACCGTGTCGGCGGAAGATAACGTTTCTGCTCTGTGATACGGCCCCGCATCAAACGGATTTGAGCGGAGTGGAAACGAAGTTCGGGACGCTTTCGGCTCGAATATCCCGCGCCCTTGCTGAATATACGAAAAAGCCGGAGAACCGATTATGCTGTTCTCCGGCTTTTTTGGTTAAAAGAAAACCCCCAGCTAGGCTGGGGGTTCCCGAAAACTTATAGTTATGCGTAAGTTATAAACACTCCTT
>NZ_CALUWY010000111.1 GCF_944324615.1 uncultured Mailhella sp.
CGCCCCGCACCCCGGAAAGGCACCGGGGCTCCGCCCCAGACCCCGCCGGGGGGAATGATTCCCCCCGGGCCCCCTCAGTTTGCAGGGCGAAAGCGTGGGGGAATGCAAAGGCCCTCCGTCGACTCGCTGCTGTTTTGGGGTGCTCCGGAAGCGAGAGGGGTATGCCCCTTGCCGTCTGTGGGCCGGGAGGGCAGGCGGAACGCGGAAAGTTCTGGAAAACGGCGCGGGGCTGCCCTCTCAGTGTGAGCGTGTCCTGCCGGACCCGCTCACGCAGGCCGACTCCGTCCCGGCCTGCGCCGGGCCGTCGTGTCAAAGGAAAGGATTTCAAGATAAGGGGGGCGTTGTACGTCGACCTTTGCTTTATCCGGTTCCCGCCTTTGGAAAAGTATGTCTCAAAGCCGGGACAGGCCCCTGTGTGCCCATAATGAAGCTTTGTTCAACGCTTCATACTGATTCTGTTTGCGAAGGAAAGTCGTGTATCAACGCTCCGGGGCCCCCGGCCGGCCGTCGTATCAAAGGAAAGGATTTCAAGATAAGGGGGCGTTGTACGTCGGTCTCTGCCTTATCCGGCTCCCGTCTTTGGAAAAAGTATGTCCCAACGCCGGGACAGATCTTTGTTGGTGAAGTACGGCCTTGTATCAATCACCCATGAATGAGCGAGGGCGTTGACCGGTCCCGGTCGACGCCCTCGCATGACATGGGGTTCCCCTTAACGTTTTGGGAAGGAGAAAGGGGGGAGCAGGGGAAGGGGGAGAACCCTTTTTCAAAAGGGTTTCCTCCTTCCCCCCGCATCAGACCCATTCTTTCACGTTCTTTCCTACTCCATGGCGGAATCGAGGATGAAGGAGCGGGAATCCACGCGTTTTCTGGCCATGCCGTTATCGATGAGGAAGGTCATATCTTCATCGAGGCTTTTGATATCGGCCTCATTGAGGCGTTTGTTGTAATGGGACCAGGCGTAGAGGCGTTCGGCGTCGGCTTCGGAGATATTCTGTTCCTTGGCGCCGAGGGCAATGGCTTCCTTATGGTTGGCCATGACCCAGTCATAGGCTTCATCCTGGGCGGCGACCACGAGTTTCACGAGTTCCGGCTTTTCTTCGATGAACTTTTTACTGGCGCACATGGCGAGTTTGGGGGTGACGAGTCCCGTGGCGGTGGCAATGATGGGTTTGCCCGCCTGTTCGGCCTTGACCAGCGCGCCCGCGGCGATGAGGGCCGCGTCCACCTTGCCGGACATGAGCGCCGCAAAGCTCTGGGGAATGCCCATCTGCACGAATTTCACGTCATTGATGCTCATGCCTTCCCTGGCAAGGCCGGCCACGAGCAGCTGATGCAGTACCGTACCCTTGGGCCCGGCAACGGTTTTGCCCTTCAGGTCCTTGAAGGTTTTCGCGCCGTTTTCCTGGCCCACCAGCCCGAACACGTCCGTGGGGCGGGAGGAACCGGCAACAATGATGACCGGGTTGCCTTCGGCATTGGCCATCTGCACCGAGGTGGTGTTCAGCACGCCGCCCACGTCCAGCGAGCCCGAGGCCATGGCCGTGGCCTGCTGCGCGCCGGAGTCGATGTCGTGCCACTTCACGGCAATGCCCATGGGTTCCAGCTTCTTTTCCAGAATCTTGTGATCCTTCATCACCATCATGGGCAGATTGAAGGGCGATTTCACATAGCTGATGTTCAGCACGCCTTCCTCGGCAGAGGCGGGCGCGGCAAAAAGGGACAGGGCAAGGGCCAGCATGAGGGTACGGGGCATCTTCATAATAATTACTCCTTAGTATTCAGATGCGTAAGAATGTTTCGGCGGATGAAGTCCCGCCGTTCGGGGCCGGATTCCTGGGAAAGATCAAAGGTTTCGCGGATTTCTCCCCCTGCCATGACGAGAATGCGGTTCGCCGTGCGCAGGGCTTCCTCCATGTCGTGGGTGACGAGCAGGCAGAGTGAATGCTCCATGAGCCGCCTGAGCATGCGCTGCAGCTTTTCCCGCGTGATGGCGTCCAGCGAGGCAAAGGGTTCGTCCATGAGCAGAATGCGCGGGGAACGCAGAAGCGCCCTTGCCACCCCCACGCGCTGGGCCATGCCCCCGGAAAGCTCTCTCGGCATGGAACGGCACAGCGCCGGGGAAAGTTCCACCATGGCAAGCGCCTTTTCTATGCGCTCCGCAGCATCCGGGCAGCGGCGCGGCAGCGCAAGGCGCAGGTTTTCCCCTGTGGTGAGCCACGGCAGAAGCCGCGGATCCTGAAAGACCATGGCGCATTCTGCGGCAGGTACAAGCACCTGTCCCCGGTCGGCCCGCTCCAGCCCGGCGGCCACGCGCAGCAGCGTGGATTTGCCGCAGCCCGAAGAACCCAGAAGGCAGGTAATGCCTTCCCCTGCAAGCGAAACCGTCGCGCCGCGCAGAACTTCGTGCTCGCCGAAGCGCTTGTGTATGCCTTGTATGAGCGGCAGTTCGTGCGGCATGTTCATGCGCCAAGCTCGGGAAAACGCCGCGACAGCAGCGCGGAAACAAGAAAGGAAAAGGCCGCGTCGAACAGCCAGCCCAGAACGCCGATGACCAGTATCCCCACAATCACTTCATCGGCACGCTGCATCTGCTCCGCATCCATGATCATGTACCCCAGCCCGCTGCTTGCCGCAATCAGCTCCGCCGCAATCAGCGCCCGCCAGCTGTACCCGAAGCTCAGCCGCAGCCCCGTGACAAGGGAAGGAATGGCCGCCGGAATCAGAAAAAACAGCACCATGCGTACCCGCGACAGCGCAAGACTCGCCGCCAGCTCCCGGAACGGCGCTTCCAGGCGGTTCAGTCCCGCCCGCGTGTTCAGATACACCGGAAAAAACGAGGCCAGAACAATAACCGCAATCTGCGTGGCGTCCCCTATGCCCAGCCACAGGATCAGAAGCGGTGTCAGCGCCAGCGGAGGCGTCATCCGCAGAAACGACAGGCTCCCCTGAAGGCATTCATCAAGCACCTTCCACCGGGAAAGCGCCGCCGCCGTCGCCAGCGCCAGAACCACGCTCAGCCCGAACCCCGCCGCAATCCGTGAAAGCGATGCCCCGATGTGCGAAAAAAGAACTCCGCTTCCCGCCATCGCCACGCCCGTTGCCAGTACCTGCGAGGGCGACGGCAATAAGTACGGCGATACCATGCCCCATGTCGTCGTAACCTGCCACAGACACAGCAGCATGAACGGAAATATCAGACTCTTCACCATACGCATGCGCCGGATTCTAGGCCCGGATCGCCCCGCTGTCCATACTGTGAAAAAAAGACTTTTGCGCTTCATCCCCCCAACCAGTCGCAGGAAAAGAAAGAAAAGGCAGGAAGAGAGGAAGAGAGGAAAGGCACGCGGGGCCCGCCCCGCATCCCGGAAAAGGCACCGGGGCTCCGCCCCAGTCCCCGCCGGGGGGAATGATTCCCCCCCGGACCCCCTCAGTTTGCGTAAGGATAACAGTGTAGCAACGCTCTGGGGCCCCCGGTCAGCCTTCAGGCGGCCGGGCCGGTGGATGCAAGCAGGCGGAATTCACTTCCGCCGTTAAGCGCAGCAGCCACCGTACAAGCCCCGCCCCCTGTACAGTGTGTCCGGAGCAGACGAGCGTTTGTGTGCCGGAGACGGCCGCAAGGTCATCCCCCCGGACCCCCTCAGCTGGCAGGGCAGGGGCTTTCCCGGCGCAAAGGCTTTCCTTCGACTCGCTGCTGCTTCGGGAGACTCTTCGGGCGTGGAAGCGAATGCCCTCCGTGGACTGTGGGCCGGGAGGGCAGGCAGAGCGCGGAAGGTTCCGGAAGGCGGCGTGTGGGCCGCCACCTCAGTGTGAGCGTGTCCTGCCGGACCCGCTCACGCAGGCCGACTCCGTCCCGGCCTGCGCCGGGCCGTCGT
>NZ_CALUWY010000112.1 GCF_944324615.1 uncultured Mailhella sp.
TCCTTCATGGCATCCTCCCTATGCCGACAATAAGAACTTTTTACCCTTTTGGCAATTAATGAGTCCTGAGCCTAGGACATGCCCGCTTCCCCACGCAGCGGGACACGCCTCCCCGGCGGAGACATATGCACCGCGCAGGAGCCGCCCCCGCACGGCGGGACGTCTGCCCGTTCCGGCCGAAAATACAAATGTCGGATTCCCCCGCGCGCAGGAGCTTCTGCCCGTTCTGCCATGGAAAGGCGGACGCATGGGCATGGCACAACACCGGAACATACCGGTGAGGAAGATGCCACTCCCCCGGCTCCATACCCGCCTTTCCCGCACGCAGGTACATGCCTGCCCTTTTGCGAAAAGGATATTCCGGGACATGTCCGCTTCCCCACGCAGCGGGACACGCCTCCCCGGCGGAGACATATGCCCCGCGCAGGAGCCGCCCCCGCACGGCGGAACGTCTGCCCGTTCCGGCCGAAAATACAAATGTCGGATTCCCCCGCGCGCAGGAGCTTCTGCCCGTTCTGCCATGGAAAGGCGGACGCATGGGCATGGCACAACACCGGAACATACCGGTGAGGAAGGTGCCACTCCCCCGGCTCACATACCCGCCTTTCCCCCACGCAGGGACTTTCCTGAAACACGCTGTGCACGCGGCAAAGGCCTGTTCCCGCCCCCGGGAATACAAAAGGGCGCCCCTTTCGGGGCGCCCCTTCAATGCGTTCAGGCATCAGCGTTGCAACGACAGCGCGCCTGATATCCTGCGCAGAGCGCGGGCATCAGCGCCGGGCGACACGGATGCGCTCGATGGCCCTGGTGAGGGCGAGCTCGGCGCGGTGCACGTCCGTATCGGGTTTCGGATCGGCGAGGCGCGCTTCCGCGCGGGCCTTGGCCTGCTCCGCTCTGTCCACGTCGATGTCGGAGGCCAGTTCCGCGGCTTCCGCGAGAATGGTCACCTTGTTGTCCGCGATCTGAGCAAAGCCGCCGGATACGAAAACCCAGCTTGTGACGCCTCCCTTGCGGTAATAAAGATCACCGATCTTCAGAGCGGACAGCATGGCCGCATGGCCGGGCATGACGCCGAATTCGCCGTCCACGCCGCTTGCGCCCACATAGTCCACTTCTTCCTGAAGCACAACCTTGTCGGGAGTGACGATATCAAGACGAAGACCTTCCATAGCGGTCTCCTCTTATGCCTGCTGACGCTTGTTGTACTTTTCAATGGCCATGTCGATGCTGCCCACGTTGAACACGTCCGTCTCGGAGAGATAGTCGTATTCGCCTTCAAGCAGCCCCTTGAAGCCCTTGATGGTGTCTTCCAGTTTCACATACACGCCGGGAATGCCGGAGAACACTTCCGCCACATGGAAGGGCTGGGAAAGGAAGCGCTGGATACGGCGGGCGCGGGCCACGGTCATCTTGTCCTCGTCGGAAAGTTCGTCCATGCCGAGGATGGCGATGATGTCCTGAAGGTCCTTGTACTTCTGCAGCACCTGCTGAACACGACGGGCCACGGAATAGTGTTCCGTGCCGACCACGTTCGGATCGAGGATACGGGAGGTGGAGTCAAGCGGGTCCACGGCCGGGTAGATACCCAGTTCGGCAATGGAACGGTTGAGCACCAGCGTGCCGTCCAGGTGGGCGAAGGTGGTGGCAGGGGCCGGGTCGGTAAGGTCGTCGGCGGGAACGTACACGGCCTGCACGGAGGTGATGGAACCTGCGGAGGTGGAGGTGATGCGTTCCTGAAGGCCGCCGAGGTCGGTGCCGAGGGTGGGCTGATAGCCCACGGCCGAAGGCATGCGGCCCAGCAGAGCGGACACTTCGGAGCCGGCCTGCGTGAAGCGGAAGATGTTGTCGATGAAGAGCAGCACGTCCTGATGTTCTTCATCACGGAAGTACTCGGCGCACGCGAGGGCGGTGAGGGCCACGCGGGCACGGGCTCCCGGGGGCTCGTTCATCTGGCCGTAGACAAGCACGGCGCGCTCCAGAACCCCGGCTTCCTTGAGTTCGCCGTAGAGGTCGTTGCCCTCACGGGTACGTTCACCCACGCCCGCGAACACGGAGTTGCCGCCGTGCTGCTTGGCGATGTTGTTGATCATCTCCATGAGGATAACGGTCTTGCCCACGCCGGCGCCGCCGAACAGGCCGATCTTGCCGCCCTTGGGGAAGGGAATGAGCAGGTCCACGACCTTGATGCCGGTTTCCAGCAGCTCCACCTTGGTGTTCAGGTCGGTGAAGGCGGGGGCGGGACGGTGGATGGGGAAGTACTTGTCCGTTTCAATGGGGCCGAGGCCGTCCACGGGCTTGCCCACCACGTTCAGGATACGGCCGATGGCGGCCTTGCCCACGGGGGTCATGATGGGTTTGCCGGTATCGACCACTTCCATGCCGCGGACCAGACCGTCGGTGCTGTCCATGGCGATGGTGCGCACCACGTTGTTGCCCAGGTGCTGGGCGACTTCGCAGATGAGGTCCGTGGCGTTGGGGTTGTTGACATTATTGATCTCAAGCGCGTTGAGGATGTTCGGCAGATTTCCCTCGGGGAAAGCCACGTCCACAACAGCGCCGATGACCTGTACAATATGGCCTTTGTTTGCTGTCATGCCCTAGTGCTCCTACTGGCTTTGCTGCGCATTTGCGCCGCCAACGATGTCGATAAGTTCGTTGGTGATGGCAGCCTGACGGGTCTTGTTGAAAAGAAGCGTCAGAGAATTGGTCAGTTCATCGCAGTTGCGCGTGGCGTTGTCCATGGAGGCCATGCGCGCTGCGTTCTCGCTGGCGGAGTTGTCGAGAAGTCCGCGGTAGATCTGAACATTCACATAGCGGGGCAGCAGTTCCGCAAGCAGAGTCCCGACTTCGGGCTCATACAGGCATTCCGCAGCCGCGCCGACCTGCTCCTCGCCGTCCTTGCTCGCGGAGGAGCTCACGGGCAGCAGCGCCATGGTCGTGGGGATCTGGCGGGTCATTCCCGCAAACTCGCTGTACACAAGGTACACTTCGTCGGCCTCGCCGCTTTCATAAAGCTGCGACACCCTCGCGCCCAGGCGGGCCGCCAGGCGGAAATCGAAGGAACCCATGACATCGCCGTACGATTCGATGGTCTCGTACTCGCTCTTGCGCACCGCGTCGCGGCCCTTGCGGCCCACGCAGATGAACCGGACGGCAAGCCCTTCCCCGGCCCGGGCACGGGCCAGGTTGAGCGCCATCGATATCAGATTGACGTTGAAGCCCCCGCACAGGCCTCTGTCGGAGGTGAGCAGAACGATCACCGCCGAAGAGACCTTCTTGTGAACCTGAAGCAGCGGATGGGCCGCCCCTTCCGTTCTGGCGGCAAGATCGCCCAGCATCTCGCCGAACTTTTCCGCGTAGGGGCGGAAACGCTCGATGCGGTTCTGGGCGCCACGCAGCTTCGCCGAGGCGACCATTCCCATGGCCCTCGTGATCTGCTTGGTCTTGCCGACGCCAGCTATCTGGAGTTTTACATCTTTCAACGAAGGCATGAGTTACCCCCGCGCCTTGAAGGATACCTTGAACTCTTTGATGGCCGCGGAAAGACGGGCTTC
>NZ_CALUWY010000113.1 GCF_944324615.1 uncultured Mailhella sp.
CAAACTGAGGGGGCCCGGGGGGAATCATTCCCCCCGGCGGGGTGCGGGGCGGCGCCCCGCGTGCCTTTCCTGCCTTTTCTGCCTTTCTTCTCTTCCTCTCTTTGCGGCTTTCTCTCTTCCGGCCCTTTCGGCTATGCGTTCTGCAGTTTGAGCAGGGCGGGGATGCTCTGATCCATAGGGCGGCGAATCCAGAAGGCGCGGCCGGAGATCTGGCTGGGGATGCAGGGGGTATCGAGGTTGAGGGCGGCGTAGGTGGCGAGGGGGTTCTTTTTCGCCATTTCCCAGAAGGGATATTTAATGATGCCGGGGGTATTGTAGCCCACGCCGAGTTCCAGCAGAAGGAGCCTGCAGGAGGCGTGATCCCGCACAAAGGCGCGGTAGCGTTCGTTGGCGGCGAACCAGCCTTCGTCCTGCACGAAGGTATCGTCGCAGCGCAGGTTCATGGCCATGGGAGCGCCGCAGCGGGGGCAGCGGGGGACGAGTTCCGAAGGGATGCGCTGGTCCTTCTGTTCCCTGACCATACGCAGCACAGGTTCCCGGTTGTCGTAGGTGCTTTCGTGGCAGGGCACGGAGCACTGCCACAGGCCGTAATCGCCCTGCATGTAGAAAAGGCGCTCTCCGGGAAAGCCTGCGAGGCGGAACTGATGATCCACGTTGGAGGTGAGGACGAAGTAATCCTTTCCCTGCACCAGTTTCAGAAGTTCCGCATAGAGGGGGAGGGAGCCGGGCTGGTAGCGGTTGTACCAGACATGACGGCTCCACCAGGCCCAGCGCTCTTCCAGGGTACGGAAGGGATAGAAGCCGCCGGAATACATGTCGGTTATGCCGTAGGCCCTGATGAAGTCGGGGAAAAGGCGCTGGAAGCGCTCCCCCGAATAGGTAAGCCCTGCGGCGGCGGAAAGTCCCGCGCCTGCGCCGACAAGAACGGCGTCGGCCTCACGGAGGGCCTCGGCCAGGCCGGCAGGATCATCCGAGCAGGCGCTGATATATCGCGGCGTCGCTGTCTTTGAACACATTGAAAATCACCTTTTCCATCCAGGGATAGTTGTTGATGTGTGCGCTCACTGTTTCCACCGCAATTTCCGCCGCTCTCAGGGGCGGAAAATGAAATTCCCCCGTGGAAAGACAGCAGAAGGCCATACTGCGCACATGGACGCGCCCTGCAGCTTCGAGGCAGGAAACATAGGTTGCGGCAAGAAGCCTCTCGTGCTCCGGCGTGAGGGGGCCGTGCACCTCCGGGCCCACGGCATGCACCACAAAATCGCAGGGCAGGTTGAAGGCCGGGGTAATAATGGCTTCCCCCGTGTTCTTCAGCTTGCCGCCCATGACGCGGTCGCAGGCAAGCCGGAGCTGCACGCCGGAAAAGGTGTGGATGGCATTGTCGATGCAGCCGTGATTGGGATGAAAGCAGCCCAGCATGCGCCTGTTTGCCGCGTTCACCACGGCACCGCATTCCAGAGTGGTGATATCCCCCTTCCAGATGCAGAAACGGTCGCGCACGGGCACAAGGTCCCGGTCGCGCGTGATGCCGCGGGAAAGAATTTCCTCCCGAAGATACGCATCCTGCACCTCCAGAAACTCCGCCGACGCCTCCCCGGGCTCGCGTACATTGAAAAGCGCACGCAGAAGACGCTTCTGCGCCTCTTCATCCCCGGGAAGCACAAAACGCTCGTGCCGCTCCTGAAGCAGCATCCTGATAAGGTACGCCCTTCTCTCTGCCTGCGTCATATCCGCTCCCCCTCCTCTGCTCCGGCATGAAGCCCCTTATGCCGCACGGCCCCGGCAGGACAGTGCACCCAGCAGTCGCCGCATTCGTCGCAGCGCGAACCGTCGATGACATACCGCTCGCCTTCGCGCCGTATGGCCTTGAACGTGCATACCTCCATGCACCTGCCGCAACCTGTGCATGCTCCGGTAATGGTCAGCCCGGCCTTTTCCACTCGATGGCCGCCGAAGCTGAAACGCTCCCGCTCCAGCTTGTGGTCCCGGAACTTCATGTCGAAATCGTAATCGAAAATCTCTCCCCAGGCCCGGTACAGCACAAAGGTCGTCATGGCCGGATAACGCTGCTGATCCTCGATACCGTAGGCAAAGGCCGGATCGTTCTTCGCCCTGATCTCTTCCATGCTCACCTCGCGCACGTCGCCGGTAACACGGATGAAATACCCCGGATCCATTTCCAGAAGCCCTTCCTCCGTCTGCCTCACCTCCGGAGAAGCCGACAGACCGCACACCGATACCTTCCCCCCTTCCTTGAGCTGACGGTAAAAAGGCTTGGTCGTCATGGTCATGAAGTACAGCCCCTCCTCGTCGCAGGCCAGAAAATGCGCTACCCGGCTCTCGGGCGTGTCGCCGTTGATCGTCGCAAATACACAGCTGCCTATCCTGTCGAAACGCTCGTAAATCTCTCTGATGGTCATGACCTCCCCCCTGTGTACCCGGTTATTTAGTTCGATATCGAAATATACCATTCATGCTTCTCTGTCAAGGTGCGCGCTGTCTGCCGGATTCTGGAAGAAGAAAGAGTTTTCCGGGGGGAATGATTCCCCCCGGGCCCCCTCGACCGGCAGGGCGGAACGGTGGGGGGAACACAAAGGCTTTCCTTCGACTCGCTGCTGTTGCTCGTTCGTACCGCGCAGGCGGAAGGTTCCGGCAGACGGCGTATGGGCTGCCACCTCAGTGTGAGCGTGTCCTGCCGGACCCGCTCACGCAGGCCGACTGTTTTCCGGCCGTTGCCGGAAAACAGTGATAAAGGAAAGGATGTCAGGATATGGGGCGTTGTATGTCGGTGTCAGCTTTATTCCGCGCCCGCCTTTGAAAAAAGCATGGCTCAAACGCCGGTTTTTTGTCTGGGCAGAAACAGCCGCTTTTCAACGCAGGAAGAGGGTTTCGTCTGCAAAAAATAACGCTTTTTTCAAGGCTTCATTCTGCTTCTGTTTACAAAAAAGGCCGTATATCAACGCCTTATTCTGCTTCCGTTTGCGAAGAAAGGCCGTGTATCAACGCTGTGGGGCACCCGGCCAGCCTTCAGGAGGCCGGGCCGCCGGGCATAAGTAGCCGCGATTCACTCGCGGCGTTAAACGTCATGTCCGGCGTACAAGCCCTGCACCCCGTACAGCGTATCCGGCGCAGACGGGCCTTTGTGGTACCCGGGCGATGGAAAGGTCAGGCCGGGCCGATGGATACAGGCAGAATTCCCTTCCGCCGTAAGCACGACCCGAAGCGTGCACGTCCCGCGCCGGTACCGTGTGTCCGGAGCAGTCGGGTGTTTGCGGTACTCGAACTATAGTGCCGACAAAAAAGGCCGGGAGACCCGGCCTTGTGCTTTTTTTAAACGTCCCTCAGGCGCTTTTCTGCTTCACGTCCTTCGCAGCATCCGCATCCTTCTTTTCCGCGCCGTCTCCGGCATCGCCGTTTCCGGTCTTCTGCGCCGGGGCGCTCTTCTGCTTCACGTCCTT
>NZ_CALUWY010000114.1 GCF_944324615.1 uncultured Mailhella sp.
GTGCACACACGTTCTTTTCGGCCATTTGTCTCGCTGCCATTGTCATCTTTTATATTTAATGAGTCCTGAACCTAGTATCACATCGACATTAGGCAGATTTTCGTTCCGCTCATAAAAGCCGAGCGATCCCTTGCTGATGCCGATCTGCCGGGAAAAAGCCTCCTGCGAAAGGCTCCTCGTGCTAATTTTATGCGTTCTCCAAGCGTGCTCACAGGGCAGGCTTTCCATATCCAGCGCCGCCCCGTGGTTCTTCAACCGGACAGACAGAATCCGACACGGAAAAAGACACGGACGGTCTTTGGAATATTTTTCAAGTTTTGCCCTATAATTCTGCTTTACTTGAATAGAAAAATATTCTAAAAACAGAGTTACGGGCGGTTCCAAGGCAAGGTGACACTTCACTTTAACCGCTCCCCGCGGGAATGGCAACGTCCGCATATCGGCATTCCTTCGGGAAAAAAGTGGTGCAGGATATTTTTCACCGTTCTTTTTTGCATGACATCTCACAAAGATACGACAGGAAATCTTTTGCAGAGGGGGGAAATTTTTCCGGTCGTGCGGATATAACAGATAAAAAAATATCATGTCACGTTCCGCATTCCGGCAGGAAACATGCTTCTGCAGGACGACATGCACGCTGTTCCGACATCCGCGCCTTCTCTGCGATGGGGCGCGGCGGACGGCAGACGCGGGAAGGATACCTTCCGGAAGCAGGCAGAAAAAATGCCTGTTCTCTTTCTGAGCGAAAAAATATGCGCCTGATGGAACGTATCTTTTTCCTCATACATCATAAAAAGAGGAAACAAGGCGAAAAATCGGGATTGTTATCCTGTTTTCCGGCAAAAAAGTACACTTTTCCGCCATGCCTGTACACGGATATCCCCGCCTGATATGCCGTTCTATAAGTCTTGAAGTTTTCACATAAAAAATATCATCATCGTCTTATTCCCCCTTTTGTCCAAAACGTGTACTTTGTTACCACCTTCCGGCAGAATGACAGGATATGCCGGATGGCGCGCCGTTTCCGCGACATGGGAGTGTACCGCCGCAGCTCTTCCTGCCGGGCGGAGCGTTGAAGGGGGAAGGCGCGCCGTACGGTCTTCCGGCCGCTCTTTTTTCCTGCGGCAGACCCTGTTCCGGGAAAAATCCGCTTGGGGGAAAAAGGACGGAAAAAGAGTTTTCTTTCGCAGTTTTCCCTTGCAGAGAAGCAGGAAGGCTTATAGCATACGTCTGTTTTCTTTTCCCATCCTGCCGTTCACAGCGAAAAGCTCTCTCTGTTCCTGCACGGAGCATGAGCGGCCCGCCTGAGAAGTCTTTGTCCTGCACGGGAAACTTCGCCCGGAAAAAGATACAGGGACGATTATGTGCAACGCATCGGCAATGATGAAAGAAACGATAAGCCTCAGGGTTTCAGACATGGAATGCGTACCTTCCAGCAATGAAGAAAACAAGAAGAAAGCCGCTGAATTAACCAGCTTTTTTCTGCACAAGCATTACTGTGAAAGCTGTGCGGAAGCCTTTCTTGACTACATGGACGAGAATTTTCTGTGGTTCGGCGCAGCCGAGCATGAGTATATCGTCGGTGCGGACAGAATGGTGGAAACCCTGCGTGCCTTTAAAGACAAGGTTCCTCCCTGCGAAATTTCCGACGAGCACTACGATGTGATCAACGCTTCGGAAGACTCGTATGTATGCACCGGCATGATGTGGATACGCACCCTGCCCTCTTCCGGCATCTATCTGCGCGTGCATCAGCGCATCACCACGGTGTTCCGCCGGACGGAAAAGGGCCTCCGCTGCTGCCACATACACCTTTCCAATCCGTACTCGGAAATGATGGAAGACGACATCGGCTTTCCTGAAAAGATATCCATGGAATCGCGCAGATACATGCAGGAACAGCTTGAGGCGCAGAAGAAGAAAATCGAGGAACAGACCGCATCCATCATGGAAATGCACTTTGAAGACCTTTCCACCGGTCTGTACAACCGCAACAAGTTCAATCAGATATGCGATCAGCTGGCCAAGGAGCCGCCCGAGAGGCTGGGCATTGCCTACTTTGACCTGAACGGCCTGAAAAAGATCAACGACACCCAGGGGCACCTTGCGGGGGACGAGTTCATCTACCGTGCCGCCCAGCACCTGCGCCGTTTCTTCGACCAGAATGCCTACCGCATAGGTGGGGATGAGTTCATCGTCATCGACACGGAAAAGGAGGAACAATCCTTCCTTGCCGATGTGGCCGAGGCCGAAAAAACCATGACGCAAGACAATCTCAGCACGGCCGTGGGCCTTTCCTGGCGTTCCGCGCCCTCCTGCAATATCGACGAACAGATCAACGAGGCGGACAAGAACATGTACCTCGCCAAAAAGGACTTCTATTCCCAGAGCGAACACAACCGCAGAAGCCGCTGAGAAGCGGAACATGCACGTTCTTGCGGGACGGCGTATGAGCAGGCGGGCCCGGCGCGGAAAAACAGCTTCCGGCAGGGCACGCGCCGGAGCGCGTGCCCCAGGCCCTTTTCCGCCCGGAAAAGGCTATGCTCCGGCGGCAGCGCTCAGGCGCTTCACATCGCCCGAACGCAGGGCCGCAAGGTTTGCCGCGATACGTTCTTCGGGCCAGTCCCACCAGCGAAGCTCCAGAAGCCTCTGCACCACCTCTTCCGCAAAGCGGGAGCGTATGGGCCGTGCCGGAACGCCACCCGCTATGGTGTAGGGCGGCACATCCTTCGTCACCACCGCGCGGGAACCGATAATGGCCCCGTCGCCAATGGTTACGCCCGCAAGGATGACGGCCTCATATCCTATCCACACATCGCTGCCTGTGCGGATATCTCCCTTGTTATCCCACGCCGAGGCGACGTCCGCCACATCCAGCCCCCATTCCTCGTAAAAAATGGGAAAAGGATAGGTGGAAAGGGAAGAAATGGTGTGGTTGGCGCTGTTGAAAAGAAACTTCGCTCCGCAGGCAATGGAACAAAAACGGCCGATGATGAGCCTGTCGTGATTGACGGGGTAATGGTACAGCACGTTGTTGCGTTCAAAGTCCCTGGGATCATGCACGAAATCGTTGTATATGGTGTAATCGCCCACTTCTATGCCGGGCTTTGTTATCACGTTTTTCAGATAGACGGTCTGCGTATCCCCGGTGCGGGGGTATATCCTTTCTGCATTCATGCCTTCCACTCCTTTTAATATGATGGGGTGACACAAGGACCCGTCTGCGCCGGATACGCTGTACAGGGCGCAGGACCTGCACGGTGGCTGCTTCGCTTAACGGCGGAAGTGAATCCCGGCTATTCACAGCCACCGGCCCGGCATGACCTTGCCATCGCCTGTGTGACACAAGGACCCGTCAGCGCCGGACACACTGTACAGGGCGCAGGACCTGCACGGTGGCTGCTTCGCTTAACGGCGGGAGTGAATCCCGGCTATTCACAGCCACCG
>NZ_CALUWY010000115.1 GCF_944324615.1 uncultured Mailhella sp.
GAGAGTCGCCTGCTTTGGGGCGGTGGCCGGAGTGGGGAGCACAGAAAGGGGGAGCGCAGGTGGGGCGGCCTGAGCACAGGAAGAGGAGCGCGTGGGGAGCACAGGAAGGCTCGGGGCAAGGTGGGGCGCGGGAGGGAACCGGAGCGCGGGGGCGTGCAGGAGCGCGCAGGCGTTCCCCACGGGCCAATGCACGGGGGAGTACGTTTTTTTCTCTCTTTATATAAGCGCTCGCTACTATGCGCGGGGCCAATGCACGGGGTAATACAGAAAAGGGGGCGCTCTGTGCGTCATCTTCCGGGCGCGCAAGGCAGGCTGAGAGCACGGAAAAAGCCCTGCGCGGCGGCTCTGCTTTTCCGGGGGCATTGCAGGGGCTTCTGCACGTTCCGGGCTTTGGGAGGGGGGACTCCGCAGGGGGCGTTCCCCACAGGGCACAGGCGTCTTCACTTCGGCCATGCCCAGGGCTTCTACGCACAGGACCATGTTTGTCTGTGTGCAGGGCGCAGAACAGAAAAAACGCGGGAACTTTGTTCAAAGTCCCCGCGCTCGCGTGCGATGGAAGGCCCGTGCAGTCGGGCCGGCGTTCTACTTGTAGACCTTCACGGCAAACAGCCCGAGGCATACGACAAAAGCCATAAGAACGGCGCAAATACTCAGTACCAGAGTTCCAAGTTCCATACTATCCTCCTTGGTTTTGTACAAGACAAACGTCGTCGCACGTCATGGAACGGCGCGAGCGTTATAGTATGTATACTGATATAACAGACGCCTTCCATGTTTTTTTAGAACATAGCAGGCGTTTCTGATAAAAACAACCGGTTTTTGAGAAATTTTTTTTATTTATTCATCTTTATTACAGTAAGTGAGCAATTTTTTCCAATAGTATTTGTTTCTTTATGAAACAGGGCTGTGAAAAATGATGAAGTCAAAAAAATACAGAACAGCAGCAGGGAAAAAACGCTGTTTTTCCTGTAACGGCAACAGTGTTTTGTGGCATCAAGGGCATGTGATTTTTTTCCATAATGCCGTGCCACAGACATTTTCCGTTTTTTTTCATGCATGGGAGAAAAATCACGGAGGAAAATCCTGTCTCTCATACCGGGGAGCAGCCTTGCGCCGCAGGGCTTTTCCCGGCGAAAGGGCAGCATGTGCACAGGAGAGGCGCGGGCGGAACATGCGCAGGGCACTGCGGCTCCGGGGAGGAGGGCGGCCGCAACGCCGGCAGGACACTGATGTTTCCGGGACTTGCCTTGAGCGGGCAATAGGGTATCTTCGGAAAAACCGCCGGAACCGTGAACAGGGACAGGAGTGTTGACATGGGCGAGTTTCGCGTGCCCGATACCGGGCTTCATATTCTTATGCTGGGCTGCATGAGCTCCGGCAAATCCACGGTGCTCAACGCGCTTCTGGGCCGGGGGGCCTTCCCTGCCGGGAACAGGGCGACCACGGCACAGATATTCCGCGTGCTGCACGATCCGTTCTGTACGGAGGCCGTGTGCCGCAATCCTTCGGAAAGCGACGCCTGGCACCCGCTCACGCTGGAGAGGCTCGCTTCCTACAACGGTTCCATGCGGGAAAACGTGCCTGCGGACATTCATCTGTGCCTGCCGCACCTGGAAAGAAAGCGCCCCATCGTGTTTTACGACACGCCCGGCCCCAACACCAGCAAATACGGGGAACACCGCGGCGAAACCTACTTCGCTCTGGAAAAACTGCCCCTCAGTCATATTTTTCTGGTGCTGGACATGGCGCAGCTGCACACCCGCGACGAGGAGGCCCTGCTGCAGGACATGGGTCGCGTGGTGCAGGAGCGCGGCGGCATGCCCGTGCTGGTTCTGCTCAACAAGGCCGATGTCATCGACGTGGAAAAGGAATCCGTGGAGGAGATCGTCACCGAAGTGCGCGATACCGTGGCGCAGTATGTGCCTGAGGGCACCAGTGTGGAGGTCATTCCCCTCATGGCCAAGGGCGCGGAGGTGTGGCGGCGCATGATAGACCGCGACAACCTCACCGTGTTCGAGGTGGAGTTCGGCCAGTACATCGACTGGAGGCTCTGCGAGGCCATGCTCAAGGCCGCCATCATGCCCGAGCCCATCCGCGTGAGCGTGGCGGAACAGATGGAGGAATGGCGCAGGCTGCAGAAGTTTTCCCAGGCCTTCCGTTCTTCGCTGGAATATCTGGCAAAGCGCGTGCATCCCGAGGCCGAACTCGTCAACAAGAACGTGAGCAGGATTCTGGATTACGCCGACTGCCGCCGGGCCATCACGGCTTCCGGCATTGTGGCCCTTGAGGAATATATCGACAGGCTCACCGTTTCCCCGGCGCGCCAGGTGCCCCATGCGGGGCCGCTCCGGGAAAAGAGCCGCCTTCCGGCCGGGCCGGATACCCTTCCCCCGGAAAAGGGGACAAACCATAAAGGAAGTTTCATGAGAACGTGCGCCATCAGCAGGGAAGAAGCCCTTGCTCTTCTGAAAAGCTACAACAGCGAACCCTTCCATCTTCTTCACGCCCTTACGGTGGAGGGCGTGATGCGCCATTTCGCCCGTGAACGCGGCTTTGCCGACGAAGAAGACTTCTGGGCCATGGCCGGGCTTCTGCACGACATCGACTTCGAGCGCTACCCCGAGGAACATTGCCGCAAGGCCCCGGAACTTCTGCGCGCCGCAGGCGTGGGCGAGGACATGATCCACGCCGTGTGCAGCCACGGCTACGGCCTGTGCTGCGATGTGGAACCGGAACATGAAATGGAAAAGATTCTCTTTGCCGCCGACGAACTCACCGGACTCATCGGCGCGGCCGCGCGCATGCGTCCTTCGGGCAGCGTGATGGACATGGAAGTGTCCAGCCTGAAAAAGAAGTTCAAGGACAAGCGCTTTGCCGCGGGCTGCTCGCGCGATGTCATTAAAGCCGGAGCCGAACGCCTGGGCTGGACGCTGGAAGAACTTTTCGAGCGCACCCTCGACGCCATGCGTTCCTGTGAGGAAAGCGTGAAGGCCGAAACGGCCGCGCTCTAAGGCTTTTTTCCGTAAAAGGGGGGAGCTTTCCCCCCCCTTGCGCCCCCTCTGCGGGGCTTTTTTGTCCCTTCTGCGGGACGCTCCCCGGTGGCGGCAGGCCCCGGCGCTTTCCTTTCTTCTCCTTTTCTTCTTCCTCCTTGCTCCGGTCTCTTTTCCCGGCCATGCTCCCCCCTCCGGCGCTTCCCTTGAAAGAAGGCCCGCCCCAGCGGGAGGAGCGCCCGGCTTTTGAACGCAGGGTGCGCCCGATATGCCATCTTTATTTATTG
>NZ_CALUWY010000116.1 GCF_944324615.1 uncultured Mailhella sp.
TTCGGGCGCCCGGGCCGCGAGGGCCGCGCAGCCGCGATTCACTCGCGGCGTAAGCAAGGCCCGAGTCGTACAAGCCCCGCCCCCTGTACAGTGTGTCCGGAGCAGACGGGCCTTCGCATCACGCAGGCGCTGGAAGGTCATCCCCCCGAACCCCCTCAGTTTGCGAAGGTGGGCCATGTATCAACGCTCGGGGGCCCCCGGGCGCTTCGGGCGCCCGGGCCGCGAGGGCCGCGCAGCCGCGATTCACTCGCGGCGTAAGCAAGGCCCGAGTCGTACAAGCCCTGCCCCCTGTACAGCGTGTCCTGAGCAGACGAGCCTTCGCGTCACTCGGGCACTGGTGTCGCCCCCGGCCAGCCTTCAGGCGGCCGGGCCGCGAGGGCATAAGTAGCCGGAATTCACTTCCGGCGTTAAACGAAATGCCCTCCGTGCAAGCCCCGCCCCCTGTACAGCGTGTCCTGCGAAGATGTGCCATCGCGTTATTTTCAGCGGTATTTTGACCTTCAGCGTCAAATCCGGCATATTCCGGGAAGGGGAGTTATCCGCTCAAAGCAAGGCGCGAACCCATGAACGACATCAATGTGAATCTCATTCAATATCTGCGGCCCTTCTACTATGTGGCCGAAACCCGGAGCATACGCCGTGCGGCCGCCATACTCTGCCTTACGCCTTCGGCCGTGAGTCAGCAGATACAGAAGCTGGAAGAGGAGCTGGGCATGCCGCTTTTCGAGCGCAAGGCCGGCCGGCCGCTGCGTCTGCTTCCGGCAGGGCGCTTTCTGCATTCGCGCATTCCCGCGCTCGGCAACACGCTTTTTTCCATCTGCTGCGAGCTCAAGAATTTTCAGGAAAAGCGGGAAGTCATGCGTCTGGGCGCGCTTGCGCTGCTTCAGTCGCCGGTGCTGAAATCCATAGCCGCGCACAGTGCAAGTCTGCCGGGGCTGGATTTTTCCCTGCATTTTGAAGGGGCGCCCGCCCTCTGTCATGCGCTGCTTTCCGGCGAACTGGACTGCGCCATGGTGTTTCACGAGCATATTCTGCCCACGCTGGAGGAAATACCGCTCTTTTCCTCCCCCCTGGTGCTGGTGGCTCCGCCTTCTCTGGTGCGGCATCTGGAACCCTGCCCCTCGCTGGAGCAGCTTTTTTCCCTGCCCATGGTCTACATCACCGGCACAAGCGGTCTGGCCGAGCTGGACGCCTACGCGGGCATTCCCCTCACCGGGCCGGTGCGCGTGCATGTGGCAAGTCCCGTGGCCGCGCTGGAAGCCGTGCGCCTCGGTCTCGGCGCGGCCATTGTGTGCGAACACGCCCTGCCGGAGGATATGTCCGGCCTGCAGCGCTACGATCTGGCCGGCATGCTTCCCCCGCGCCGCGTGGTGCTGGCCCTTGCCCCGCAGCACGGCTTTGCCGGAAAGCAGCGGGAATTTCTGGACCTGCTCAGAAAACAGTGGGCCTGACGCGCCTTTGTCTCTGCGCATTTTCCGCGCCGTCCCTTTTTGATAAAAAAAACGCCCTCCGCAGGGAGGGCGTCTGTCCGGTTATTTTTCCGCCTTCACAATGTTCATGGCCGAGGCAATGAGCGAGGCCATGTCGCCTAAGTTGGCGGGAACAATGAGGGTATTGCCCTGTTTTGCCACGTTGGCAAAGGCTTCCACATACTTTTCCGCCACCTGCAGGTTCACGGCGACCATGCCGCCTTCCTTTGCCGTGGCTTCGGCCACAATGCGGATGGCTTCGGCCTGCGCCGCGGCCACGGCCTCAATGGAGCGGGCCTCGCCTTCGGCGCGGTTGATGGCAGACTGCTTTTCGCCTTCCGACTGGGCAATGAGCGCGGCTCTCTGGCCTTCGGCAAGGTTGATGGCTTCCTGCTTCTTGCCTTCGGAAGCGGCAATGAGGGCGCGCTTTTCCCTCTCTGCGGTAATCTGCTGCTGCATGGCGCGCAGAATTTCCGCAGGCGGCGTCAGATCCTTGATTTCATAGCGCAGTACCTTCACGCCCCAGTTGTGCGCCGCCTCGTCGATGGCGCGCACCACCTGGCTGTTGATTTCCTCGCGTTCCTCAAAGGTCTTGTCCAGTTCCATCTGACCTATCACGGAACGCAGCGAGGTCTGCGCAAGCTGGGAAATGGCCTGCACATAGTTGGAAGTGCCGTAGCTTGCCAGTTTCGGATCCGTGACCTGAAAATACAGGAGCCCGTCCACCGTGAGCTGCGTGTTGTCCTTGGTGATGCACACCTGCGCTTCGGTATCCAGCGGAATTTCCTTCAGCGAATGCTTGTAGGCCACGCGGTCGATGAGCGGAATGATGAAGTTCAGCCCCGGTTCCAGCACGCTGTGAAACTTGCCGAGCCGCTCCACAATCCAGCCCTGCTGCTGCGGCACCACGCGGATGGCAAGCGGTACGAGAACCAGCACAAGCGCGATCAGAAGCACGGCAAAATAGTTGAAAAGGAAACTGTCCTCCATAAGGCCTCCCTACGGTTCGGGTTCAAGAATGAGTGTGGAGGAATCGAAGCCGACAATGCGATGCCGCCCCGGAGCGCAGGGCGCGCCTTCCTTCAGCACGGCGTCCCACATGGTGCCGCGGTACTTCACGCGGGCGCGGCGGCCCTTCCATTCCGAAACATGGACGCTCTGTCCTATGTCGAGGTTGTTCCCGGCAGAGCCGGAGCCTCTGCGCTTCTTTCTGAGCGCAAGCCCAATGCAGGAAAAAAGGGACAGCGCGCAGGCAAGGCATATCTGCCACAGCGTATCCTGAAGAACAGGCGCCACAAGGGCCGTGACCCCGGCGGAAAGCGCCAGGGCAAGAAAGAAGAACGTGCCGGTGGCAAGTTCGATGATGAGAAAAACAACCGCTGTACAGGCCCAGAAAAGCAGTGACATGGAAGTTCCCCTGCATGAGTTTCACTTTTATCCTGATACAGGCAGGTACGGCATGTTGTCAAACCTTCTCTGTGCCGCAGGCGTTGCGGCGGAACGGTTGGCGGGCTGCGGTGCCGTTTTGGGGCAGGGGAAAGGCGCGGCGTACAGGCCCTTTTCAAAGGAAGCGCAGATTCCCGGGAGGGCAGGGCCGGAATGCCATGGCGGGGCAGGGCGGGAATATCGGAGAGCGGGGGATGCCGCGGCGGAAAAGCCGTGCGGAAAGGGCGAAGGTGCGCGGAACGTGCGGTGCCGGTGAAAAGCCCCATGCCCTGATGCGGAAAGCAGAGCGGCAGGCCGC
>NZ_CALUWY010000117.1 GCF_944324615.1 uncultured Mailhella sp.
CTGCATCCCGTGTTCGTGTGGGACGCTCAGTACTCCCCTGTGAAGAACACCTTCACCCATGTCGACTTCTTCGGCGTGGATCTTGACAAGGAAATCAAGGTCAAGGTGCAGGTGGAATATGTGGGCACCCCCAAGGGCGTGAAGATGGGCGGTACCATGGAAACCTACCGCGACGAAGTGGTTCTTTCCGCCAAGCCCGCCGATATGCCCCGCAAGGTCAGCGTGGACGTTTCCGGTCTGGAACTCAATCAGACCATCCGTGTTTCCAACATGCCTCTGCCCGAAGGTGTGAAGGCCGTGTACAAGTCCGACTTCACCATGGTCTCCGTCTTCATGGAAGGCGCTGAAGAAGCTCCCGCCGAATAATCGGCGAGCAGGCTTTGCATGTTCCGGCCGGGGCAGATTTCTGCTCCGGCCTTTTTTATCCGGTCCGGGCAGGGAAGCGCATCCTTTTCCCCGGACGGCCCGTTTTTCTCAAGGCCTTTCCATGCAGCGGCAAGGGCGGAAGCTGCCCTGTATCGTGCAGAGGGCAGGGAAGGGCGAGCTCTGCCGTCTCTTCCGGGCGTGTTGTTCCGTCTTCGGCGGTCGTTTCTTTTTCATCGTTTTGTCCCATGTTCCTGTGAGGTCCCATGTCCCTTTTTTCATCCTCATCCGTTTCCGTTCTGGGCATAGATCCGGGCTCCAATATCACAGGCTGGGGTATTGTGCGCGAAAGTTCCGGCAGGCTGGAACTTGTGGCCAACGGCGTGCTGCGCGTCAAGGGGGAATCGTTCCCCGAGCGTCTTTCCTGCATCTATCACGGCCTGCATGACATCATTGAGGAATTCCGCCCCGAAGAGGCGGGGGTGGAACAGGTGTTCACGGCTAAGAATATCGCCTCCACCATCAAGCTGGCACAGGCCAGGGGGGCGGCCATAGCCGCCTGCGCCTCCTTCCGCATTGCCGTACAGGATTATGAACCTACGCTGGTGAAAAAGACGCTGGTGGGCACGGGCAGGGCCGAAAAGGAGCAGGTGGCCTTCATGGTGGCCCGTCTTCTGGGAAAAACGCATATCGAAGGTCCGCTGGACAGTACCGACGCCCTGGCCATAGCCGTGTGTCATTTGACGCTGCGCCGCTTCCGCAGGCTGGAAGGCAAGATCTGACGTCAGGCAGGGAGCGGCCCTTCCCGCTCTTGCGAAGTGACGGGCGTGCTGCCTGCTTTTCCCTGTCGTCTGTGGGATCATGTTTTCTGCCCGGTGCCGCCGGCCCCCGGCAGGTGCACCCGCCATACTTTCTGCGGCAGAGGCGCAGGCGACGGCTTGTCATGACGCCCTTCCGGCAGGGAAGAGCGATGCTTCTGCATGTCCGTGCCGGTTATCTTTCGTGCCTCATATGCCCGGAGCCGTGATGCCCGGGGAACGGCATGGCGGAAAGCTTTGGTGAAGCGGAGAAGCCTGCTGTGGCATGCATGTCTTCCGCAATGACGGATGTTCAGAATTTCGCACATCCTGCAAAGCGCCGGGTGCTTTTCCGGGGCATGTCATCTTTTTTGGCCTCATCATCCGGGAAAGGGCGGCGGAAAAGGGCAGAGGAGCGCTGTCTGCCCGTGCCGCGGGCCGGGAAAAGGACCTTGCATACCTTATTTAAAGGAACAGGCGGGAGCCGATGTGGTCGCGGAGCGTTTCCGGCCGGGCTTTTTTCCTTGTTGCGCCGGAAAAAAAGCCCCGGAGCAGCTTTTTTGGGCGGAAAAACGCCCCTTCTCCCTTTTCTGAGGGCGCGGCTTTTCTCGGAAGTTCAAAAAATTTTCAAGCCTCTGACGCTCTGTCTCCCATGGAAAAAGGGGTGTTCAAAAAAAAATACGTCTTTTCCGGCTTTTCTGAGGGGAAGAAAACGGGCTGAAATTATAATATACTGTTTTTCCTTGCAAAAATAAATTTATGATAACGTTGGCATGGAAATTGCATAATGTTTGGTACATTCCTTTGAAAAACCATCAACACCACTCGCCCGTCGGCTTCCCTCTCCGGCGGGCTTTTTTTCTGCCCCTGCGGACTTGTGTTCTGTGAAAAATACAGGCAAACTGCGCCAAACCCTTTTGGAGGAGATCTTCTATGAGTCTTTGTCCCTGTGGCTCCGGCCTTGAGCTGGATGCCTGCTGCGGCCAGTATATCGAAGGAAAGGCCAAGGCTCCCACTGCCGAAGCCCTCATGCGTTCGCGTTATACGGCCCACTGCCTCGGCCGTTATCAGTACCTGACGGACACCACGCATCCGCAGTTCCGCGAGGATGCTTCTGCTGATGAAATCAAGGAATGGTCGTCCATGATGACTTGGGAAGGCCTCGACATCATGGAAACCGTCGACGGCGGTGAGAACGACACCACGGGCGAAGTGAAGTTCAGCGCCCACTACAGCGTGCAGAACGTGCCGCAGGAACTGCGTGAAGACGCCTTTTTCCGCAAGGAAGGCGACGAATGGTTCTATGTGGAAGGCAACGTGTACGCCAAGCAGCCCGTGCGCCGCGAAACGCCGAAGATCGGCCGCAACGATCCCTGCCCCTGCGGCAGCGGCAAGAAGTACAAAAAGTGCTGCATGCCCCGTTAGGAGCCTGAGGGAGAAACCGTACGAAGTGTTCCCCCGCAAGGGGAGCCGCCGTTCTTTTTCGACGGAAGAAAGAGGGAAAGGCGGAGAAAACCCTTGCGTCCCGGCGTAAAACACTGTAATAGGCTTTTCCGGCGGGCATTCCACGGAAGGCGTCGCTCCGGAGCTTCCGCCTTCGTGAGACGCCTTGCGGCCCGGGCAAAAAGAATTACCGGCAGGGCTTGTCATTTCCCCCTATTTGTGGCAGGCTTCCTGAACAGAAGGAACGGCATTCTTTTTTCCTTTTTAGTATGTGAGCCTGTATCTCGATACAGGCAATTTTCCCCACAGTCCCAACATGTCCAAGGAGGACGCGCATGGCTGAAGTTTCTTTCCAGGGAAAGACCTTTGAAGTCGACGAAGACGGTTTCCTGCTTCGCTTCGAAGACTGGTGCCCTGAATGGCTGGAATTCGTGAAGGAATCCGAAGGTATTCCGGAACTCACCGCCGATCATCATAAGGTTATCGACTTCCTGCAGGACTACTACAAGAAGAATGGTATCGCCCCCATGGTGCGTATCATGTCCAAGAACACCGGCTACAAGCTGAAGGAAATCTACGAACTGTTCCCCTCCGGCCCCGG
>NZ_CALUWY010000118.1 GCF_944324615.1 uncultured Mailhella sp.
TCAGGATAGGATGAGCGTGGTATGTCGGCCTCTGCCTTATTCGGCTCCCGTTTGCATAAGGAAAGCCGATTTTCAACGCCGGGGCAGGCCTTGGTTTGCGCAGAAGCCCTTTTTCACGCTTTATTCGACTTTCGTTTGCGAAGGTGGGCCTTGTATCAACGCTCTGGGGCCCCCGGCCAGCCTTCAGGCGGCCGGGCCGCGAGGGCCGCGCAGCCGCGATTCACTCGCGGCGTAAGCAAGGCCCGAGTCGTACAAGCCCCGTTCCCTGTACAGTGTGTCCTGCGCAGACGGGCCTTCGCGTCACACAGGCGATGGAAAGTCAAGGTCGGGCCTTCGCGTCACACAGGCGATGGAAAGTCAAGGTCGGGCCTTCGCGTCACACAGGCGCTGGCAAGGTCAAATATCAGGCCTTCTTTTGTTCCTCGTTCTTCCTGGTGCAGGTTTCCGGCAGGCCCAGGCTGAGCAGGGCGGCCGCAAGGCCGAGCACCGCCATGGGCAGAAAGGCCGCGGCAAAGGCTTCGTGTGCGGAAACGTGCTGCATATGTTCCAGAATGAAGCCGGAAAGGTTCTGGAGCAGCGCGCCGGTCATGAACAGCCCCGATGCCATGATGCCGCTGGTTGCGCCCATGCCTTCCGTGCCCACCAGCGCGCGGGCCGTGGCATAGGCTATGGGGTTGGGCCCGTTGGCAGCAACGCCTATGCCCAGGGAAACGGCGTACAGCCCCCACAAGGGCATGGATGCGCCGAAGAGTATGAGCGCTCCGAACGAGCACGCGCCGAGCATGCCTGCCAGAAAAAGCGTTCTGCGGTGGGAATGGAGCACCCCTTCACTCAGCCAGGTGACAAAGGGCGCCCCTGCAATGTGTCCCACCGCGCCCATGGCCAGAATGTTGCCCGCCTGCGCCGGGGAAAGCCCGTGCGCCTTTTGCAGGTACATCCCGCCCCACAGGCCGTGGAACACGAAATAGGCACTGGCCAGGGCAAGAAACAGCAGCACAAGCCGCCACAGCGTTCTGTTTGCCGCAAGGGCCCGCAAATCTTCCCGCAGATTGCCGGCCGCGGCGTTTTTCTGCCCCTCCGCTTCCGGCGGAAAGTTGCGTACCACAAGAAAAATGGCCGCAGAAAGCACGGCCGCGGCGCAGGCAAGCGCGGCACAGGCAAAACGCCAGCCGCAGGCCTGCGTGAGCAGCGCAAGCGGCGTGGTGGCCAGAAAGCCGCCCAGCCCCCCGGCAACAAAAAAGGCCGTGCACAGCCGCGAAAACATCGAGGGCGCAAACCAGCGGCCGAACAGCACAAACGACGATACCATGACCCCGGCCATGCCCACCCCGTTGAGCGCTCTGCCCGGCAGGGCGGAAAGAAGCCCTGTGGAGGTGGCGAAAAGCAGCCCGCCCGCCGCCGCAAGCGCAAACTGCAGCCCCATGAGCAGGCGCGGCCCCAGGCGCGAGGATATCAGCCCGGAAAAAAACTGCATGAGCGCATAGGCGCACAGGTACACGGAACTCAGCCTGCCCATGGCTTCCGGCGAAAGGGCAAGCTCTTCCATCACGTCGGGGGCAAGTACCGTAATGGCCGCGTTCTGAATGAACACCAGCATGTACGCGGTGCACAGCGTAGCAAAAAGAATCGTTCTGTAGCGGGGAAGCATGGCGAAAAAAAGGGGGCGGATGCCCGCCCTCCGGGTTGAAATTACAGGTCGTACTTGCCGTACTTGCCGGCGCGCAGTTCTTCCATGTGGAACTTGTTGCGTTCCTGCACGAAGTTGAGCACCTTTTCCACGAGTTCCGGCGATTCGTCCTTGCATACCTCGTTCTTCCAGTGATCGAGGAAGGGCGAGAGCGCCTTCATGAGCGCCGCATGGTCGGCATCGGAAAGTTCATAGAATTCATGCCCCTGCTGACGCATCCATTCCGCGTCTTCCCGCGCGCCGTCTTCCAGGCTCTTGCCCAGCGCAAGCGCCATGTTCACGCCGCCCTTTTCCCGAAGCCAGGTCTGCATGTCCGCAGGCATTTCATCCCACAGGGGCTTGTGAATGCTGATGTTGAAGCCCGTCACACCCGTGTTCAGCATAAGGTGGTACTTCGTGGCTTCCGAAATCTTGAAGGAACGCACCGGAGCCATGGGGCAGAGCACGCCGTCGGCCATGCCCTTGGAAAGCGCAAGATAGGTGTCCGGAGAGGGCAGACGAATGGGGTTCGCTCCCAGCGCCTTGGCGATTTCAATGGTGACCGCGTCCCATACCACAAGCTTGTGACCCTTCAGCTCCGCAAGGCTCTTCACCGGCTTGATGGTGTGCACCTGATAGGTGGCCGATACCCACGACGTGAAGCACTGGGAATTCGGGGGCAGTTCCTTCTGCACTTCGGGGAACGCTTCAATCAGCTCCTGCATAACCACGCTGCCCGTGATGGCGTTGGAAAAAAGTCCCGGAACGTCCACCACCGAAAGCAGATTCATCTTGCCCGGAAAAAGAGAAGGCCGTACGCGCCCGAAGTCCACACGGCCGTCGGCAACAGCCATGATCCCTTCCGTTTCAGGGAAAAGCTCGTTCGTCGCAAAATAGTCGAAGCTCAGCCCGTTCTTGCCCGGGAACTTCTTTTCCGCTTCGTCCATGAAGCCCTTCCATACATACTCCACCGAAGGATGCGAAATGGCATAGCCCCCGTTGAACGAAAGATGCCTGAATCCCTTCGCCTCCGCCGTGGTGCATACACAGAGCGAAAGCCCGATCAGCGCCGCGGCCAGTCCCGTCATGTGTTTGAGCATACGTTCTCCTTTTCTTCTGCGGGAAACACCCCTCCGGGCCTCCCCTTGTTCTTTTTGTATCACAGGGAATTATCCCCCTTTCGTCAATCAATAAAATTTGCCCGGGTGTTCAGCTGTCATGAACACCCCGCATCCCTGCCCCTCGGAAGACAGAAAAGGCAGGAAAGGCACGCGGGGCCCGCCCCGCACCCCGCCGGGGGGAATGATTCCCCCCGAACCCCCTCAGTTTGCGAAGGTGGGCCATGTATCAACGCTCGGGGGCCCCCGGCCAGCTTTCAGGCGGCCGGGCCGCGAGGGCCGCGCAGCCGCGATTCACTCGCGGCGTAAGCAAGGCCCGAGTCGTACAAGCCCCG
>NZ_CALUWY010000119.1 GCF_944324615.1 uncultured Mailhella sp.
AAGGGCTTGATTTCACTGGAGCCAGCTTGGAGACTTGAACTCCAGACCTACTGATTACGAATCAGTTGCTCTACCAACTGAGCTAAGCTGGCGCTTCGGACATTCTTTTTATGGATTTTCGGGGGGCTTGTCAACACCGGAAAGGGGCATTTCCGCACAGAAGCGGGAGCAGCGGCGCGTTATTTCTACTGCGCCAGGGGTATGGTGAAGAGGAACATGCCCCCCGGGCCTTTTTCCGCGCGGATCATGCCGCCGTGCCGTTCCACGATATGCTTGCAGATGGCAAGGCCGAGACCTGTGGAGGAAGGGGATACCCTTTCCTTTTCCACCCTGTAGAAGCGCTCGAAAATCCGTTCGCAGTCGGATTCCGGGATACCCGGCCCCTGATCGGACACGGTGAACACGGCCATGGATTCAAAGGGGGAAGGTTCGCCCGTGATGGTGATGACGCTGCCCCTCGGCGCGTAACGGCAGGCATTTTCCAGAAGATTGCGGAACACCTGGGTGATGTAGTGGGCATCGGCCCGGATGTTCATGCTTCTGTCGATGTGGATGTCGGCGGTGAGTTCCTTGGCTTCCATGTGGCGGGCACAGGTATCCAGCGCGTCTTCCAGCACGAAGGCGGCCCGCACGCAGGTGGGCTTGAGGGGCACGGTGCCGCTTTCCAGCCGGGAGAGGTGCAGCATGTCCTCCACCAGCAGGGCCATGTGTCTTGCGTTGCGCAGTATGGTGCCGGTGAACTTCTGCCTGTCCTCGGTATGGTGGGGGGGCAGGTCGAGTATGGTTTCGGCAAAGCCGATGATGGTGGTGAGGGGCGTGCGGAGTTCATGGGCCACTTCGCCCATGAATTCCCGGCGACGTCGGTTCAGGCGCACAAGGTCGCTGATGTTGTGGAAGACCACCACGGCATAGGGGGCCGACGGGCTGGCGAAGTGGATGTCGTTGTTCTTGAGCGGGGTGATGCGCACGCTGAGAATGACATCGTTTTCCATGCTGATGCGAAAGGCCGGCGAGGAGTGGTGTTCGGGCAGAAAGTCGTGCAGAAAGGCGTCGAGCATTTCCCGGAAGGTGGAGCCGGGTACCACGGTGGCGGCGGGCATGCCCACGGCGCTTGTGGTGAACAGGCGGCAGAAGGAGGGGTTTGCCTTGAGCACCGTGCCCTGCCTGTCGAGAATGATGACGCCTTCGTCCAGACTGTCGAGAATGCTGTCCAGAGGAAGAGACTGTTCCTGAACCGGAGTTTCCGGCGTTTCTTTCCCGGGATCGGCCGTCAGGTCGGTGCAGCAGGATTCCCTGTTTGCGACAATGGAGGGAGCCTTCATGGATCAGCCTTTGCAGCGGTAGCCTATGCCGCGCACGGTTTCAATGATGTCCGCCGCTTCACCGAGGCGGGCGCGCAGGCGCTTGATGTGCGTGTCCACGGTGCGGTCGTAGCCGTCGAACTGGTAATCCCATACGGAACCGAGCAGTTCCTCGCGGGAACGGACGCAGCCGGGATTCTTCATGAGATCTTCCAGCAGGCAGAACTGTATGGCCGTAAGTTCCACGGGCTTGTCGTTCACCGTGACCTTGTGGGCCTGCGGATCGAGGCATACGCCGTGACAGCGGAGCATGGGGTCGTCGTCCTTCTGTACGGCGCGGCGGCGCAGCATGGCCTTGATGCGCAGAAGAAGTTCGCGGGTGTTGAAGGGTTTGACCACATAGTCGTCCGCCCCGAGTTCAAAGCCCACGATGCGGTCCACATCGTCTCCGCGCGCGGTGAGCATGATGATGGGAATGTGTTCCGTGCTTCTGTCCTTGCCGAGTTCCCGGCACACGGCCAGACCGTCCATGCCCGGAAGCATGACATCCAGCAGAATGAGCGCCGGTTTGTGGGCGCGGGCAAGGTCCAGGGCGGTATTGCCGTCTGCGGCCTCCAGCGTGGCGTATCCTTCACGCTTGAGATTGAATACCAGTAAATCGCGTATATCCTGTTCGTCATCAACGACGAGAATGAGGCTTTCGCTCATGTCTTCCTCAACCGGTGAAACGGAAAAGTTCGGAGCCTGTATCTTATGTGCACAATGCCACACTTTTATGAAAAAGAGAAGGCTGACACAAAACTGACACAAAACTGACCTCATGTGGACACCAACGGCCGGTATGTTCTTTTTTCAAGAGGGAACAGCCAAACCTCAGAGAACAGAATGGGCCAGCATATCCTTCTGTGGCAACAGGATATGCGGCAGCGCCGGCTCCAGACCCGCAGGATGCCGGATGGAACCGACCCGGGATTTTCCTTTCCGTCCCGGGCCGGTTTTGTATTTAACGCCCGCCGGACCCTTGTCACGCAACTGCCATGAAGCTGCCGCTCTCCCGACACGGGGCTTTTGTATGGTGCCTCCATCGGCGCGACGCCCCCTGACCGTCAGGAGAGGCGGTGGATCGCCGCATGGCCGTCAAACAAAGGGTTCCGTCATGATCAGAATAGGCATCAACGGGTTCGGGCGTATCGGCAGATATCTGCTTCGTGTCATGCATCTCTTCCCTCAGTGCGAGGTGGTGGTCATCAACGGTCATCGCGCCACCAATGAGGAAATGGGCTACCTGCTCAAGTATGATTCCGTTCACGGGCGCTTTCCCGGCAAGGTGGAAGTCACGGAAAACGGCCTGAAGATCGACGGCCGCGACATCGCCATCACCCGCTGCGACAAGGGGGAATGGAAGTGGGCCGACTACGGTGTGGATATCGTGGTGGACACCTCCGGCACCTTGAGAAAGCGCGAGCTTCTGGCCATGCACCTGGCCTGCGGCGCAAAGAAGGTCATTATTTCCGCCCCCTGCAATGATGCCGACGCCACCATCGTCATGGGCGTGAACCAGGATATTTACGATCCGGCAAGGCACGACGTCATTTCCGCAGCCTCCTGCACCACCAACTGCCTCGCCCCCGCCGTCAAGGTGCTGCACAATGAATTCGGCATCCTGCACGGCCTCATGACCACCATTCATTCCTA
>NZ_CALUWY010000120.1 GCF_944324615.1 uncultured Mailhella sp.
CGTGGAAGAGGAAGAACCCGTCTTTGCCGAGCGGAAGGGGGCGTGATGCAGCTTGTGGGGATGAAGGAGATATGCGCGTACATGAAGCGCAGCGACCGCACGGTGCGCAAGCTCATACGTTTGCATGAACTTCCCGCGGTGAAGATTGAAGGTGAATGGATATCGGACAGTGAGCTTATCAATGTGTGGCTGCGGGAAAAGATCAAGGACAGAAAGCATGGCAAAAAGAAGTGACCGCAGGGCCGAGGCGGAAAAAAGGGACAGGCTGCTTCATCTTCTGCTCATCATCATGACCATCTACGACCAGTGGATGATGGGTATCAGCGGCGGGGGAGAACGGGAGGGCGATGCCGTGCCCGCGCTGGATATGCGTGCCTGTGAAGCGGCGTGGGCGAAGAGGCAGCTTGCCCGCGTGTACCGCCGCATGGCGGAGTGTTTCGAGCTTCTGGGCTATCATGGCCGTTATTGCCTGAATGTCGGGCAGTTCCGCAGCGTGAACGAGAAGGTGGCGGCCATGAATGAATGCCTGCGCCGCCATGTTTCCGGCGCCTCCGGGGAACTTCATGAACTCGTCACCTGCACCAGGGTGCTGAGCTTTATGCTTTCCGCGCTGGTGCAGGCGACGCACGAAACACGCCGCCCCGTGCTCATGTTGGACGGCGTGTTTTCCACGTTTGCGGATCACTGGTTTCCCAACGACGTGCCCATGGCTCAGGCCGTGGTGAACATCTACGCGGAGTCCTGCGGCCGCGTGCTGGGGGTGAGCTTATGAGTGAAATGTTCAAGGACTCTTTGAAGTGTTGCCCCTTCTGCGGAGGGGAAGCGGAAATCAGAATGGATACGGATATCTCCGCCGGTGGTCTGTACGTCTATGCCGTGTGCAGACTGTGCGGAGCGCATCGTTCCCCGGAATGGGCGCGGACCGGAGAAGAGGGAAGAAAGGCGGCCGTGGTGCGGGCGGCCAGAGACTGGAACCGGAGGGCGGGAAAATGAGACGGAAGGGACACGTGACAAGCGCGGAAGTGGAGCGTCTGATTCTGGCCAACGCACGCCTCGCGGCACAGATTCGCCGGAACCGGGAGGAGGGCGGGGAAATACTGGCCGTGGCGCAAGTGACGATAGACGCGCTCAGGGAGGAGATTGCCGAACTGGAAAAGGAGAACCTGGAACTGAACATACGTTTGGGCGCGGTGAACAGAGCCTCTGATGATATGATCGGGTAATTTTATGAGTGCCTACTATAATGAGATTGACCCGTTCGCCGCCGCATGGCTCCGGGAACTGATAAAAGCCGGGCATATTGCACCGGGAGAAGTTGACACAAGGAGTATTGAAGATGTCGTGCCTTCCGACCTTGCCGGATTCAGGCAATGTCATTTTTTCGCCGGAATCGGAGTCTGGTCCTATGCCCTCCGTTGCGCCGGATGGCCGGATGACCGTCCCGTCTGGACAGGTTCCTGTCCCTGCCAGCCTTTCAGCGCGGCAGGCAAAAGAAAGGGGACTTCTGACGAGCGGCACCTGTGGCCAGCGTTTTTCCACCTCATCAGCCAGTGCCGGCCTGTCACAATCTTTGGCGAGCAGGTTGCAAGCCGTGACGGTCTTGCATGGTTCGACCTTGTATCATCTGACTTGGAAGGTGCGGGCTACGCCTGCGGGGCGGTTGATACCTGCGCTGCGGGCTTCGGTGCGCCGCATATCAGACAACGGCTCTACTGGGTGGCCTACGCCGACCATGAATTGCGGTACAGTGGCGGGGAGAACAGGGAGGGAAGGCGGAATGAATCTTCAAACGTGCGCATCGTTGGCCGGCTGGGCAACCCCTCGTTCTGTGGAAACGGGGCATTCCACCGGCAATCCTGCACGGGCGTTCGATCGCAAAAGTCGACTGGAGGACATGGTTTTTCTGACGGGCTGGGTAACACCGTCCGCACGGGACTGGAAGGACTCGTCGGGCATGTCCACGGAAGGTCCGGACGGCAGAAACAGGACGGATCAGCTTCCACGGCAGGCCGCAATGACGGAACCATGCCGACTGACGTTTTCTGGAGAAATGCTGACTGGCTTCTGTGCCGGGATGGAACGTGGCGGCCAGTTGAACCCGGCTCTTGCCCGCTGGCTCATGGGACTACCTCCAGAGTGGGACGACTGCGCGGTTATGGTAACGCCATTGTTGCGCCCCAGGCGGAAGCGTTCATAAGGACATTCATGGATATTTTACGGTAGGCTTCCTCTTGACATTCCCTTGAAAATTTAATTCACTGACCTCACGGAGCCTCAGAAACTCCTCAACAGACGGTCGAGTCACCACCCCGAAAGCGTGGCTATTTTCATGCCCTGCGCCGGACAAGCAGCGGCATCTTGTCGGCTATTTAAGGCCGGGAGTAGGCTAATAGAATACCCTTCGGGGGAATAGGCCTGGCTGTTCTGTTGCAGTTCTGAGCTCCCGGCCTTTTTTGCATTCTGCGAAAGGTCTATCAGAAAACAACAGAGGTGCCTTATGAAGTTTGAATCCCTGGAAAAGTGCGGCGGCAAGTGGTTCTCATCGCTCGACCGTTCGGCCCAGA
>NZ_CALUWY010000121.1 GCF_944324615.1 uncultured Mailhella sp.
CTCCTTCGGAGACTGCGGTTCCTGGGGCGTCTTCGGCATGTCGTTTCGGTGGTCACTCATGCGGCCACCTCCATGCCCACGGCCGAAGACCTGCCGCTGGCTTTCCAAATTTCGGATTTATTTTCAAAAAATTTCCGGCACTCTTCGCGCTCGGCAAGCCCCCGCATAAGCCCGGAGCCGGAAAGGACCCAGGAATCCGCCGAACCGGCCATGACACTCTGGCCGGAAGCCTTTTCTTCGGGGAGCATGAGGGGGATGAAGCAGCCGGCATCTCCCCCCGCGGGGAGATGCGAACCGGCCAGAACGAAGTATCTCTCGGGGAGATATCGGGGAGATATTTTTGACGGTACGAACGAAAAAACAGGGAATGATATCAGGATAATGTCGCAGACAACGGGGACAAGTTCCGACCTAGTGAAACTTGAAGGGTTCAGTGTTCCCCTTTTCTGATCCTCATGGCAAGCTCTTATTTTCCCTGTTATTTTATACAGAAGTCTCTTCGTCTTCTTACGGCTGTATGCGCCTCTGGGGAGACGTTTCGGGAGATTTTTTCCGCGTCCGGGGAGATATAAATGGGGAGACAAAACAGGGCCGCGTAACACGGCAGGAAACAGCGTTATGGCCATCAGGACAGGCACCTCGCTTTCACGGGAATATACACCAGAGAAAGCATCAGGCGCAGCACGACGGCAAGCCGGACATCGTGTTCACCTGCCGTATCAAGGTCTCCGGCGTAAGTCGCCGGGTACCATGCGGCTGGCGCAGCGAGGGCAGGAACGCCCGTCTGGCTTGAAAAAAGAAGAACCGCCCTGGCGCAGCTGAACCCCGCTCTGCCCCGCACGGCACCACTCTTTGCGGATGCCCGGAACGGGTACATGACGCAGCACCCGCTCTCCAAGGCCATACGAAGTACGGCGCAGAGTCATGCCCGGCAGCATCTTTTCCCGGCCTTCGGTACTCTCAGGCTCAGTTCCATTACCCCGGAGCTGCTCACGGAGTTCCTCCGCAGCCGCACGGCCGCCGGACTCGCCCCGGAACCGTCCGTCACATGCCTACGCTGGCAGGCATCATGTTCGTGGACGGGGCATAAGGTTCCTCCCTTTCGGCCGGAGAAAGGCATTCCTTTCTCTGAGCATAGCCGGCCGCCCCCACAGCATCGCGCACGGCAAACAGCACACTGATGGCCACATTCTGAAGGTGTTCCCCGCGGCTTTCCAAAGATCACGCAGTGTTCTCCCCTCTTTGACCTCTACCTGCTTTTCCTATAGTTAAGTTTTGTCTTTTCGGTTTGTGTTGCCAGGTTTATTTCTCCTTTTCTGGAGAATAAAGCCGGGACATGACGTTCCGGAAGCCGTATTTTTTTGATAACCATGAAAAAAATGACTTATGCAGTCATTTCAAAGGGTAAGATTCCGAAAAAACAAAAGCTGCCCGGTAAAAACTCCTGCCGGGAAGCCGGGGAAAGGCTCGTCAAGGTTTAACGCCTGCCTCAACGAGCAGCCCCGAAACAGCCTCCGGCACCCTGCCCAGTATTCCCGCACCGTCCCCCGATGTTTTCCGGGACCGGTTGTACTTTGGTGAAGGGGGGATATTTGCCGTCGCAAATCCTGCGCCCGCGCAGTTCAACGGACTCCGGCACGAAAAACAGCAGCCGACCGAAAAGCTGGAAACTTGGAAAAAGCCGCGTGAAATCCGCCGGTATTATAACAATGTTTCCGCCAGCCTCATTCCCGGCGATTCCACCGAAGGCTCTGCCGCCGCTTCAGCCAAAAGCTCCGGCAAGTAAAAGTACGTTCCTTCAGAAACTGAAAAACATTCAGGATAATTTTTATGAAAAGGACCTTCACTTCTATTATCGGACTCATTCTCAGTGTCGGCATATCAGTGACTGCCTATGCTGGCGGCAATACTACAAACGACTCCTTCAATAAGGCAAAAAAACTTCTGGAAAATAAAGTATATTATGACCACCGTGTGACGGTATATTGCGGTTATACCTTTGATAACGAGAAGCGGATCTGCATACCTGAAGGTTTCACGACAGCAAAGCACCAGAAACGCGCCTACAAGGTTGAGTGGGAACACGCTGTTCCCGCGGAAAACTTCGGCCGCGCTTTTGTCGAATGGCGGGAAGGCGCTCCCGTTTGCGTTGACCGCAGGGGTAAACATTTCAAGGGGCGGAACTGCGCTCGCAAGGCAAGTCGGGATTTCCGCCTCATGGAAGCCGACATGTACAATCTTTTTCCTGCCGTCGGGTCAGTGAACGCTGTTCGGGGCAACAAGCAGTACAGCGAACTTCCCGGCGTACCGCCCGCTTTTGGAACGTGCCCGGCCAAGGTGAGCGGCAACAGGTTTGAACCGCCTCAGAACTCCAAAGGGGAACTCGCCCGTGCTGCCCTGTACATGGATAACGCGTATGAGTCATACCGACTCAGCCGCCAGCAGAAGCAGCTTTTTGAGGCATGGAGCAAACAAGATCCCGTGGACGAATGGGAGTGCACCCGGGCAAAAAGAATCGAACGGATACAGGGGAACGAGAACCCCTTTGTCAAAAATCTGTGCATCCACGAAGGGCTCTGGTGATCCTTCATACAGCCTGCATGCAACAAAGGCCCGGCAAGAACCGGGCCTTATGTTTTCTCGGGCCGTTTCGTACGGCGCCGGGCATAGACGTACCCACCGATCGGGAGCTGTTCCACCGCCCGGAGAAAAAACGCCGCCTTGCAAAGCAGACGCCTTAGGCTCAGGACTCATTAATTGCCAAAAGGGTAAAAAGTTCTTATTGTCGGCATAGGGAGGATGCCATGAAGGAAC
>NZ_CALUWY010000122.1 GCF_944324615.1 uncultured Mailhella sp.
GATATTTGTGATATTCTTCTTTATCAATCTGTTTACCAATCATTAATGCGTCAGCCACATGTTTAATCTGTTTTGCGTTTGCAATGTTATTGCTGCTTAATTCAAATAAATTTGTAAATACGGTATCATCTGTCAACTGGAAAACTGACCAACAAAACATTTGAATTTCTTTCATTAATTCTTTTAGCTTTGTGGCAGTTTGTTTAATTGTAGACCAATCATCAGTTCTATATCCTTTTAAAGTATCATAACCACAATAATTTACACCATATACCATTTTATGTTTTCTAAATTCAAATTCTAATGTTTCATCAGAATAATCATTACCAACATCCTTAAAAAACAATTTACCATTACGTTTTTCATCAACCCATTGGGCTACTTTCATTACATCTCTATATTCTTGTGAAGAAGCCTCTACACGTTTAATATAATCTTCTTCTGATTCAATGAATTCACCAAATTCATCTTCTTGTCTTTTAATAACCTGGCCGTTATCATCATGATAAATACCTAAAACAATTTCCCGTTCTGGTTTATATCGTTCTATACCATGTAATTTTTTAAATGAAGGGTTATTTAATACTGTTGTAATCAAACAATTTCTTAAATCAGCTTCATCCATCTCGTTGCTAAGAAGTAAAAACTTTTCATTATGTACAAATACTACATAACAAATAAGCAACATTAAATTTCTTGATTTACCACTATTAGATGTAAAACCATTAAATATAACCTTACCTAATCTAAGTCCACGAAATAATTCACTTAAAATTTTCCACGGCAAAGTCAAGCCCATATCTGGTTTAATTAAAAATCCTTGTACTTGTTTTTCAACACCACTATTCAAAATTACACTTTCTTCACTTGCACTAATTACAGTATTAATCTTATCTGCTTTTGAACGAATGATTTTATAAATATCTTGTGGTAGCCAGCTATCAAATTTAGGATGGTTTAATATTCTTTGTACTGGATATCCATTGCGTTCATATTCCCTTACTAATGAATATTTTTTTACAATATTGTAATAATTCTTAAAATTTTCTACATTAGCAAGCTCTTCCCATTGAGAAATGGTTTTATATCCTTTGTACGATTTATATGTTTTTAATCTATCTTTATCCTGGCTCATAAAGATATTAATTTGCGTTTCATCAAATGTTTGTGAAAATGTAGTATACATTAACTCAAACATATCATAAAAAAATTTTGTGCATTCATCTGAAAAATCATATTGACTTCTCATAAAGTTTCCATATGAAACATACAAATCTGGTTGTTTATATAAAGAACCAACAAAACACATTTCATTTTGAATATTAGTTGGTCGTTTAAGTTCGGTTTGTGTTTCCATTAACATCACCTATTAATTAAATATTAGTCAAATAATTCATCTAGTAATGCATCTATATCATCTTCATCATTTTTAATATTATTTTTATTTAAATTTGTATTTGAAATTGATGAATGTAAGGTTATATCTGCTATTATTTTTGATTCCGTTTCTTTTGTTCGTGCAAGAATATTTTGCTGCTCTTTCCATTTAAGATAACTGTCATATTTATTTATCAATATTGATAAATCATAAATAACTTGTTGCTCTGGTGAAAGAATTTTACCTTTTGAAATATTAATTTCTTTTGTTTTAAGTAAATAATTTTTCTTTCTAACCCACATATCATACAAATCATGTGGAGGAATTCCTGTTGATAATCCTTTAAATGTACCAGAATAAATAGCATCTAATTTTGTAAATATTCTTGATGTTATAACAGTCAAATCATAAAATTCCAATATAAAATTACATATATCATCTCTATAATAACAATCATCTAACATTGTTTTTGTATCCAATGAAATGTTATTCAAATTATTTAATGCATATTTCCATTTTGGCAATGTATTTTTTTTAGATGATTTTCTTTCACACATTGAAATAAAACAATCTTTGTGATAATATTTACCATCAAAAAATATTACATTATCATATGAACCTCTTTGAAAATCAATTTTTTTCTTACATTCAGAACACGTTCTTTCATTAAAGTCACGTTTTTTCCCCATATTGTTCCTTTATAATCAATTACAATAGAGGAAATATCCCCTATTGTAATTTAAATTTGATAGATAAATAATTATTGTTTCACAATAGATAAAACGGTTTTTAATACTTCAATATCCGTCACTGCTTTAAATGCTGTTGGAAGTCCAGCTTCAGTTAATTTTTTCTTCATTTCTGTTTTCTGAACTGGTGTCATAGCTTTAATAGTAGCATTAATTTCAGCCCGAAGTGAATCTGGCGTTACTGTACTAACATTATTATTTTCACTAGTTTCAATTTCTTCTGCCGGAACACCAACTCTTCCAAGAACTTCTTTTGCATATAATTCTTGTTCAACTTCTACTGCCTTAGTAAGGTCATTCTTTAATATGAAATTTTCTTTACCTTTATTTCTATCAAGTACAACTTGCCAATCAAGTAAAGATGGATCTTCAATAATTTCTCCAACAGAATGTACACCAGTTCTATCTTTAATAACTTGCGCACAGATTTGATTAGTCTCTGGATCAATAAATGTTCTTAATACTGTATTAGTATTATATTCCAATCCTTTAAATCCATCAGGAATTTTTCTACCAGTGCTAACAGATGCAATTTGTCCATCTTCTGTTCTAATACTTTCTTTTTCATCTGTTTCTCTGCAAGTAGTAATACAGTGTACGCCAGATGACATTAAATCAAGAATAAGGTCTTGTCCTTTAAACTTAATTGTATTCCAGTCCTTAATTTCAAGACCAGCACCTTCAATTTTTACCAATCTTGCGTCACCAATAAGACCATCCTTATCAGCTTTAACTTTATTTCTCTTCTTACTAAATTCAACAAGTCCAGACTGAGTAGTTAAATTAAGAATTGTAGCACCATCAATTACAATGGCATCTGCTCTAAATGGAAGCCCTTCGGCGTCTTTAACAATTTCATCAGTTTCATTTCCATCTTCATCAAGTTCATATAGATCTTCATTATTTTTTACTTTTGCAATATACTGTCTTACTTCTGTCAAAGACTGTGTATAAAGAATATAAATATTACCAAGGTTTACTCCATTTGCTTCCATTAAATCCAGGTAACTATCTAAACCACCTGTTTCAGCATCAATATATAATACTCTAAATGGAGATCCATCTTCTCTTTTATAATAAGCTAACTGAGATGCTAAGGTCGTCTTTCCACTAAAAGAAGCCCCATAAATAATCATATTTAACTTAGTTTTTGCTTGTTTTGCAATTCTACCTTTTGCCATTTATTTTAAGTCCTTTCTTATTTTGCTCATAACATTTGCTAAATTTTTATAATAATTCATTGGTACATAATCCCAGATAGCCTTCCCTACCAAGGCATATCATCATCGTCACTTCCAGAATTTAAAGAATTGGCAGTTCCCCAACCATCATTATCACTTTCACCAAAGTCCTGAGTAGCATTCTTAACATTCATAATCTTAACCAATGCCTCATCAATAAGATCTTTAGTATAAATGGTTGCATCCACACTATTAGGATCAGCACCAGTAATAATATACTCTCTCTTTGTTGGTGCGCTTACTTTTGTCATAGCATTAGATTCGCCCCAAACATCATCACTTTCAACTGTTTCAATTTGAGTAGTAGCATCCATCTTTCCCCATACGGTAAGTGCGTTGTAAGGCTTAACATTCTTTCTTAAAACATTTGCAAACTTACTATCAGTAACAATAAATTCTGCATCCTCAATAGTGGAATATGTAATAATCTTTGCAGAAACTACAAATCTACCAGTGGGCTTTTCATTTTCTACTTCCTGATCAATTCCCATAAACACAATAGTTTGAGTGAAAT
>NZ_CALUWY010000123.1 GCF_944324615.1 uncultured Mailhella sp.
CTATCAATTCAAAAGGCGCTTCTGTCATGCTGATGCTTTATCTCATTCGCATGGAGAAAGTCTCCTGCACAGGAGGCGCAGTGATGTTTTGCGTTTCCGCCATGTTCTTATAGATGCTGGCATAGTCCAGAGTTTCCTTGAGCGTATCAAAAGAGGCATGGACGGTTCGCGCACCGTTGATGATGTGGTCTTTTTCATACTGAACACGCAGGCCGACTTTGCCCTCTTCCGTCTGGAATATTCTCAGCTCAAATATTCCGCCGTCACCCGTTTCAACCTTCAGCTCGTGTTCCTGTTTGCCGTAAAAATCCATGCCGGAAGGCCGGAATCCGGCTTTTTCCATGGCTTGGCGATAGAAGTCGCCCTCCGTTGCCGAAGCTGCGGAGAGATCCTTCTCAGGATGCGTCATGGCATCGGCAAAACCGAGCAGTGCGGCATCCTGGCGTGCGAAATTCAGGGCGTCTTCTCTGCTCTCAAACTGCTTGAAGCGGACACCGGGCGGGCCTTTCACAAGGGAGTGCCAGAGATTGTCGTCATACAGGCAATGGATGGGCCACCTCGTAGTTTCACGCACATGGGAACGGTTCAGAAGATACCCGACCGGACTGTGCGTGACGGCGTACTCCGTCTGGTCCCCCTGCTCACCAAAGGTAAGCGTACAGACACGGTGGTCTTTCGGTGCCGCGTCTGCCATGGAGAAGGGGGCGTCGGGAGTTTCCTGCCTGGTCTCTTCTGCCGGAGTCGTGTCGGCCCCGGCGTCGGAAGTCTTTGGTGTCCAGTGGGAAACATAGCTCGCGTCATCCTGCATACGCTGCAACTCCCGGATGATGGCGCTATGATTTTCCCGCGCCAGGGTCAGTTCCTCCTTCTGGGGAAACTCCCTGCCGAGCGCTTCTCTGGTTGTTTCCAGTTCCGCCTTTTCATGACGGCAGGTTTCCCGGAATTTTTCCATGGCTTCATCGAAACCTTTGGCCAGGAAGTTGTCCATGCGCTGGAACAGACCGGAAAGACTGAGTTTGTCGTCAAAGAGATAGACGAGATTGTCCGGCTTGAACTCCTGTCCATCCGTACCTGTCACAACGATTCTGAACCCCTCCTTGCCGCCGAAGGACTGGGCATAGCGTTCAAGGTGCATGGCGAAGCCCCGATAGGAGCCGAACAGTACCCTGGCTCCGGCATTGCGCGTGATCTCCTTCACGCAGCCGAGCAGAATATCCTTTATTTTTTCGCCGTCTCTGTCCGTCAGCATCTTGTCTCCCGCAAAGAGTTCTATGCGGATTTTTTCCTTGTCTTTTTCCTTGACGATATGGGTGTGGCTGTCCCGGTGCCGGATGTTGGCGGCGTAGGCGCTTTCCGCCTTGGCAAGACGCTCATCGGTTCCGTTGAGCCACTTCAGCCTGTCGCGCAGACGATGCTGTCCCCGCTGATGCTGGGAATACAGGGCTTCCAGCTTGCGAAGGTCTGCGGCAAGCTGAACCTGCATGAGAATCAGCGGATTGCCTGAAGCTGCGGCCTTCATTTCGGCGGCGTTGGCGGCCTCGCTCTGCACGTCGTCGATAACGCGCTGGAGCAGATCGCCTTTGCGGAACTGCTCGATGGCAGCCGCCTTGTACTCTATGGTCTGCCACATCCGGGCGTCATACGTCTGTTTGGTGGCATAGTTGTAAATGCCCACGGAGAAGTGTTCCGGGTCGCGCTCATAGAACAGGTTGCCCTGGCGGATAATGCGCCCGTTGCGCTGCTCCAGGTCGGAAGGCCGCCAGGGGGCATCAAGATGATGTGCGGCCACCAGACGTTTCTGGACATTCATGCCAGCGCCCATCTTGCTGGTGGAGCCGAGCAGGATACGGACATGGCCGGCATTCATGTCGGAAAAGAGTTTGGCCTTGCGGATGTCGGTGTTGGCCTCATGGATGAAGGCGATTTCTTCCGGCGGAACCCCCCGCGCGACAAGTTTGCTTCGTATGTCGTCATAGACGGAAAACTTTGACGACAGCGCAATGACGGCATCCATGTCGGAAGCGACGGAGGTGTCTTCACCGCTGTCGTCCTTTTCCGCCTGTGTTGTTCCGTGAGATTCCTCATCCTTCTGTTCAGGCAGAAGTGTGCCGTCCACGTCCAGCAGCGTTTCCAATTCCAGGTCGTTACGGTTGGCCGGTGCGGAAGTCGGAGTTCTGCCGCCCTTGGGGGTGGACAGGTCGCAGAAGACAAGCTGCGTGCCTCTGTCCGCTGCCGTGTCGCTCCAAATGTGATAGATGCGTTCAACGGCGGCGTTGACCTTGGACCCTGCAAAATCATCCGCGTGCGGTTCTATCAGGCGATAGTCCAGACCGGCCTTGCGGGCGTCGTTGGTGATTTTGAGCGGATTGTCCCGACGCGGGTCGGGAGGAAGGTTTTCCATGCGGCTGATGATTTTTTCCATGTAGGCCGCCTGTTCCCCGGAGCGTTCGGCCACATCGTTATACGGCTTTCCATCAGTGACGGGAGGCGTCAGGGGGCGCAGCCCTGCCTGCTTTGCCTGTTCATCCAGATCGTTTTTGGTGACGACATCGGCAAAGGTCCGGTACATGGCGAGCAGTTCCGGGATGTTCTGGAATTTGGCGAAGCGGCTTTTGAGCTTGTAGTTCACCCCAGTGGCGTCAAGTTCCCAGCCGCTTGTGACCTGGCCGAAGGTGGAGGCCCAGGAGTCAAAATGGTCTATGCCCTTGGCCTGCAATTCCTCATACTGCATGTAGCGCTGGAGCGTGTACACTTCGGCAATGGTGTTCGATATGGGGGTGCCGGTCAGAAAGTACACGCCCCGGCCTTCATTTTTCCGTTGCAGGTAGCGGCATTTGATGAAGAGGTCGAGCGCCTTGGCCGAACCTGTGATATTGCCCAGACCGGAGACGTTCATGGTGGTCTGGTAGGCAAGGTTCTTGAACTCGTGGCTTTCGTCCACAAAGAGCGCGTCCACGCCCAGGTCGGCGAAATCAACGGAGGTATCCTTTTTCCCCGTGCCCGCGAGCAGAAGTTCATAGCGGGCTTCCATGTTTTCCCGCTGTTTTTCAAGCTGCTTGACCGTGGCCCGGCCTCCTTCCGCCTCCTTCACGGCCTCAATGGCTTCCAGCACGGCATCTATCTGCTCCTTCAGAATCTCCCGCTGAATGTCGTGAGGCATGTCGATTTTACGGAAGGAGCTGTGCGCGACGATAACGGCGTCCCAGTCTCCGGTCGCAATACGGGAAAAAAGCCGTTCCCGGTTCTGTTTGGTGAAGTCGGTCTTGTCCGCCACCAGAATATGGGCATTGGGATAGAGCTTGTAGAACTCATCCCGCCACTGGTGGAGAAGGTGGTTGGGGACGACCACCATCGGTTTGGAAACAAAGCCCATGCGCTTGGATTCCATGATGGTCGCTATGCAGGCCATGGTCTTTCCCGCGCCGACGACGTGATCGAACAGGGCCGTGCCTTCCTGAATGGCCCGCCAGACGGCATCCTTCTGGTGAGGCCGAAGTTTTACTTCTGAAGAAGCGCCGACCAGCTCAAGATGGGAGCCGTCATACCTGGGAGGCACGTTCGTGTTGAAGCGGTCGTTGTAGAGCCTGGACAGGCTGGCTCTTCTGTCGTCATCCGTCCATATCCAGTCCGTGAAGGCCTGTTTTATTTCGTCGGCCTTCTGCATGGCTGCGGCGGTCAGCTCCTGGTCCAGAACCGTGATGGGTCTGCCCTGTTCGTCGCGCTGGCCGGTTTCCTTTTCCACCTTGATGGGCTTGTTCATCAGAAGGGCTTCAATGATTTTTTCCGCAGGGTATTCCGGGATGCCCCAGACGGTGGTGTTCAGCGCGACATCGTACAGATAGACACGGACGCTCCATCGACCGAGCGTGGGCAGGTAATCCACCTGCTGAGAGCCTTTTCCGCCATGCAGATGTTCGATGAAGTCCGATATGACGGAAGGAGGAAGCCAGGCGGAGCCGAACTTGACGCCGATGTCCACGGCTTCTATGTCGGGCGGCAGAGTCTCCGTAAGCGCTTCCACATTGGGCAGAAAGCGAGGGTCGGAGCTTGCGGCATCCCGTGCCTGACGCAGTTTTGCCCGGACATTGCCCGTGAGATACTTATCCCTGATTTCCCAGAGTTCCGTGGCGGGATTGAGAAAAATAAGGCCCTGTTCCTGCAAGTCCCGCTGAATGACATCGGTGGAGCGTCCGAGAAGCTGCTCCATGCGGGCGAAGTCCACCTTGCCGCTTTCCCGAAGCGCTATGACAAGGGCATCCTTGGGGCTTTCCGCCTGTTGGGCGAGCGTCGCCGGTTTAAGCACACGCTGTCGGAATACGGCAGCTTTTCTGGCGGAAGCGGGTCTGGCCTGTCTGCCGGTCTTGCGGGCCACATCCGGCGAAATGCCCTTGTCGTAGTCCGCTTCCAGGGATTCCAGCAGGGCGTGTTCAGGGTCTTCCCGCATGAGGCTGCGGTTGGTTTGTGAGTTGAGGTGCCCGTACTTTTTGACAAAGGCGTCGTACTGCGTGTTGAGTCGCTGGCGCAGGTTCGCCATACGACTTTCATTTCCTTCGCCTTTTTCCTCATTGAGCAGCTCACGCAGGGTATCCCTGAGCTGAATCATGGAAGACAGGCGCAGTCGGGCGGTTTCATTTTTTACGGTGACGGGTTCATAACCTCCGTCGCCGAACTCCCCGGAAGTCTTGAAGACGATTTTTCTGCTTTGAGGTTCAACGCAGAGTGCGCCCATTTTCAGGGACTGGAAGTAGTCGGAAGCCAGGAAGTCATGATTGAGGACGGATTCGGCTTCACGGACTTCGGCAGAGGGTAAGGGGCTGAACTGCACGGCAGGCAGCGCGTCCAGACGCCTGGCTATTTCTTCGCCGAGGTTTGTCTGAGACGCATCGGACACACAGTTCAGGCTGTCCTCGAACATGCCGCCGGAATACGCCATTCTTCCGATGATCTGTTCCGGGCGGGAAGCGAAGTAGCTGTTGACCACGGCGGTGCGCCTGCCGCCGTGCTTGAGGTCGTCCACTTCCATGCTGGACGTGTGGAGCCACTCCAGACTCCGCTTGTTTTCGCCGTTGTGCTTTTGAAAGAAAACGATGTCGGTGGTGACATCCGTCAGGGCATTTTGCCGGAAAGCGGTTTCAGGCAGGCGCACCGCGCCCAGGAAGTCGGCATATCCCGCGATATGTTCGCGGGCGGAGGAATCGACGGCATCCATGAAGTAACGGCTGACCACAAAGGCGGCTATGCCGCCCTCGCGCAGCAGGCGCATGGACTTGGCGAGAAAATAGTTGTGGATGGAAAATTTTTTCAGTTCGGGAAATTCGGGGTCGTAGAGAGACTGATTCCCGAAAGGAGGATTGCCCACTGCAAGGTCGAAACTCGGCGTGTTGAGGGGGATGTTCTGAAAGCCGTTATTGATGTGGCGGGCTTTGGGGTACAGGTATGCGGCAATGGCCGCTGTTGTCGGTTCCAGTTCCACGGCCAGGAACCGGGCTTGGAAACTTTCCGGGCAAAGTCCGATAAAGTTGCCGATACCCGCCGAGGGTTCGAGAATGTGGAGTTCCTTTCCCGTTTCAACGCCGAGTCTGGAAAGCCCCCGATAGATGCCCCTGATGACGGTTTCCGAGGTATAGTGAGCGTCCTGTGTGGAGCGCCGGGCGGCCGCGTATTCATCGGGGGAGAGTACGCCTTGAAGTTCCCGGTATTCCGCCGCCCATTTGTCGTTTTTGGGGTCAAAGACCTGCGGAAGACCACCCCATCCGACAAAACGCACCAGCGTGCTTTTTTCTTCCGGGGTGGCCAGTTTCGCACCGTTGGCCTGGAGCTGCTTCAGCAGACGTATGGCGGCGAGGTTATCCGCATATTTTTTCTTTGCGCCGCCGACGCCAAGCTGATCTTCCGGGCTTATCCGGTAATTTTCAGGTTCATCTCCACCCCGCAGCTTTCCAAAATCTCCCAGTCCGACATCCCCCGCAGGCTCGCCTGCCGGGCGGATTCGCTGCACAGCGTCCTCTTCTCTATGGCCTGCTGCTGATCCAGTCGTATCTGCAAGGCCAGATTCCCTTCCGCTTCCAGGCGCTTCAGTTCGTCGGGGCTGTTCAGTGCCCAGCGGTCGAGAATCAAGTAGGCTGAATTGGTGAACCCTCTGACCTTGAGGTCGTGAATGGTTTCGGGCTTGAGAACGGTTCTGGCGATGTCCAGCGGATTTGTCTGTCTGTCCAGCATGGGAAACCTCCTGAGTTGAGGAATGTTGTTGTCTGAAGGCCGCGACTTCCTGCACGGTCAGGTAGTCTTCGTTTCCTTTCCGGAACAGCTCTTCCGGCGTGTCCCTGTCGCCGTCGATGAAGCGCACGATGTCCAGGGAAGGACTGTACATGCGTCCCCCATCCGACGTTTCATAAACAGAGAAACCGCGTCCGTTCACGCCGAGCCTTTTCGGGGGGATGCTGTCATCGGGCGGAAGCAGCGGCTTCCGTTTGCCGGGATGTTCCGGTTCTTTCGGAAGTTCTTCGTGTGAGGCGGGGCTGACCGGAGGCGTAGCGGACGGGGGCTGTTCGTGCGTCGGCTCCCGGAGTATCCGTGTTCCGGCTTCTTCCCTTATGTCATCCTGAATGTTTTCTTCCCTGATCTGTTCGATATGGCTGACCATGATGTCGAACAGCGACAACTGACGGGAATCACTGGTCTGCTTGCGCCGTCTGGCCATACTGTCCTTTCCTTGCCGCTGGGCGGAGGAAAGGCGGCGCGTCGAAATGAAGACAGCCTGTTCCTACTCGCCGGGCTTTTTTTCCTGGGCGATTGTCAGCTTTGCGGCGTTTTCAACGACAATGCGCCCGTTTTCTTCATAAAAAACAACCTTATCCCCTTCCTTCACGTCGAGCTTTCTGCGAATGGCGAGGGGCAGCGTGATCTGACCGCGCGAAGTGACCTTGGCAAGTTCCATGAGTTCTCCCTGAAATCTTATTTACAAGATAAATCTTACTTATAAGATTAGTGAGAAGGGAAGCGTTCGTCAAGACGGGTCAGGGAAAGAGGGCGTCATAAAACGGACTCATTCAAAAGGCCGCGCGTAATCATCTGGACGATGCGTTCTTTGGCATCGGCGTCGTCGGCGCGGGCCTTATGGGCGAGTTCGAGAGCCAGCGGCACTTGTGAGGCCGTGAAATCACAGGCGGGAAAACGAATGCCGTCCAGAATCCAGGTGGG
>NZ_CALUWY010000124.1 GCF_944324615.1 uncultured Mailhella sp.
CTAGTCGAAAAATATTCATAAAACAGTCTTATAAAAAACGGACGATCCCCGACGTGACGGAATCGTCCGTTTTTCATAAACATAAGAATTTTCTTCAGCAAAAAAGTAAGGCTCTCTCCTTCAGCGCAGAGAGAACTGAAACGGTACAAGGACTACGGTATTGACCGCTTTCCCTTTAAGTTTCCCTGGCATAAAACGCATTTTTTCCGCCGCTGAAAGAGCCGCCTGTTCAAACCAGCCCGCTGGTTCAGCTAAATGAACACGACACTCGCGAGCACGACCTTCCATATCCACAACAAGCTGAATGACCACTCTTCCCTCTACCGCACGACGGCGAGCCTTGGATGGATACTCCACTGGCGAGCGTTTCACAATGGAAGGACGCTGATCCACCTGATCTGTATCATAAGCCAGAAGTGAGCCTATCCGTCCAGGAACGGGGGCTGCTGGTCCATGGGACACAGAGGAGGAAGAAGGAACGGACCGTGGTGTCACCGGACGTGGAGCTTCCTTTTTCTGTATTGGAGCGGGATCCTTTTTCTTTTTCGGACTGATAATTTCCGGCGCGGGCTTCTTCGGCACCGGAGTCACCTCCGGTTCGGGCAGAGGTTCCAGCTCTGAGGGGGGAGGCGGGGTAGATTCGGGGACGGGAACAGGCACAGCCTCCGCTTCGGGCGCGGCAGGAACGGAAAATTCCGCCAGTGCAACCTGATAGACATGATTGTCTTCCAGAATCGTATTCTCCATCCGGGAAAAAACATACACGCCGCCGAAAAGTACGGCATGTGTGCACGCCGAAAGCACTATCGTGAAGGTTCTGACGCACCGGCGCATCGTCATGCATCCTGCCCGCCGGAAGACTCCGCCCCAGAGCCCTTTTCCACCGTCCCCTCCGCCGGAAGAGTGACTAACCCCACATCATGAATGCCGGCCCTACGAAGCTTCCCCATGACGGTCATGAAAATACCATAGGGTACTTGCTGATCGGCGCGGATAAAAAGACGCCTCCCTTGTGCGACGACATGAACGTCCAGCAGGGAAGAGAGATCTTCCGCCGAAGTCTCATATTCATCAAGAAAAACAGAGCCGTTATCCTTAATTGTGAGCATGACGTGCTCGTTGTCCGTAGGAAGAGTTTCTGAAACTTCAACTTTGGGAAGATCCACTTCCAGCCCTTCCGTCATCATGGGTGCTGTCACCATAAAAATAATAAGCAGCACCAGCATCACATCGACAAGAGGCGTAACATTGATATCAGATACGAAATCATCAGAAGACGGGCCGGCCATGCTACTTTCCTTCTCCGAAGCTGAGACCTCCCGTATGATGCCCGGCTTCATGCTGCATACGGTTCAAAAGCTGCCCGGCAAAGGTGATGCACTCGTTTTCAATGGCGGAAAGAGCAGCCCGGAACATGTTGAAGCCCCATGTTGCGGGAATAGCCACGAAAAGCCCCACGGCAGTGGCTATGAGTGCCTCAGCTATGCCAGGAGCCACCGTTGCAATGGAAACGCTCTTCATCACCGCTATGGATTGAAAGGAATACATGATACCCCACACCGTACCGAAAAGCCCGATAAACGGCGCCGTACTCGCCGTCGTCGCCAGAAGGGAAAGAGAAGATCTCAGCAGGGCCATTTCGTGCGCTATGCCGAAATGGAGCGCACGCCTCACGTTATCGTTCATCAGGCGCTCGGCATCTCCGGTACGACTGATTCGATTAAATTCCCGCACACCTCTGCGCGTAATGCCGTACAAGGGAGAACTTCCGTAGCGTTCCAGTTCCGCCAGCGACTCCAAAAGATCATCCGAATCCATGACATCAAGACCATGGAGCACATGTGTGCGCACCTTACGCAGGCACAGCCACTTGCCCAGCATATAGGCCCAGCTTACCAGCGACATGAACAGAAGCAGCGCCAGAACCAGCTTAGAAACCAGCGTGGCCTGCATGATGGCATGGAAAATCATATCCACAACGGAAACTCCCTACCCGCCCGGAAGAGCGGATGAAACTAAATATGAAAAACACCGGACGTCCTGTACCGTCCTGCTGAAACGCCGGGGCGGAAGCCTACCGTCCCGGCTTTTCAGCAAACGGATCGTCCAACTTAGAAGCGATAGGAAATACCTACACCGCCGTTCACACCTTCCGTAGCCACCCAATAGGCACCACCGAAGCTGCGGACATAGTCATAGTTTTTATCAAAGATATTGTTCACATAGGCGTACACGTCGACATTGTTGTCGAACTCATACCCAACACGGGCATTGACCAGCGTATGGGAGGGAATGTAGCCACTATTATCAATGTTGAGGTAAGACTTGGTAGCGCCGGTTGCGTCTACACGAGTATAGAAACCGGACTCATGACGGTAAGAAACACCAACGCTGTAGGTCCATTCCGGCACGTAAGGCACATGGTTTCTATCCAGGCTGCCATAGAAATCGTCGGTGATGTCGTCAAAGCGTAAATGCGTGTAGCCCACGTTCGCAAAAAGTTCGAGGCCGGGCAGCACCATCCAAGAGATCTCACCTTCCGCACCAAGAGCCCAGGGGTTACCTGCGTTGTCAATATAACCGCTCATGCCAGAGGTGAACTTTTCCACCTGCATCCCGTTGTACTTGTTGGCAAAAACTGCGAAATTCATGCGCAGCCTGTTATCGAGAAACTGATTTTTGGAACCAAGTTCAAAAGAGTACACATGTTCTTCATCATACTTCTCATGACCGGGCGTAGCGTAGGCGGAGTCAAAACCGCCCGCCTTGTAACCTTCGGAGAAGCTGGCATAGAGCATGTTGTTTTCCGTAAGCGAATATTCCAGCGCCACCTTGGGAGATACATTAAACCAAGTGTCATCCCCGGAATACGGCGCTTGCATTCCCATACCTGCCTTTTTGGCATGCGCCCACGCACCGGTATGATAATAATCCAGTCTGCCCCCTATCGTGAATGCCCACCGTTCGGCAAAAGGTACCTTCACCTGGCTGAAAAGCGAATAGGTATTGGTGATGTCACGCGCATTTGTAGCTCCTATGGAGTTATAGTAATCGTAGCGCTGACGACGGTCGATATGCGAATAGGCCGCACCAATAATGGCATTAACTCCGTCCTCATCGTAGGTGAAACGGAATTCCTGACCAAAGTCATACATACCACTGTCGTTACGGTCTTCAGAGGCTAAACCGTACCAAAGTGGAAGCAAATTCGGGCCAAAATCGTAGTCCACAAGGAAGCGTATATCTGCCTCACTTCTAGTGGTTACAGATGTAAATGTCCATGCAGGCGATATATTGTACTTGATGCTCAAAGACTGATCGTTGAGCATGGTTTTATTATAGCCGTTATCATTGGATGTGACATGCCGAGGAGTACGGGTACCGCCATTCATGTCATGAAATCCCTGCGTCATATCGGGGCTATAGCCAGGCATCTTGTCATATATGGCGAAGGCATTGGGTGAATACATGCTGAAGGTACCTTCATTGTACTTTGTCATGCCTGCAGAAAGACGGATCTCCCAATCTTCCGTAGGAGTGAAAAGCAGATTGAAGCGACCATTGTAATTTCTACGATCATCAACATATGTACCGGTATAATCATTCCACACGTTACCGCGATGATTATAGAATTGAAAAGAAGCACCAGCGAAGAGTTTATCGTCAATAATCGGGCCGGAAAGTGCGATATTCGGCTTCACATGATTGTGAGTACCTACTTCCACACCCACTTGACCATGAATTTCATTATCAGGTTTTTTGGTGGTAATCTTTATGACGCCGCCGGAGGCATTTCTACCGTACAATGTTCCCTGCGGTCCACGAAGCACTTCGATGGACTCTATATTGTAAAGAGGGACATCGTAAGCGGTAGTACTGGTAAGCGGTACGTCGTCAATATAGGTAATGACTGAAGGCACATAGGAATGCGCGATGGACTGAGATCCGCGAATGGAGGGAAACGTCATCATGGGCAAACCGCCGGTAGGCATCACCAAATTAGGCACTCTTGCGGAAAGATCATCAAGAGACTCCATACCGGAATCCCGCACCTCATCCTCATTGATAACAGATACACTGAGAGGTACCTTCTGCTGGTCTTCCGCAATCTTATTTGCCGTGACTGTAATCTCGGGAAGTACCAGCAGTTCATCAGCCAAAGCATTAGCCTGAGTTCCGGCCAGCATACACATACTACAGAACGCGGCGGCCGCAAGCTTCCTTGTTCTCTTCCTTGCCATGAGCAAAACTCCTCTGAAATAATAATAAATGACTATAAAAAGTCGAAGCGCAAAAGAGAGTACCCTAACAGGTCAAAAAATACCCAAATCAGGCCTCATCAGTGACGAATACCATCCCCCTCTCCTCGGCGACATTTGGTAGGAGAAACTCCGTAGTAACGGGAAAAAGCACGGGAAAAATGTCCTGGAGACTCATAGCCTACGCGGTAAGCTACTTCCGCTATGCTGTAACTGCTTTCTTCAAGGAGTTTTCGAGCTTCACACATCCTGTGACGTTGAAAAGAAGCAAATATTGAATCTCCATACATCGCACGAAAAGCTCTCTTCAAACTGGTTTCACTCATGCCTACTGTACGAGCAAGCTCACCTATGGACATGGGATGTTCAAGATTATCGCGCATAACCTGCCATACCCGAGCACACTTGGTGTGCATGGTACACATTTCACAGCAACCTTCCTTCTGCAGAAAAAACTGCTGCATGCTTTCAAGTATCAGCTCCATGCCCTTTATCTCACGATACATCTGCCCCAGTCTTCCTTTATAGGGAACTTTGAGAAGCTGTCCGAGAAGAAGCTGCGCCGTCACGGAGGCAGGTATCGTATGAAAAAAGGACTCAAGATAATGATGTACTTGTAAAAAGGTCGCCTTTCGGTTGAGATTTTTTCTTTCATCAACGACCAAGTTGAAGATATCTTCATAATTCACTGTTATTCCAAGAAAAACACACCTGCCATCATACGATTTTCCGATAACATCATCGAGAGTATTTCCTCCCCATACACAGAGTGTATGCTGCCGCAGCTCATATTCCCTTTCTGCACAAAGCACAATGGTTCCTTCGACAACATAGCCGAAGCCCAACTTTTTCCTGAACTCTTCTGCGGCATACAAGGCACAGTCTCCATCGTTTAACTCAAACCTGCGTATCTCAAGCCCGAGATTACCAAAACCATCAAGAAGGGAACTAACGGAGTTCATGTGTCTTCCTCAAAATATGAAATAGAAATTCATTTTCATTTTATTAATGAACTCATCCCGAAGTTGCTACTCCGTCCGGCAAGATCGTCTCTGCCGGACCCTAACAAGTAACCACAAGCTCTTTTGTGCCAAAGCAAGCAGGCCTGCTGCCTCTCCGGTATTCCGTTTTCCAATCTGCTACGACTCCAGTCTCCACGATTTGACGGCACACTCCCTGTCCCAGAGTCTGCGGTATATTCCATTGTGCGCTAGCAGTTCCTCATGCCTTCCGCTTTCAACAATTTTTCCTTTTTCCATGACCAGTATCTGACCGGCATGTCGAATATGGTTCAGCGTATGGGCGATCATCACGACGGTTTTATTCCGGGTAAGGGAGGAAAGTCCCTGCTGTATGGCCCAGGCATGTTCCGGATCCACACTGGAAAAAGCCTCATCAAGCAGAACAACGGGGGCATTTTTGAGAATCGCTCTGGCAATGGCGATACGCTGGCGCTCTCCACCGGAAAACGTGCAGCCGCCTTCTCCCGTCCGGGTAGCATAGCCCTGAGGAAGTTTCATAATGAAATCATGACAACCTGCGGCAATAGCTGCATTTACGACCTCCACTGAAGAAGCATCTGGCCTGCCCATGCGGATATTGTCCCCTATACTTCCAGAAAATAGATATACATCCTGAAAAACCATGGAGATCGAAGACATAAGCGTTTCTGACGGAATATCTCGCACATCAACATCGTCCATAACAACATTTCCTTTTTGCACATCCCAGAAACGCGCCAACAGCATGAGAAGTGTTGTCTTGCCGCTGCCGGAATGCCCCACCACTGCATTCAATGTACCGGGCATAAAATCCATACTTACACCGTCAATGGCAGGCCTACTGCCAGTGGCATAGGAAAATTCCACATCCTTCATAGCCGGGGTGAATTTCTTCGGCTTTATAACACCATGATCGGGCATGACAGGATGTTCGTGCAGGCCTTCGATATGATCAAGGCTCAGGGTCATAATGTTCAGAATGCCGAACTCTCCGAGCAGCGCTTCCACAGGCTGATAATAGGTACCGCTGATGACGGCAAAAAACAGAAATACCGGCAGGCTTATCATATCGTTCAGATAAAAGATGAGCCCACAGAAAAAAATCAACCCCATACCTATGCGTACGAAAAGCTGGTACAGCGTCATAGGCGGCAAAGCTTTCAGCTCATAGGCTGCGGCCGCATCCCTGTACTTTTCCAGACTGCTGTTGATCTCTGCAAACACATGTTCGCTCATATTGTAGGAACGTATGGTTTCCATTCCCGATACATATTCAAGAATGGAACCTATAAAACTGCGTTCCATACTCTGCCTTTTTACTCCCGCATCTCGAAAAGCGCGTACCGTAGCATGATAGACGAACCACGCGGGAACAAACCCCACCATGGCTATGAATGCAAGGCGAAGATCCATCGCCACCATGACAAGAGACAGGAAGAACACTGACGTCATACCAGAAATGAAATTCGCCGCCGTTGCCATACAGCGCATTTCCACAAAAGCCATGTCGTTGGTAAATACGGATGAGAGACTCCCCGCCGTTTCCGCCTGAAAAACACCGAGCGGAAGTTCTGCCAGGCGGCGACTCTCCCGAACACGCACATCACGCATGATCTCATATCCAAGCGAGGATTGTATGGATGTAGAAACGTATTCCAGTACATAACGAAGAATCAGCAGCGCAATCATAGCCAAACTACACTGTATCAGTGTATCCATGGTAAAATTCTCCTCAAAAAGCTTTACCATGGCGAAAAGAACTATAAGGTATATACATCCGGTACAGCAGTTCTGCACAATATTCAAAAATATTGCAGAACATAACCGTCCTTTTCTCTGACCAGCTAGTTCAAATATACGACGTATCATCTCAATCATGCTCATCTCCTCCGGCAAGCCAGTTTTCTGAGCTCTCCAGTGCCTTCCACATGTTCCGATAGACCTCGCTTTTTTCCAGGAGGGAGACATGTGTGCCCGTTGACTCAACTTTTCCATTGCAGAGCACAATGATCCTGCCGGCATCCATCACACTTCTGAGTCTGTGCGCGATGACCAGCACAGTTTTTCCTTTCACCAGTGCTGAGAGAGCTTTTTGAAGTTCTTCTTCATTATCGGGATCGCAGTATGCCGTAGCTTCATCTAAAATAAGCACGGGAGCGTTCTTCAAAAGTGCCCTTGCTATGGCGATACGCTGACGTTCGCCGCCCGACACCGCTATCCCGGATCCAAGCACGGTATCGTACCCCTGAGGAAGAGATGTAATAAAGTCATGACAACGTGCGGCCCGGGCGGCCTCCTCCACTTCCGCCATGGAGGCATTGGGCTTTCCAAGACGTATGTTCTCAAGCACGCTGCGCTCGAACACGATATTGTTCTGCGTGACGAAAGCCACCGTGGAGGCCAGAGCCTCCGTCGTAAGGGAACGGATATCCACTCCTCCTATGCGTATGGCACCTTCCTCTACATCCCAAAACCTCGCCAACAGTCTCGCAGCTGTGCTCTTGCCGCCGCCGGAGGGGCCTACCAGAGCCGTGACGCTTTCTGCCTCTGCAGTGAAGGAAAGCCCGCGGAAGACTCTTTTTTCTCCATAGGAAAAAGACACGTTGCAGAATTCCACATCAAAGCGTTCAGGGATCTGTGTCCGCGTCCCCTGAGGGAGTTCCTTCATGGATAAGAGCCCAAAAAGACGGGAGCCTACCTGCATGCAGATGTTCATTTCGTCACCATAGCGTCCTATTTTGGTAAGAGGCGTCGCGTAGCAAAGAGCCGCGAACAAATAAAACAGCATGGAGGGCGCATCGGTTCTTCCCGTGGCGAAGAGCCACCCAGCCACAGGAAAGACAAAAACAATCCCTGAACTCATAACAATGGTGTTCACCGTCATGCCGTGCCGACAGTCGGCAAACCATTGCCGCATAAAGTCGCAGTACTCTTCCGCCGCATGTTCAAAGCGCTTCCAGCTCCCGATCCCTCCGAACATCCGTATTTCCTTCATGCCTCGCACATATTCAACAATGCTTGCATTCAGCTTCTGGCCACTGGCTTCCATGAGAGGAAAATTTTTTGCTGCAAGTCTGCCCATCGAGCCCAGGCACACCGCATAGATAACTATGGGAGCAAGCAACGAAAGCCCTATGCGCCAATCCATGAAGAAAATCACGGCGATCATGCATACGGGAACGAGGAGATTACCTATGATTTCAGGGTAATGATGCCCGTAAAACATCTCAAGTTTTTCCACATCGTCGAATATCTGACTTTTGAGCTTGCCTGCGGAACTCTCATCCAGAACGCCCTGGGGAACACGGGAAAGTCTGTGAAGGATGTCTCGACGCACAGCATGTAGAGTATCAAAGGCCGCCTTGTGCGACAGTCTGGTGGAAAAAGCATGGAAGATGACCTGAAGAAAAATGCCCGCAACAGCCATCCCCACCCCGCAGAATGCTCCCATGACATCGGCAGGTTTCATCAGAAGAGCCTTCAGCATAAAATAAAGACCCATCATGGGCAGAAGGCTAAACAATGCTCCAGCCACAGCAAGAACGCCGGAAAACATCAATCTGCGTCGGCTGGCCTCATCAGGTAGAGAGCATAATATCTGCATTCCGTTACTCATCAGCTCCTCCACAGCGCGCCGTCATCAGCATGGCTGCATCCATACGAGCTTTCGCTTCATAAAGCGCCAGCGCAAGTTTCTGTCGCTTTTTTTCCAGGCACTCCTGAACATATTCCGCCATATCCTCCACTGTTTTCACGTTCTCCACGATGCGGCTGTCGAGCGCAATGGAGAAGGCTTTTTCCACCTCCATGGCCAGCTCCGGCAGATCAAGCACATCGGCTTCTAAGTCCGTATAGAAATCCGTTGTCTCCCGAACAGATTCCACGGAAATTCTGAAGTGAGCAGCTATAAGTTCCTTGAGTCGGGACTCCACGGACATATCGGCACTCCTTGAACTTTTTCCGTTTAAATTTTCAGATATCCGCCAGTCTACATCTGCAAGCGGATTCTCTCACCTATTCACTCTGCTATATTTCATCGACTACGCTCTTCCCCAAAAACTCTGAGACGTACAATAAGATTGGGCGTAATGAAGTAATCAGAAAGAAAAGCTGCCAAAATACCTATAATTACAAGTATTCCCATGTGCACAAAAATTATCATCTTTGAAAACATGTATGCTGAAAAACTAAAACACAGAATTGATGATGTAAGCAGCATAGCCTTACCAGTACTCATAAATGTAGTACGTATACTTTCACGATAATTTCCTGTACGCATAAATTCAAGCTGACAATGATTGATGAAATGAATGGTATCGTCTACTGCAAGACCAAGTATCATGGGAATAACCGTCACGGTCATCATATCAAGAGGAATATTGAAGAATCCCATCACCGCACAAACAAAAAATGCGGGAAGAATATTAGGAATCATGGCAATGAGACCTATTTTCAAGCTTCCAAAGACCACAGCCATCAGCAGTGATATGACCACCATAGAAATAAGGATGGATTGCACCTGCCCCCAACTCACATAATCTTGAATCTGCGTGAACTGACAAAGCGTACCGGTAAGTATGACTCTGGCATCGGGAAAAAGCTCTTTGCCCCATGTACGGATGGCTTCCAGCTCCCTCACAGCCTCGCCGGAGTTGTAGTCGTCAATTTCTATCATCACACGAAGCCGGCGGTATTCATAGTCTATCCAGCGTTCTGCCTCGGTGCCCCCGGCGTTCTCGTAAAGAAGCAGCACCTGTGCTATTTCCTCTCGTGTCTGGGGTATGGTGTAGCTTTCAGGATTTCCCGCATTAAGCACCTGATTGAGATCCTTCACCACGTCAAGCACACTGTGCACCTTCTTGGTCAGCGGAAATTCGCGGATACGATCAGTCAGGATTTCCAGTTTCCTGAGGTTTTCAGGCAGACGCGCTTCGTCGGGATTCGGAAACTCTATGCCGACGCCAAAAGAATACAGGGAACCGAGGGGCGTTTCACTGATACGGCAGATGCGGTCGATATAGGGGACCTCTGTACCGAAGGAACGACGCAGATCAAACGCCACCTCCACGCGGAAAAGCCCAGCAACCGAAGCCATCAAAGCAATAGCGGCAACGGTGAAAACAACGCGGGGATGCTGAAGCACATGGCTGCCCATCCACTCCATAAGCCTGTCGAGCGGAACTTTTTTTACCGCAACCTGCCCCCGCTTCTCCTTTTTATTTCCTCCGAAGGAAAAAAGTACAGGCAGAAGCACAATGGTAAGCACGTAAAGCAGCATGGTCATGGATGCGGAAGTCATCCCTACCCATTTTATGGGTCTCAAATTCACGAAGCAGAACGAAAGCAGCGAAGCCATAGTGGTGGAGGCGCTGAAGAATATGGGCCAGCCGGTTTCCCCTACGGCATGTTCCAGCGCCCACAGCCTGTTTCTACTTTTCTGAAACTCCCACCGGAAAAAATTTATAAAGTACAAGGAATAGCATATCGCCATGGAAATACTGAGAAATATAGGCAAGAGCATGACCATGGGATCCGTAGCAACACCAAGAAGCCCCTGTATGCCGAGCACGATGGAAAGCCCGGCTCCGGCAAGAAACACGGGAAAAATAACGCTTCGAACGTTACGGAGCACAAGCGCAAGCACAAGAATAATGGACAGCAGGGAAAGACCGATGAGTTTAGGCATTTCCTTGGCCATAAAATCGCGCTTTTCCAGGTTAATGACCGGCCAGCCTGTGGTTTCCGGGTTCATCCAGGCGTATTTCTCCTGTCCGGCGATCTCGTTGACCGTGCGGCCTATGACCATTTCGATGAACTCACCATGCTCGTCCACTGTACCGGAGGGTATGTGCTTGAGGCGCACCATGATCCATGCGTATCGTCCGTCCTCAGAAACAATCTGATTTCTAAGCGAAGGCTTTGCCATTATCGCCTCGCGTATTTCCGCAAGTTGTGTGGGATCATCGGGAACAGGATCAGGTACGATGTCGGAAACTTCGAGTCCTTCTTCGTCGCCCTTCGTGAACTCCATGTCCGTCACAGAAATCACGTCGTCCACATACGGTACCTTGGCTTCCAGTTCTCTTCCCATTTCGCGGATACCTGTCAGCACGTGTGGTGTGAACACATTGTCCACATGTACAAGAACGGCGCAGAAGTTGTCGTTACCAAATATGGAGGCCATGTAATCCTTGGCCAACAGAAGCTCGTCCCCCTCATTGAAGTAGTGAGAATCATCCGTATCGGATTTGAGCTGCTTCAGCCCATAAAAGGATATCGCCAGAATCAGGACCATAGCCACAAGAATAACCGCCCTGAATTTCAGAATCACTTTGCTGAATGCAACAAATCTTTCGTTAATAGCCTCGATATTCAGCATATATCCCTCACTTGCATCGCGCTCCGTCCATGCGGACTTCATGTCTGCAATTCAGATGGCGGTGCGGCACATCGTTAAAAACTAAAGCGTAGCTTTCCCCATATCTGGGAATTACGTCGGTAGACTCCATACGAACCGTCGTCTCCGTAGAATTTGTCCCAGCCGATGGTGAGTTCCATGCCGTCGGCAAGCTCATAAGCTGCCTGCAGACGGTTGAAAAACTCTCCGTCATTCAGGGACACATAGACCATGTCGGAAACGGTAAGCTGTTCGTTGAAAAAATTTTTGGAGACATTGAGTGTAGCCTGCGGGCTATGTTCCTCTGCGACAAGCCCCCTGTCGTAATTCATAATGAACTCATCCAGCAGCTGCGCCGTCACACTCCAGTTGCCGCCGGGACTCCAGTCCACTCCCACCAGATACTTGAGTACATCGTGCTTTTCATTTCCTCCGGTTGATGTGGAAAGGTACCTTCCTTGGAAATATGCGGCCTCTCCTCGGAATACGAAGTCCGACCAGGGTTTAGCAAAGTCGAAACCGTAAATCAGGATTCTATGATAATCCTGCTCCATGACTATTTCCCGCCTTCCCCCACTAATATCACGCACAGACACGGAAGAGGCCGCCGTATCATCCCATGTATAGAAGGCGGAAAGAGATACGTCGAAGCCCGCCATGTAGGATGAGACCCGCAGGGCGAACTCACTGTCCTCCAGCGACCAGGAGGAAGGTTCCCCCGCGCTGTTCGTCCTTACCGGCAAAGCAGAAGAGAAAGAACGCTCTAGCGCCCAAGGATTGTTTCCTGTTGCAAGCTTTGCGGACTTGAACTCAGGAATCCATATAAATTCCGTAATTAGCGTATTACTGAGGAACCTGAGCTTGGCCGCGGTTACGGGAATGCGCATCTCGTCGATATTTCTGTTGAGATAGTCGGAAAAATCCGTAGGGCAGACATTGTCCGTAATACGTACGCCGTCCGCTTTGCCCCAAATGATGAGCTGGCGCCCTACCCGTATATCCCAGCCGGAACCGACATGCTCAAGCCATGCTTCGCGGACGGAAAGCCCGTCGAGAGCCGGAATGGTCCAGTTCTTTTCCGCATCAAGAGAAAGAAATCCGTTGAACGTACCGGCAGTTCCCGAAACTTCAAGCCTTCCGTGCACGCGGGAGGTTACCTCATCATGCGGAGCGTAGGTACGCATAGACTGCACAAGCTCAATCCAGCCGGTAGAACTGAAGTGCTCGTTCCAAAAATCAGAAATTGCATCCAGACGTGACGATCCCCCCTCCTCCCCGGCCGTATCCGCAAGCGTACGACAGGGGAGGAGGGACAGCAGCAAAAAAACAGAAAACAATATACTTCTGCAACACATGACGCCAGACATCAGCCGCGCTGCAATACCGCGACCTGGAAAAGGTTGTCATCCACACCGATATCATAGACAAATGGACTGAACTCCATAAGCGTCTGATGCTCTGTCTCAAGATTACGCATTCTTGCGCTTTTCACATTCCAGAAGCCTTGCTGCTGCTGAAGTTCGAGCACCTCATACACTCGGGAAAGTCCTTGATCCGTATAATATTCCAGGTACACAGGAATGCAGGTCTTCTTATCTACCCACAATACGCGGCGGCGGACGGGATCATCCTTGTCTACAGGGATAGATTCCACCTTCCAACACTCGTAAACGCCGCGCATATCCTCTCCCAGATAGGTGTGGGTATCTTTGCTGACATTGCGCCTGCCCATATCTATATCGTCATAAGTAAAGTCACTGCCCATGAAAAAGTCGTTGTTCGCCGAACCGCTGATGCGGCGCACCTTTTTCATGGAAGGAATGTAGAGCCATTTGTCGTCATCTCTGCCGGGGGCGTCGTATGTCCAAGAAAGAAACTTTGTACCACGCACGTCTGCAGGTTCTTTGAAGACGATGATCGCCTTTCTGTCCATTCCGTAGTCTTTGGCGATCTGTTCCATGACCCGTACGCGCTTTGCGCCACGCCTGTTGACAAGAGTCATGCTGACGGTACCCTTCCGATCGTCTCCGTCAGGGCGTAGCCTCATTTTTGTGATCACATCTGTTCCGGTCAGTTCTTCCGCTCTCGCCAGCGAAGGCGTTATAATAAACATAAGCGCAAGCACTGCCAGCATACCCCGAATACTGCAACTCATGAAATATCCTCCTGTTTTTCCGTACCTGCAGAAAAACGCTCCGCACATGTACATAATGAAGTTGAAAATCATTTTCAACTTAAAATATTGAAAATCGCCACTTTTTTTTCAGGCTACGGCGCGCCGCTCTGCCGGGCACGCCCCATCGTCACAGCGGAACAGACGTATCTTCTCCTCTCCGACTTTTTCCCGGAGCTCATAATCACGAATTCCCATGTTTTCTTCTGGGGCGATATTAAGAAAACCGAGCTTGCCCATATGCGTTCCCTTATGCAGCATGGAAAAAGCCTCGGCCCCTTCCGCAAGGGGAAAGACACGAGAAAGCGTAGGGTACAAAAAGCCCTTGCCGATAAGCCTTGCGGTTTGCACCGCCTCATAATAGTTCGCCGCATGGGAACCTATGATGTGCTTCACGGTCTGCCACAGATAGCGATTATCGAAAACATGATCATAGCCCGAGGTAGAGCCGCAGGTCACGATCTTGCCGCCGGGGCGGGCTACAGCCACGCTGGCGGCAAAGGTGGAACGGCCCGTATGTTCAAAGACAATATCGGGGTCTTCGCCACCGGTGAGTTTCCGTATCTGGGCCTTGAGCCTGAGTATCTGCCTGTTTTTCGTATGCCCGTTCCCGTCAAGAAAGCGGTCTTCCCCTTCACTGCGGGGAAGCACGATGACACGCTCGCACCCCATTTTCCGAACCATGGCGGCCTTCTCCTCGCTGGAAACCACACCTACGGGAATGCCGCCGCCGTTCAGAACGAACTGTATGGCAAAAGTGCCGAGCCCTCCAGAAGCTCCCCAAATGAGTACGTTGTCTCCCTGGCTCATCTGTGCTCCGTTCCGGGAAACAAGCATCCTGTAGGTAGTCGTAGCTACCAGCGTCATAGAGGCGGCCTCTACCCATGTGAGATGCTCGGGCTTGGGCAGAAGTTGATGCTCTCTGACAAGAGTGAAATCGGCGAACGAGCCGAAATTAGTCTCAAAGCCATACGCCATAAGGTGTGGATCGCGTATTTCGTCGTCAAACACTTCGGGGGAGGACACGTCACAAGTAGGACCGAAAATCATGACTCTGTCGCCCGGCTTCCAGCGAGTAACGGCCGACCCCGTACGTACCACCACACCCGCACCATCGGTACCGAGAATATGATAGTCAAGGTTATGTTTTGCATTGACCGGAGAGTATCTCGAATACTCTCCGATATAGTTGAAGCCGGGAGATGGTTCAAACAATGACGACCAGACATTGTTGAAATTGAGAGCTGAAGCCATCACCGCCACCAGAACCTCATTAGGTCCCACCTCAGGAAGTGGCACCTCCTCATAATGCAGGGAACGACGGGGATCTTTTTCATGGAAGGCAAGACCATGGAAGATTTCCGTTTCGTCGCGGTGCACCGTCATGGCGCTCATGGTATCGGGCAAAGGAAAATGGGCGAAGTCCTCGGAAGAAGCGGTCTTGGATTCCGAAAGTTCCACAAGATTTTTCAATGCTGCTTTCATGGCAGTTTCCTTCGGGTAGAAGTTCAGTACGTCCTCATAAAACGTACAAAAGAAGGGTCTCGTCTATGGACTTTACGATGTCGTCGAGCCAGCGGCGCACATAAAAGTGTCCGCCGGGCCAGGTAAGCATGTTGCATGAGCCGGAAGTGAAATTCCGCCACTCCTGTACCCTTTCCAAGGGAACCAGCCTATCCCTTTCCCCGGCCATGATCGTCACGGGCACAGCAAGCGGATCCGTCCGTCCATCAAGCATGGAGAGCAGAAGTTCATGGTCGCTGAGCAGTGTTTTTTTCACGATCTGCAGGCTTTCCTCATCGAGCATCACCGCTTCCGGCACCGTGCCCGACTGAAGTATGCGGCGCAAAAACTCCTCTTCCTCGGAGGACTCCCCAGTCATTTCCGGTGGACGCACTGGAACGGGTGCCGCAGAAAGAAAAAGATGCACAGGCACCGTCTCTCCACGACCGAGCATATAACGGGCGAACTGAAAGGCCAGAAGTCCGCCCATACTGTGCCCGAAAAAGGCCATATTGGAGGAAAAATACGGACGCAGTCCCTCATACATAGCCTCGTACATCCGTTCCGCATTCATTATCGCTTTCTCCTCGAAACGGTCTTCATGTCCGGGAAGTTGCACGGGGACAAGACTGATGTAGTCGGGCAGAAGCTTTTTCCAAGGTAGAAATGCGGATGCGCCTCCTCCCGCAAAGGGAAAGCAGAACAGTCTCACCCTTTCGTCGGGAGCTTGTCTGAAAAAACGCACCCAGCTCAAACTCTCTTCACTATTCAGCACGCTTTTCTCCATGGCCGTCGTTCCAGAAATCCAAAACTGCCAGAACGACGGCCCTCATCCGCCGGTGGCGGTTCTGCCACCTTACGGCTTCAAATCGCGTATGATCCGCATGATACCGGGAACATGTTCTCCCAATATGCAGTTAAAGTGATTGCCCGGCACATCGATGACTTCCACACGCTTTGCAGGCATGGTTCTCCAGAAGGGCCTCGGGTCGGGAATCCCCTGAAGAAGATCCGTGGCAAAAAAGTACACCAGCGTCCCTTGGTATGGATTCGGCGCATAGGTCTTGGCGGAGCCTACGGTAGCCTCAAACAGCCTGTATTGATGAACGAAGTCCTCAAAGGATATCTCGTCGGAGAGCAGATTATGCGAAGTGACGTAATCGAATATGGTTCTTATGCAGTCATCCAGGCTCATGGCCATGAGCGATTCCAGCTCCATGGCATCGGGGACAACGTCCGGTTGCTTCAGTACACAAAGAATAGGATCGTTCTCGAGACCGGAATAGATGTTCATGGGCAAAAAATAGGTTCCCAGATACATGAACAGCAGGCTGAGCTTGTGGGAAAAGGCTGCACCCGGCGCACCCGTATCGAAAGCCAGCAGATGCTCCACCTGTACGCCCTGCCGCTCAAGCTGCACCGCCAGTTCATACCCCAGCATCCCGCCAACGCAGAAGCCCGCAATAGAAATGCGTATGCCTGGCCTGCGGCGTACAAGATCCAGCACACCTTGTGCCCAGTAGGCCGCAAGTTCTTCCACAGTACGCAGCGGTTCAACGCTTCTGTCGTCTTTCCCCGGAAGGATACAGCCGTAGAAGTCCGCTTCATCCCGGCAGGCACGGGCAAAGTCGGAGAAAATCTCGCCTACTCGGCCCCGGCCTTCGGCAATACCTATCCACACCTTATCCCTGCCGTTTTCCTGCATAGGCAGCAGCACCTGTCCGGCCGTGCCGGGACCGGACACATATGCAGCCATCTGCTCCAGAGTATTCAGCGAATACAACTCCTGCACGCCGAGTTCTATACCGAATTCCTCATGAATACGGGCTATAAGTACGGTAGCCAGCAAAGAGTCACCACCGAGTTCAAAAAAGCTGTCATCCAACCCCGGTTCACCAACCTGAAGCACAGCTGCCCACATACGAGCCAGACGCTTCTGCACGTCGTTCTCCGGCGGACGCACCGTTCTGTTCTGCACAATACCGGCTTCCGGCACGGGCAGGGCCTTGCGGTCCGTCTTGCCGGAGCGATTGCGCGGAATAGCTTCCATCTCCACAAAGGTCGAGGGAATCATGTACGAGGGCAGTCTTTCTCTCAGAAAAGCTTCCATTTTTTCAGGCTCAAATTCCCACACCTCCAACGGTGAACGGGCGATGATGACATTCTGCTCCGCACCGTCCACGGTACGGCACTGCCTCACACAGTCAAAACCAGCAAGTCTGAGCTGCTCTTCCCACTGGTTTCCGTCGAGCAGGGGATGCAGCGGCCTGAGCTCCGTATCCTCGAACACGTCGAAGCCCTGCTGGAGTCCCATAGTGATGTCGTGATCCTTGTAAAATATGGTCTGCTCGATGATAAACATCACGCCGCCGGGCTTGAGCAACCTACGAAGAGCCGCCAAGGAAGGGGCTACCCGCTTCACGTCGTGCAGCACGCTTGCAGCGATGATGGCGTCAAAGGAATGAAGCTCAAATCCCTGCACCACGGGGTCTTCGTCAAGATCGAAGAGACGACAATGGAAAAACGGCCGTGCTCCAAATTTTTCTTCCGCATTCTGAAGAAAGTAACGCGAAATATCGGTAAAGCAGAAGCCTTTCGTCGTATCGGGGAGGACGGGAAGAACCACGCTCGTTGCTCCGCCATGGCCACCACCGACTTCCAGAATATTCAAAGGGTGATCCTCTGCCATGGCCGCCACCGCATCGCGGATAATCTGATAAGAATACCGGAATACGGCTCCATAGAGACCTTTGACACTGCCGGAGGCATACACTTCTGCGGAATGGCGCCTCTCAAGCAGAAGATCCGTCATGCTTTTTGCCTCCGAAGCGATGAAGCCGAGCCCGGACCTGGAAAAGGCACTCTGTACAACTTGTGAGGATGTGAAGACAAAGGGCTTTTCTAAGCGGAAACGTTCACCATGGCGTGAAAGAAAGCCAGCTTCCTCAAGATTGAGGAGCGCTCTTTTCAGCCAGCGCCCGTAGCGGGGGCGTATGCCCGTCATGCGGAGGATATCCTCCACTGTATGGCTTTCTCCTTCTTCCCTATACACACCGAGTTCGTAGAGAGAAGCCTGTACGGCGGCCTCATACAAGGCCGCCCCCACTCCCATGTTCTTCTCGTAATCCTTGCGCCGGCGCTCTTCCGCAATGCCCGCGATGTTCTCGTCAATACGGGAAACCGTTTCCCACATGGCTTCGGCGTCCTTCCATTCCACAGCACGGCGACTGTGCAGAGCATCGTTTCCACGGCTCGTGAAGTAAGCCGCTACACGAGGATTTTTCTTGTCGCCGTATGTCTGCACTACGGCCTCTCGGATATCGGGATGCCGAAGCAGCACATGTTCTATTTCCCCCAGCTCTACACGAAATCCGTTGAGTTTTATCTGGTTGTCTTCTCTGCCGAGAAAGACGATATAGCCTTCGGGATGGAAATAGCCTCTGTCTCCCGTGCGGTAGAGTCTCTCGCCGGTGACGGGGTGCAGGACAAAGGAACGTTCCGTCTTCTCCTTGTCATGCCAGTATCCGTCAGAAAGCCCCACACCGCCTATGTACAGATCTCCCGGGACATAGTCGGGGCATACTTTCATAAACTCGTCAAGGACATGGAAGCTCTGGTTTGCCAGAGGATAACCATAGGGGATACTTCCAAGAGATCCATTCACCTCCCCCACGGGATAAAATATGGACCAGATGGACGCTTCTGTCGCACCTCCCAGACTTACAACCTCAGCCTCGTAATGTGCACGGATGCGGTCCGGCAGATCCACCGGCAGCCAGTCACCGGAAAGCAGCACGAGCCTCAGCGTACCCTTGTTGCTACCGTGAAGAGCATCCTTGTAGTCCACGAGCATTTTCATCATGGCAGGAACGGTATTCCATACCGTTACCTGTTCTCTGTTAACCACATCCAGCCAGTGGGCCGGCTCCCGAAGAAGAACAGAATCGGGCATGACTATGACACCGCCAGCAGCCAATGTTCCGAAAATATCCCACACCGAGAGGTCAAAGCCGAGGTTGGCCAACGCTATCACCCTGTCCTGCGGTCCCACATGAAAACGGGCATTGATGTCCAGAATCGTATTGACCGCCGCCCTATGGCTTATCATGACGCCTTTGGGCTTTCCCGTTGAACCCGAGGTATAGATGACATAGGCAAGGTCGGAAATCTTCTGTACGGGTGTACGGGCGCAGAGTTCCTCAGCATTGCCTTCGGGAAGCGTATCCACAAAAACCATGTGTCGCCCGATAGAATCGCTGAATTTTTCCTTCAGATGCGACTGCGAAAACACCCAACGCACATCTGCATCATCGAGTATGTCCGTGAGTCTCTCCCTAGGCATGGCGGGATCGAGAGGAAGATATGCCGCTCCGGCAAACTGCACTGCAAGTACGGCTACCACCTGCTCCCAGCCCTTTTCCATGAGAACGGCCACAAGTTCTCCTGGAGCCACCCTGCCATCGATAATCTTTGCCGCCTCCTGGACGCGCCCGGCAAGCTCCCGATAGGTAAGCGTCATGTCCGGAGCCGACACTGCCTGTCTGTCGGGCCATTTCCGAACACTTTCCGTAAAGAGTATATGCATGTGCTGCCCACTCACGGAAGTTGCCGTATCGTTGTAAGCCTCTCTTGCCCTCTTCTGCCCCATAGGAAGTTGCACGACATCCTTCCGCTTCCAGAGCGATTCATCATCAGACAGACGTTCAAGCAGGTTCACATATGCATCCATCATACTTTCCAGAAAACCTTCATGGAAGTATTCTGCACGCACATCCCAATGAATATTAAGCTGCCCTGCCGATTCATAAACCTGATGGTCGAGAAGAAGCTGAGGCGTCTGACTGGAAGTGAATATCTTTTTCACCGGATGTCCGTCGAACAGCATTCCCTCAAGGCTATCGCCGTAGTCACCGAGCAGGAAGGTACTGGTGAACACAACCTCAAGGTATACTTGTTCCGAGGCGGAACGACCACGATTGAGTTCCCGCAGAACATCCACGCCGCCGAACTGCCTGTTGTCAAGATCACTCCAGAGACGATCTCGCAGGGCAAGTGCACGTTCTTCAAAACTCGCATCAGGGTCGTCGCGCACTTCCAGAAGAAGCGTGTCGGTAAAATCGCCGATGATGTCGTTGATTTCCCTGTGCAGGGGAAGTCTGTTAAAAAGTGTCAGATTCAGACAGAAGCTACGCTCTGCATTCCATCGACGGAGCACTTCGGAAAATACGGCCAACAGTATACTCGTAGGCGACAGGCCTATCTTCGTACCGTACTCCTTCAGTTTGCTCCAACGAACGGAATCAAGATGCCCCTCTAGCGGCTTGCTCACGGGTTCCCCCACATGCTCCTCCTTCAGCACCGGCATACGGGGCCCAGGGGAAAGGGTGGGAATGCGGTCGAGCCAGTACTGCCTTGCCTGCCTGTAGGACTCCATACTGCGGCGCTCCTCCAGAGACAATACATAGTCACGGAAAGTCAGTTCCAGCTCAGGCAGCGTCAGTGACGGATCATTATAGAATGCCTGGAGTTCCTTCATCATGAGCGGCAGGCTGAGCACGTCGGCATTCAATCCCTCAAGGCTGACATGCATACGAAAAGTATGTTCGTCAATGCGGGAAACATAGACGTCATACATGGGCCAGACATCCACAGGCTTGATTTTCTGGCGCAGTTCATCACGAATTTCCATCAGCACGCGCTGCCTCTCCTCCTCCGCCTTCCCGGAAAGGTCGAAGTATCTCACCTCAAAGGGCGGTACATGCTCAAGAATTTGTTGCTGACCGGTCTTATAAATAACGCAGCGCATCATGTCGTGTCGCGCCACGATCTTGCGCCAGGCGTTAGTATAGCGCTCGACATCCAGATCTTCGGTGTCCATCTCGAAATAGACGTGACTTGAAACATTGCTTGCACCAAGCGAGCCGTTTTCTCTGCCTATCATGTAGGCAAGCTGTATGTCGGTAAGGGGGAAAGGCTTATATCTGTCTTCAGGACGGGGAATGATGACGGGCGCCTTCTCATCCTTTCTCTCAAGGGTGAAATCGTCCTTTTCCAGAAACATGGCCAGAAGGGATTCCTGCTCTTCCGAAAGGCTGCTGCCTCCGGGAAACATAGGAGTGTCGTTCTGCATTCTTCGATACCTTGTAAAACTGGTAATGGAGTAACGAGACTCTATGACCTGCGGGCAAGCATGGCCTTGATCTCGTCATCCGACATGTTTTTTACTTTGATGTAAAGTTCTGCAATCTTTGCCGTCCTGCCAGGCTTTCCTTCAGTTTTGACCAGGTATGCGGCAAGCTTTCTCACAGTGTTTTCCGTGACCAGGGCGCGGATGGGCACCTTTGTATGGAAAATTTCCTCCAGTCTGCTCACCATGGGGATGGCGTGCAGGGAATCACCGCCCAATTCCACGAAAGCGTCATCGCAACCTACGGAGTCAAATCCAAGAATTTCCTGCCATACGGCGGCGATCACCTTTTCCACAGCAGTCTGAGGTTCAGCGTAGGGAACGGAAAGACGGGGCCTTTTCACCGTTGTCTGAGAATTTTTTCCCTGTGCGTAATCCATGAGTACGTTTTTTGCACTGTTTCTGAGTTCCGCCACAAGTGCAGGATAGTCCGAGGGAGAAACCATGACCTGAGCCTCGTGCAGTGCGAGAATGCGGCGTATGCATTCCATGCCCTCTCCGGCAAGAATACCGTGAGCCTCCACATTGCCGCCCACAGTCTCCATCATCTTCGGCAGCAGCACAGTTCCTATGCCTACGCCTTCCCAGTAGCCCCAGTTTACAGAAACCACACGGTAAGGCAGTCGGCCCGACACGGCACGAGCATAGGTGTCCATGAAGCAGCAACCCGCAGCATAATCCGCAAAGCCCAAGGGAGCCGTACTGGAGCACAAAGAGGAAAAGAGCATCACGAAGTCAGGATTTGTTCGCGTCATGATCTGCTCTATGACCCGCGTACCTAGTGCCTTGGTATTAATGACGGCCCTCGCTCGCTCATCGGTCTGCACCTGTATCATGCTTGAAGATACCGTTGAAGCAGCATGGAAGACACCGTTGATGACTCCGAAATACTTCAGTGCCATATCACACACATGAGACATCTGTTCCATGTCTGCAATATCGGCGGAACACACCAAGCACTCTCCGCCCATAGATTCCAACTCTCGCACCTGACGGATACGAAGAGCAATGCCCTCGTCCGCCCCGGGAGATGCGAGTATCGTATCCCAGGTCTCCCGAGGAGGAAGAGAAGTTCTTCCCACTAGGACAAGGCGCGCCCCCCAGCCCTTCACCAGATAACGTGAGAGCTCACAGGCTACACCGCCGAAACCACCGGTGATCATATAGACGCCTCCCCGGCGGAGCTGTACGCTATTCGTTGTGCCATTCTCCGTAAGAGGAATGTGCGCAAACGTCTGCTCCAGACGGCAGAGTCCCCGATAAGCGATGGTTTCCGCATAGTCTGCCGCCGGGCTCTCGCCTGTCAGAATTTTTCTGAGTGCAAAGACATCACACAGCACGGCATCAATCACAGCCGCCGGCAGTTTCTCTCCCTCCTTGGGGATTTCCACGTCAATGCTACATGTCTGAATATTTCCGTATTCATTGGGAATAACGCGACACGGCCCGAGAATCAGACTCTTTTCCGGTACAAGAATCTCTTGCCCTGTCACCTCTTGCATACCGTCGGCAATCACGGCAATACCGATCGGACGCTCTTCCATGTCAGACGCGGAGAGGGAACGCACAAGACCTACGAGACTCTGATAGCCCTGCGCATACAAGTCCCCCTCTCTTTCACACCCCACAAGCCATGCATGAATGACAAGGTCCGGTACAAAGCCGCGTTCCTTCAAAGTCTTCAGCATAGAGAGCATGTCTTCTTCCCTACCCGGACAGAGCTCAAGCTCACCCTGCGCAGCTTCGCCTTTTCGGCGGATAAGAATGCTCTCATGGCCATGCTCCGCAAGGCGTGCCGCAAGAGCGTCGGCTACACCTGAGGAGTCGGCAAGAATCAGAACACGCGCGCTCTTTTCGCTGCCGGTCATGCATGGTAAAAAAGTACGCCGCCACTGAGGAAGTACGAACCATTCGTCCAGCGAGTTTTTCTTTTCCATAAGCTTGCCCATCATGGACGCAAGCGCGGTTTCTCTCCTTTCCATCCGGCTGCGAGAACAAGCCTCCTCAGACCAGTAGCGAGTATCGGCAAAGGCATAGGTAGGCAGCGAAATACGCCTTCCCGACTCTGGCCAGACCAGATCCACGCCGGAGGCATATAAAGCGGCACAGGCTGCGGCCAGAGCCTGACAATCACTGACGTGTTGTCCTTCATCGCGCATGGAAAACACAATGGACTGCCCCTTGAGATCGGCGTGCCGTCTGGCCAGAGTTCCCAGGATCTTGCCCGGACCGACTTCCAGAAGCACAGCGTTGCTATCTTTTAGAATGGCCGCTATGTTTTCGCTGTAACGCACGGGACGGCGAATGTGACCCGTCCAGTATTCGGGGCTGACTGCTTCTTCATCAGTCATCCATGTCCCGGAAACATTGGAAAGCAACGGAGCCTTTGGAGTGTTCATACGCACAGAGGACAACATAGCCTGAAATTCATCGAGGATAGGTTCCATAAGTGCGCTGTGTCCGGCTCTGGTTGCTGCGACACGACGATAATGAATACGCATGGCACCAAGCTTTTCTTCCAAGGCTTCCATATCTTTGGGACGACCGGAAACAGTACATAGTTTCTCCGCATTAATGGCGGCAATGGATAAACTGCCTTGCAACAGAGGAAGAATGCTCTCTTCGGAGGCATAGAGCAGAAGCATGGCCCCCTCTTCCACCCGGTCCATGAGCTGACCGCGCCTGACCGCTATGGCAAGGGCATCCTCAAGAGAAAACACTCCGGCCATGACTGCGGCCAGGTACTGCCCGAAACTGTGCCCTACATAGCCTGCCGGGCATATACCTCGATGGAGCCAAAACCTGGCAAGAGCATATTCCGTGGCAAAGAGCGATGCGAAGCTGAACGTAGGAGCGGCCATCTTCTGCGACGCAGCTTCCCTGTCCACTTCCTGTGCGTAAAGAATATTGCGGATATCTTCCCCAAGCAGCGGCAAAAGAATGCGAGCACATTCATCTATGGCGTCACGATACACGGGTTCTTCTTCGTAAAGCTCCCTGCCCATACCGACATACTGGGACCCCGCCCCAGGGAACAGAAAATAGACGCTGCTGGCAGAGCCTTCCCCTGTTCCTTCCACAAGTCTTTCCTTCCACCGCCTATCCGTCAGCTCTGACAGCAGCGATGACGTCGAGTCCGCCGTTAATGCACGCCGACATCCGAAATGCCTGCGTCCCCTTTGAAGAGTACGGGCGATATCCCGAATATCCGTCTGCGGATGCTTCTCAAGAAAAGCCGAAAGCCTACTGGTCATATTCTCCAGTGCTTCTTCCGTTCTTGCAGACAGAGGAATGACGCTCCATTTTTTCTCAGAAAAAGAAACATTGCCGCGGGGAGCCTCTTCCAGAACCATATGACAGTTGGTACCGCCAAGGCCGAAGGAACTCACTGCGGCCCGCAGAGGACCTTCAGATGTCCACGGACAGGCTTCAACCTGAACATGGAACCGACTGTGCTCAAAGTCTATCTCCGGGTTGGCCTTTTCATAGTGCAGCGCAGGAGTCAGCATCTTTTTATCGAGAGAAAGCATGACCCGAATGAATCCGGCTATACCCGCGGCGGAATTAAGATGGCCTACGTTGGTCTTCACCGAACCCAGAGCGCAGGGGACGGAAGAATGCCCATACACAGTTTCCAGAGCACGCACTTCCATGGGATCCCCCATAGGTGTGCCCGTGCCGTGTGTTTCTATGAAGGTAATGCTACCTGCCTCCACACCGGAAATTTCCAGGGCTTCACGAAGTACGCTTTCCTGTCCATGAACGCCGGGAGCAGAAAAACCTATCTTGTCGGCACCGTCATTGTTCACAGCAAAGCCGCGTACCACACCATAGATATGGTCTCCGTCCTCAAGCGCATCCTCCAGCCTGCGCAACAGTACGACACCCACACCGTTGCCGTACATCATGCCCGAAGCACGATGATCAAAGGCATGGCAACATGCGTCACGCGACATGGCTCCATCCTGCCCGGCAAGATACCCCGTCTTTTCCGGAAGCGAAATGGAAATCCCCCCGGCAAGCGCCATGTCACATTGATAGTCCAGAAGCGCCTGGCAAGCCGTAGCCGTAGCCACAAGAGAGCTGGAACACGCACTCTGCACACTGAAGGCTGGCCCCTTCAATCCGAATTTATACGCTACTCTTGGGGCGGCATAGTCCTTGTCGTTCCCCATAAGCCTGCTGAAAAAAGGCATGGGGTGTTCCGGCATGGTAAGATTGTCGGAAACAAGATAGCTGCTCTGCGTGATACTTGCGTATACTCCTACCGAGGCTTCCTCTCCCGGTACATGTCCTGCATCCTCAAAGGCCTCCCAGGCACATTCGAGGAATATACGCTGCTGAGGATCCAGTTCCTCGGCCTCCTTCGGCGTATAACCGAAAAATTCAGCATCGAATCTGTCCACGTTGCCGAGAATATAGCCCTTCTTTACATATTCCTCGTTTTTCAGAAGGCGCCCGGGAATAATCTGTGCAAGTTCTTCATCGGTGAACGTCGTGCGAACGTCGGCACCGGATACCAGATTTTCCCAGAAGCGTTCCAGCGAGTTGGCACCAGGAAACCTCCCCGCCATGCCGATGACCGCTATAAGTCCGCTATCCCTGTCTTCCGTCATAATCACCTCATTTTCTTCTTCCAGTGTTGTCGCCATGTTCTCTCCGCTACGCCTACTGCCTTCAAAACGTCGAACGTCTCTTCCGCATCACGGCCCGGTCTTTCAGGTGTTTCTTTCTCATGGCTGCACGCCCGGAAGATGCAAGTGATGTCTCCTTCCCGGAGCTCTTACCTTCCAGAAACGCCGCCATAGTGCGTATGTCGGGATAAGTAAAAACGCTTACCAGGGGAAATTCCCTTGCAAATACTTTCGTCAATTCCCTGTGCAGGCGTACGGCCAAAACCGAAGTCCCCCCTGCATCAAAAAAATTATCATCAATGCCCGCAGGCCTGTGTCCTAGGACGGCGGCCCAAGCATCAGCAATTCTGCTTTCCGTTTCCGATGAAACTTCGACAACCTGTTTCCGCGGCACATTGCACTCTTCCGCCAGGGCAAGAAGACGTTTTCTGTCCACCTTTCCGTTGGAGGAAAGAGGCATGGAATCCATCTTTATAACCACGGCAGGAACCATGTAATCGGGCAGTCTTTCCCGTACAGTTTGAAGCAGCTCTTCCGTATCCGGATTTCCGTCCGTCACCACGCAAGCCACAAGCCTACGCGAAGAGGCACTTTCCCCAGAAACCACAACGACAGCCTCACGCACATCTTTTCTGGAGAGCAGCACCGACTCTATTTCACCAAGTTCGATGCGATGCCCGCGGATTTTTACCTGGAAATCTTTACGCCCGAGAAATTCCACTTGTCCGTCGGGAAGCATACGCCCCATATCGCCTGTGCGGTACAGCCTTTCCCCCGTATCGGGATGTGTGAAGAAACTCGAAGCCGTACGGACGGCATCCTTCCAGTATCCCCGCGCCAGACCTGTTCCGGCAATACACAGCTCTCCGGGAACATAGTCAGGGCAATCCTCAAGACGGGAATTCAGAATATACCAGCGCTGATTACGCAACGGCCTGCCGTAAGGCACACTCTTCCATCCAGAATCCACAGTCTCGATGGGATAAAAAATGGACCAGATGGAGGCTTCCGTGGCTCCGCCAAGGCTGTACTGCACGGCAGACGGTGCCGCCATACAAAGACGCCCAGGAAGATCAAGGGGTATCCAGTCGCCACTCATGAGAACAAGGCGCAGGGGAACACTGCCTAATTTCCCAAAAAACTCCATATATTCCACCAGCATCTGCACAAGCATAGGTACGGAATTCCATATGGTGACCCCCTTTTCCGCAGCCAGCATCTGCCAGTGGGAAGGATCCTTCAGCTTATCCGCATCCGGCAGAACCACGGCTGCGCCTGAAAGCAGCGCCCCCCATATGTCATATACAGAAAGATCGAAATGCAGTGCGGAGAGTCCGAAAAGCCTGTCGTCTGGCGTCAGATGGAAACGATCATTCATGTCCAGCACAGTGTTCACCACACCACGGTGATCAATGGCCACACCCTTCGGGCTGCCGGTAGAACCCGATGTATAGATAATATAGGCAAGATCTTCTTCTAATACGGAATCTTCTGGAGCATCCTCAGATTCCGGCAGAATATCTACGGCAATAACACATGATTCCTCGGGCCAGCACAGAGTGGAAGCAAGATCAGCCTGGGTAAGTATGACTTTCATACCGGCATCAGCTGCTATCTGTGCAAGACGAGCAGGAGGAACATGGGCATCGACGGGCACATAGACGGCTCCAGCAAGAACAATACCTTCTACAGCCGCCACCTGTTCCCAGCCTTTTTCCATGACAACGCCCACCAGGTCACCGCGTTTCACTCTCGCTTCCACTAGGGCATGAGCCACGGCGCAGGCTCGGCGGTAGAGTTCACCATGTGTCATGGTGCGTCGTGAGGTAATCACCGCAGCTCTATCTGCATGGCGCAGCGCTGCGTGACGAACGAGAGAGGACAACGTGCCTGCATTATGCTTCCACGTCGTATCGTTGTAGACCTCCCGAGTACGAAGCTGCTTATCAGGAAGAGTAACAACGTTCCGATACGACCATGTGTCCTCATTACTGGCAAGACGATGCAACAGATCCACATAGGCGCAGAACATATCCTCTACCATTCCCTCGGGGAAAAGACCTTCCACGACATCCCAGTTGAGCATGAGTCTGCCATCCTGCTCATAGGTCTGATGATCCAGCCAGACCTGCGGTGTCTGAGTAAGACTGGTGACAAGGGTACCGAGTCCGGAAAAGCTTGATGCATCGCGTCCTGCGCCTCCGAAACCCGCTGCACCGGTGAATACCACAGGCATACGCATGACCCGCCCCGATGATGCCAGTTCCCGCAGGACACGTACGCCGCTCACCGTACGGTGGCTCATGTCTTCCCACAGGCGACTCTGTATCCTCCTTGCCCTGCCGAGGAACAAAGGTTCGGCATCCATGTCCACTTCCAGAAGCTCAATAGAGGAAAAATCCCCTACAATGTCATTTACCTGCTCATGAAGCGGCAATCGATTGAAAAGCGTAAGGTTAAGCGTGAAGCGCGAAGATGCGCTCCAGCGGCCTATCACCTCCGCATAGGCCGATACGAGCACACTCGAAGCCGATAGACCCAGAGTACGTATGCGCTCCTGCAGTCTCGTCCATACGGCCGACTCCAAAGAAGAAGCCAAACGAACAGTACGAGCATGGGCAATTTCCGAAGGCTGTCTGGCAAGGGGAAGCTCAGGAGCCGGGGGAAGTGACTCCATTCTCTGTTTCCAGTACTCAAAATCCCTGCGCCAGCGTGCCGTCGCTTCCAGCTTTTTCTCTGCAAGCACATAGTCGCGGAAGGAAAGGGAAAGAGGACAAAGCCTGGTTTCAGGATCGTCGTAAAGTTTCCGCCATTCTTCAAGCAGCAGGAAAATACTCCATGCATCGGCGAGCATGGCGTCAAAATCGAGGAAAAGGCGCATTCTTTCCTTTCCATCCTCGCAATAAAGCGCAGCACGTATATCGAAAAGCGGCCATACATCTGCAGAAAGTATCTGAGAAGACATGTTCCGCCGCACTTCTGCCATGGTTTTTCCGGCCTCTTCTCCATTGCGCAGATCATAGACCCGGAAGACATACGGCGCTGTAAAAGGCAGTATCTTCTGCATACCGTCTGCCTGAATTACCACGCGCAGCATGTCATGCCTCTGCACCAGCATATTCCATGTACAGGAAAGCCGTTCCAGATCCATACCCTCGCTGTCAAACTCAAAATAGACATGACTTGAAACATTCCCAAGTTCATACGCGCCTATACGCCCTATCCAGTAGGAATGCTGCACATCCGTAAGCGGGAAGGGAAGAAAACGCCCGGCCTCATCACTCTCCACGGCAGGCAGATCACCCGTATCTTCCGACACTCCGCTCTCTGCATTCAGACATTGGGCAAGAGAGGCAATGTCCGGAAAACGGAAAAGCATGTCCAACGTAACTTCCCTTTCCAACTCCCGGCGCATTTCCGCCACAAGACGCGTTGCAATAAGGGAGTCTCCCCCAAGCTCAAAGAAATTGTCCTCTGCTCCTACATGGGGCAGGATGAGAACACGCCGCCATATGGAGGCCAACGCCTGCTCCATGACAGAGAGAGGTCGCTCTTCCGTCCCACTCTTCTCCTCAAAGGCAGGCAGCGCCTTGCGATCCAGTTTTCCGTTGGCAGACAGGGGCAGCTTCTCAAGTCTGCCGAACACTGACGGAATCATGTATTCCGGTACTCGGTCGACTAGGAAGGAACGAACTTTTTCAAAAAGTTCATCATCAGCCATAGAGACTCCGGCCACTACATACGCGCCCAGCCGGCGTATTCCCCGTGATCCGGTCACGGTCACGGCAACTGCATCCTTCACCGCTGGGCACTGCCGCATGGCGGCTTCTATTTCTCCGAGCTCAATACGATGCCCACGTATTTTCACCTGACTGTCGACACGACCGAGAAACTCTATGGTTCCGTCTGGCCAGAAGCGTCCCATGTCGCCGGTTCTGTACCAACGGACTCCTCCCTGCTCCAAAAAGCTCACGGCAGACCGCTTCTCATCACCAAGATAGCACCGGGCTACTCCAGCCCCGCCTATCCACAGTTCTCCCTCCACCCAGTCGGGGCAATCTCGCCCCCTCGCATCCACGACACGGTAACTCTGGAGAGACAGCGGCCTTCCATACGGTATGGATTTCCAAAAAGATGGCACAGGTGTAGGAACCTCTATGATGTTCGACCAGATGGAGGCTTCCGTAGCGCCTCCCATGGCAATGAAACGTGCCTGGGACGTGCATGCGGTAAGGCGGAGTGGCAGATCAAGTCCTATCCAATCTCCAGACAGAAGAGCCACGCGCAAAGGTAATTTCCATCCCCGTCCTTCGGCCGCGACAAGAAGCATATCCAACAGTATGGGCACAGAATTCCATATCGTCACGCCATGACGGCAGACAACCTCAACCCAGTCTTCTGCACTCCGGCGCGTAGCTTCATTCAGCAACACCAGCTTCGCCCCACAAGAAAGAGTGCCGAAAATATCGTACACGGACAGGTCAAAATCCAGAGAGGATACTGCCAGACATGCATCCATCGTACCCGGATTCAACCGACTGTTGATATCTCGGATGGTGTTTGCCGCGCCGCGATGCTCTATGGCCACACCTTTGGGTTCACCCGTGGAGCCGGAAGTAAAGATGACGTAGGCAAGGTCAGCGGCATCCACGTCAACAGGAGCGTTCAACGGAGATTTATAAAAACGATCCGCGATATCCACGAATTCGACACCCTCAGGAAGGGAGGAAGGTTCCACCACATCGGCAGCACCGAGAACAAAACGCCCCTGCGTACGATGGAGTATACGCTCCCGCCTTGCCGCAGGCTGTGTATGACTCACTGGAACATAAAAGCCACCTGCGGCAAGCACACCCAGCACGGCAATGATTTGTTCTCTGCCCTTCGGCAGGGTAACGGCCACTGGCATCCCCTTTTGCACTCCCCGTTCCTGAAGAAGTGCGGCGACACGAAGCGCCTCTCGTGCAAGTTCTCCATAGGTGACGCTCTCTCCCGTCATACCGTCCACAAGGGCCACGAGTTCGCCGTGAATTTCGGCCAATTCAAAAAATCCGGCATGAAGAAGTGCGTTTGGCGCAGGCTGTGCCAGAGCCTTATCCTTTTCCCGGGCCTCGCGCTGACGCTCGGGTAAGACATCAGGTACGCAATCCCAAAAATCGCGGTCTCCAGCGAGCTTCTGTAAAAGATGACCGCAAGCAAGAAGCATATCATCCACCATGCCTTCGGGAAAAAGCTCTTCCGCCGTATCCCAGGCAAGTACCAGTCCACCGTCGGAACTTTCATATACCTGATAGTCCAACCAGACCTGAGGTGTCTGGGAAAGCATATCATGCAGCACGCCCAAATATTCCCGGCATTCATCGGTAAGAAGGGGCGTCCCCAGATTACAGGCGAACACGACAGGAGCAATGAACGTATCGCCAGGACGTATTTTCGCGAGCTCACGCTGCACGCTTACACCGGAAAAGGAAGAATGTGCCACATTCTCGTAAAAGCGGGCCTGTATGTCTCCCAGACGGGCAAAAAAAGTTTTTTCTTCCGTACAGTCAACATCTACCAGTAGAAGATTGGTGAAGTCAGCTACAACGTCTTCCAGTCCGGCGTCTCCCGTTTCACGGTCAAACAGCGGAAGATTGATGAAAAATCTAGAGTTACTGCTCCACCGGGCAAGCACTTCGGCATAGGCAGTAAGCAGCACCATGGCGGCTGTGACGCCACGTACCTTCGCCTCCTCCTTCACCGCATTCCATTCCCTAGAAGAAAGACGGAAGATGCGCCGCCTGTAGGTGGCCTTTTCCACCTGCGATGGATCGCATTTGAGCGGAAGAGCAGGCGCACCGGGAAGTTCAGAAAGCCGGCTTTTCCACCAAAGGGAGTCTTTTTCTCTGTCAGCGCGAATCCGGAGGTTCTTTTTCGTCAGGTAGTCGGAGAATCGCCAGTCTGCCGGTGCCGCAGGGGTAACACCACGAGCATAGGCAGCGGCCAGATCACGAAGTACTATGCAAAAACTCTGCACATCCGCAACCAGCAGGTCGATATCGAAAAAAATGCGGGTACGTCCCCCAGAAAGAAGGCACAGCTCAAGGCCGGCAAGACGGCCTTTTTCCACTTCAAGACGGCGGCAAGAGAGCACCTTTCTCCGCTCAGCGAGAAAAGCGGCTTCCTCGTTGCCGTCCATCCGCGTGCAGTCATGCACGACAAGAGCGTCGGAACAGACCTCCGGCAGAATATTCTGACTGCCGTCCTCAAGAAAAACAGTACGCAACATAGCATGATGACTCAGCACTATGCGCCAAGCATCGGCAAGACGATCAGGGTCAACATCACGACCGTCCAGTTCTATATAGGCGTGACAGCCTACCCCACCAAGAGCCTGTCCGTCCCTGCGCCCTATCCAATAGGCATACTGAACATCAGTCAAAGCAAAAGGAGCATTCTCAATTTCCGTTCGCTCCATGTGATCTTCTAGAACCTTCTCTCCTGCCCTGAGACGCAGAATCTCCATCCAGCGCTGAAGTACCGGTTCTGCCATCATTTCGGCAAATGTCACCTTCACACCGGCTTTACGCCAGCGACTGACAAGACGCATGATCTTCAAAGAGTCCAGCCCAAAGCCGACAAGATTATCCGTATCGGAAAACTGTGTTGTCGCAGTCAGCTTTTCTATAGTCTGACGGACAACATTATACTCTATCACTGTGGGGTCTTTAACTGCCATGTATTCACCTGCTCCCAAAATCATCCATTGGAAAATGTTCAGTTTCCGGCGGCTCGGCGCTCTGCAGCCATAACAGCCAGAATACGCTTATCCACCTTACCCACACTGGTCACAGGCCACGCCTCCACAACTTCAAGCTGATCGGGATATTTGAAACGGGCCATGCCGCTTTTTTCAAAATGAGAATATACATCCGTCAGGGAAGGCGCATTTTCATCTGTTATGATCCATGCACAGATACGCTCGCCAAGTTCCGCATCTTCCACTCCCACGACAGCGGCATCAGTAACACCGGGCATCGTACGCAACACAGTTTCCACTTCCACGGGGGCAATCTTCTCACCTGCCCGATTGATCTGTTCCTTGATGCGACCACAGACCACAATCCGGCCTTCCGCCGTAAAACGAGCAACATCACCGGTTCGATAGTAACCGTCCTCCGTAACCGCATAGCTATTCACTTCAGGGGCACGATAGTATCCCTGAATGGTGTACGGACCGCGCACTATCATTTCCCCGGCTTGTCCATAAGGCACGTCATTTCCGCACTCATCGACCATGCGTACCTCATCGGCAGGAGAAATGGGCCACCCCTGTGTATTGCAGATGGTTTCCTCATCATCGTCCAGCGACGTAGTGCAGATAAGCCCTTCTGCCGTTCCAAACACATTGACCATTTTGCAGCCGAGTACCGGCTCTACACGAGCCGCCATTCCCGGATCTACTGCTGAGCCACCTGCTTCGATAAAGCGCAGGGAAGAAATATCCGCATCTTCCCACTCTTTAACTTCCAGCCACAAATTCAGCAGTGCCGGAACAAGAGCCGTAAAAGTAATACGCTCACGTTCAATAAGTGCAAAAGCCTCCTCCGGACCGATATTTCCCGCGAGAACAACCTTGCCACCATGCATGAATGTTCCAATAATACCTGGAGCGGAAAGAGAAAAATTATGAGCGGCAGGCAGCACTACAAGATACGCGTCCGTCTCGCACAGGCTCAGTCGCTCGGAAGCCGCCCTTGCATTGTAAGCATAGTCGGTGTGCCGGCGAGGAATAAGCTTTGGTGTACCCGTAGTCCCCCCGGAAAGCAGCAACAACGCCGTATCCGTAAAGGAAAAACTTTTGAATGGCGGCTTCCCCCCTCGCTTCCGCAGACTCTTCAAAGGAATCGTTCCTTCTATGCCTCCATTGTCAGTGATGATATGCTGAAGATAAGAGTAGTTCGACTTCAGAGCATCTACTGTGGGTCCATACTCCAAAGAACCAGAGCGGTCAGTGGTAATATAAGCTACAGGTTCCGCAAGGGAACACAATGCCGTAATATCCGCCTGACGACTAGCGGGAAGCGCCATAATGGGAATAGCTCCAATTCGGAACAGGGCAAACACCGCAATGATCAAGGACAGTTTATTAGGAAGTTGTACAAGTACTCTGTCCCCTGCCTCTATGCCGAGGCTTGCCAAGCCGGCAGCATATTCATCTGCAAGCCGATCAAGCTCTTCGTATGTCACTGTACCGTCCGAAGCAACAACTGCCGTTCTTGCAGCGTACTTATGAGCTGCTTCATGCAATTCTTCTCCCAAAGTCCGGGGAAGCCAATACCCTTTTTCCACGTATTCCCGTTCTGGAACCTGATACATTCTCCATTCTCCTTTCTTGCGCTCATGCCAAACCAAGCATGCTTATATGAAAATGAAATTCATTATCAAAATATATCAAAAAAAATATTGCACCGCATATACACAGTTATGACAGCACACCTCTAAACATCACTCGGCAGAGAGCATAACCCGTGCTGTTCATCGCTGAACATTCCCTATCAGACCAAAAATTGACCACATCCTTACTTCTCACAAACTGTATCTATAACATCCTATATTACTTCTATTAAAAATATATTTCTCTAATTCATCATTGAAGGAAGCCAAAGACTTAATGAAGGAAATGAAAAAAGTAGCATAAGATGTATTATATCATCCACTAAAAACCATGACACACCATGAAAAATTGTAGTAAGCGGAACATCATGAGCAACTGATTTAATTACAAATACATTTAATCCTACAGGAGGTGTTATTTGCGCTATTTCAAAAATTCTAACTATAATAATACCAAACCATATAGGATCATACCCTAAAGATGTAATAAGAGGAAAAACTATTGGCATTGTAAGCACAATCATGGCAATAGGTATCATTACACAACCAAGAATAACATACATTAATATAAGTATCACCATTATCATAAAAGGACTTAAATCAAGAGAACTCACCTCAGATGCCAGAGTAAAGGGAATACGAGTGACCGAAAAAAAATACCCCAGCACCATAGCCCCCACCATGACGATCATAATCATAGCAGTGGATTTAACGGCGTCCATAAGCGATATGCCAATGGCTTGCAGAGTTAGTCTGCGGCGCCCCAGTGCTAGAATAAGTGCGCCTACGGCACCTACAGCAGCAGCTTCCGAAGGACTAAACCAACCTTCACATATTCCTCCCATTACCAACGCAAAAAGAGCTAATACTGACCAAGAGGCTTTGAGTGACACCAGCCTTTCCTTCCAAGGGAAAGGTGCACAGGCAGGTCCAGCAGCAGGCTTCAGACGGCATATAACAGCCACTGTTACAGCGTAAAACAACGCCTGAAGAATCCCAGGTATAATTCCTGCCATAAACAGTTTTGCAATATTTTGTTCCGTAAGCATTCCATAGATGACAAGTACCGTAGACGGGGGAATAAGCACACCCAGTGTTCCTCCCGCAGCTACTACTCCAGTACTAAGTGCAGGGTCATAGCCAAGCTTTTTCATTTCTGGTAAAGCCACAGAGCCCATCGTTACGGCAGTCGCCAGCGTCGTTCCGCTCAATGCGGCAAATCCGGCACAGGCCCCCACGGTAGCCAGAGCAAGTCCTCCCCTAAAATGCCCTACCAGGCGATGTAGCATTCTAAATAGCTCTTCAGAGATTCCACTATGAAAGCAAATATTCCCCATAAACATAAACAGAGGAATAACCGCATAGTCATACGAGGCAACACTAGTCCATGGAGCCGTGCGTAAAAGATTTCCTCCTGCTTCTATGCCAATCAAGGCCATCATCCCTGCAACCCCCACAACCCCCATGGACACAGCCACTGGTACACGAAGAAAAAGAAGGGTCAGCAGTGCAACCAGTCCCCCCAAACCGATCCATTCAGCTGTCATGACGCACCTCCTTCCTGAGCTTGATTCCCTCAAAAGCATGAATCAAAAAAACCACAGCAAGCAGTAAAAAACCTACTCCCAGCAGTAAAATAAACGGACCAGTCAACAAACTTGTCGTAGGTGTACATTCTCCATTTCTAAATGCATCAAAAGCATAGCTCAGGGTCTTTAATCCCGTCGCTGAGCAGAAAAGAAACCCAAGCATGTTACTGAATCCATACAAAATACACTGGACGCGTAATGGCATAAGGTCAGTTATAATCTCCACATCAAGATGGCTATGGGTTGTCCCTGTAAATGCAAGTCCGCAGCCAACCATAGCCCCCATACAAACCTCTATTACCTCGAAAACACCTGGAATGGATGTATTTACTAGACTTCGGGCAAGAACATCTGTCGTTATCAAAAGCGCCATAAAAAAAAGCAAAGCACAGCCCGCGCGATTTCCCCAGCGGGCTGTACTGCTCACGACGCTGCGCAATATTGCAGCAGCTTTCATAAAAATAATTCCCCCATTTTACTGCATTTCATATTTCTTCATAAGTTCCATAAACTCGGAAACATAACGCTTAGCCTCAGGCACGCCTTCTTTTTCTATGCGTTCAAGTTCCCTTTCCCGAACTTCTGTGCATACCCGATTCATTTTTTTTCTTTCCTCACCAGAAAGAGTAATTATCCTTTTACCTTCTCTGCCGAGCTCCGCTTTCACGTCAGCCGCAATAAAAGACTCTGTTTCTCCTCCTAGTGCAGCAAAATGCGCTCCGCTTGCATCTTCAATCACTTTCTGCAAATCGGGCGGAAGAGCATTCCATCGATTCTGGTTAATAACAAGATAAAAATAAATGGGGGGCAAAAAATCCCCTTCTGTAAACGAGGTACATATATCCGTAAGTCCAAAGCCCCGATGCCCTTCCCATGCGGCAACAGCAGCTTCCACAATTTTTTTCTGAAGATTCATAAAAATATCAGGACCAGGCACTGTCATTACAGAAGATCCCATATACTCAGCAAGTACGGCCGTACTTTTTCCATTTGTACGGAGACGTAACCCCTTGAAACTATCCGTACTTTCTACTGGTCTGGTTACACTACCTATAACCATGGGTGAAACATGTACTCCTAGTATCTTCACCCCTTTCGCCTCTTCATGAAAAGCAGGATACTTCTCCATCAGTTCCCATACGGCCAGCGAAGCTGCGCGCGGATCGGTAATGTTCAATCCCGGAACATAAAGAGTTTCCAAAGCCTTCAGTCTGTCCGTGAAAAAAAAGGAATGCAGATAGGCAATATCCACCAGTCCATCTTGGCAAGCCATAAGATTAACATTAGGCTTAGCAAGAGAACCGTTGGGATAAAGATTGATTTTTATGCGCCCTTGGGAAGCTTTCTCCACCGAGGAACTCCAAGCCTCCAGAGTCCGCACCTGTTGTACAGACTGAGACCCCAGACCTGTTTCAAAATTTAAGATGAACTGCTCCGCAGCAACCGCCGGAAACGACACGACAGCACAGCTCAAAACCACACCGCATAAGGTCTGCACGATTTTTTTCATTTTCTTCCTCTTCCAATAGACATATTCCCCCCTTTTTATCCTCAGCCTTCATACGACATCGCAGTCTATGTCGTACAAATTCTCACACTCAACATTTTCTTACGATAATCTCTCCTCCAAAAACTCCTAGGCTCAGGACTCATTAATTGCCAAAAGGGTAAAAAGTTCTTATTGTCGGCATAGGGAGGATGCCATGAAGG
>NZ_CALUWY010000125.1 GCF_944324615.1 uncultured Mailhella sp.
AAGATTGGGTGGCGGAAACCCCTTGCTTTAGCTATGGGGAGGAGCCGCCCTCCTCCTTTCTGTTGATATTTTATCGGTTTTGTGGTATAATTTACTTAGAGATGAGGTGATAAAGTGGAATATTCGTACAAGTTTAGGCTTTATCCAAACAGTGAACAGAGGGCCTTGATCGCCCGGACGTTTGGCTGTGCCAGGTTCGTCTACAACCACTTTCTCAACCTCCGCAAAGAAACCTATGAATCAAGCGGTGAAACCATCAACTACGTTAAATCCTCCGCTCTGCTTACGCAGTTAAAGAAAGAATTGACTTGGCTGAAAGAGGTTGACAGCATACCATTACAGGAATCCTTGCGTGACTTGGACTTTGCCTATCAGGGCTTTTTCCGCCGTGTAAAGAAGGGTGAAAAGCCCGGATTCCCACGCTTCAAAAGTAAGCGTGATAGGCGGAAATCCTACAAGACCAAACAGCACGTTACCAATGGCAAGCCGACTATCTATGTGGATGATAGCCACGTCCGTCTCCCGAAACTTGGCCTTGTTAAGTGCCGTGTCTCCAAAGAGGTTAAGGGCCGTATCCTTTCCGCCACCATCAGCCAGAACCCAAGCGGCAAGTATTTTGTCGCCCTGTGTTGTACCGATGTTGAGATTGAACCTCTGCCCAGCACAGGTGCCGTTGTCGGCCTTGACGTGGGCCTTAAATCATTTGCAATCACCTCTGACGGTGTTGAGTATCCTAACCATAAGTTTCTAATCAAAAGCCAGAAGAAACTCGCCCGTCTCCAACGCCAGCTCTCCCGAAAGTCAAAGGGGAGTAGGCGTAGGGAGAAGTCACGGGTCAAGGTGGCGCGGTTACAGGAACACATCGCCAACCAGCGGCAGGATACGCTACATAAACTGTCCACCCAGCTCGTGCGGGACTATGATCTGATCAGCATTGAGGACTTAGCGCCAAAGAACATGGTGCGCAACCACAAGCTGGCCCGGTTTATTTCCGATGCAAGCTGGGGTGAGTTCCGCAGACAGTTGGAGTACAAGGCGGCGTGGTATGGGAAACAGGTGGTCACAGTAGACCGTTTCTTCCCGTCCTCCCAGCTCTGCTCCGCCTGCGGCGCTCAATGGCCCGGAACAAAAGACCTTTCTGTAAGGGAATGGGTTTGCCCTGTGTGTGGTGCTGTCCACGACAGGGATGTGAACGCCGCTAAAAACATCTTGAATGAGGGCTTGCGCCTGTCGGCGTAGGATTTGTATGGTAGGGCGGGACACGCCCGAAGTTACGCTCGGGAAGAGTGCGTAAGACGCAACCACGGCGCTATACTCGCTGAACCGAGAATCCCCTGGCTTTAGCCATGGGGAGTGTCAAGCCAGCACCTCGAAGAGATACCCCCTGGGGTCGAGCTGCTTGGTCTTCATCCACCGGGTCAGGGTGGTCCGGGTCAGCCCGTTCTGCTCCGCCGCGGCCTGGATGGTGGGGTAGACCGTGGCGCCGCCCTTCCGGTCGTGCCGCACCACCGCCCGCCGCCGGCCGATGCCGCCGGTGCGCTGCCCCATCTCCTGCCGGGTGCAGAAGAGCAGGTTCTCCACGGCACAGTCCAGCTTGGCGCCGTTCTTGTGCAGGATCACCAGGTCGTGCTTCTTTGCGTAGCCGTCAAAGAACGCCTCGTCCATCAGCCGCACAACGGCAACGGCCTTCTGCCGGTCGTCCACGCCCCGGAGGGTGACGATGGCCCGCCCGCCCCGGAGCCGCTGGCGCATCACGCACCACTTCTGGCCCCGCGCCGACCATCGCTCCACCACGCCCTCGTCGCTGACGCGGTAGGGGACCTTGTAGCCCTCGATGTTCTTCCAGATCATGCCCTTTCCTCCTCCACGAGCACCCGAATGCAGTTTTCCTGATGGAACATCATCGTGATGGATCTCACGTATTTCCGGCTGTCGTCCTTGATGACCCAGCCCTTCATGGCATCCTCCACGGCCTTGACGATAATAGCGTGGTTGGAGCAGTCCAGGCCATCGTCAAACAGGAACGTGATCCTTACCGGCACTTTTGCCGGGGCTTTTTTGATCTTTGCCCGCTTCATAGCAGCCCATGTGAGGGCGTGGAGCTCCTCCGCGTCCCGCTTCCGGGCGCCCCAATGCTTCCCGGCGTAGTAGGCGTTGAGCCCGTAGCGCTTACAGAAGGCCGCCTTGCCGCGCTTTGTGGGCGGGTAGTTCAGCTCGAAGGCGACCATGCGCTCCCTCCCGACAGAAAACGGTCCATCCAGTCCAGGTCCCTCTGGAACGCCTTCGCGTCCGCGGCGTGCGTCGCCCCGGGGGCCTTCTCCCGCCGGCCCTCCAGGGCCTCCCAGTCCGCCAGGGACTTCACGCCCCGGGCCTGCTTGTCTCGGAGGATGGCCCGGATGTAGGGCCACGTCGCCTTCTTGGCGTCCCGGGCCACGTCGATGGCCCGGCGGCAGACCGCCTCCCCCAGCTCCTCGGCGAAGGCCCCCAGCTCCTCCAGGCTGGAGGGCGAGGCGGCAGGGTTCACCCGGTCCAGATAGTCGGCTCTTACCCGGGCGGCGGCGGTGTCTGGGCATCTTTCTACCTCTCCCCCGACAGGGGGAGAGGTCTTTCTATAACATTCGTTCTCTATCTCTATCTCGTTCTCTTTCTCTATCTTCTTCTCTATCTCGCTCTCTTTCTTGCTTGAACGGTCCCCTTGCTCTTGCCATTGTTCTTGCTTGGCGTTTGCTTTCGGTTTGCTTCGAGTTTGCTTCCGGCTCCCGCCTTTTTTCCCGTTGTCTGCTTTCCGTCTGCTTGCATCTAGGTTGGGAAGGATGAGATAGAGAGCGACTGCGACAGAGTCGGGGAGCGCATCGAAATCCGGCTCAGTCCCGTGCAACGCATAATCACAGATGGCGTCGTATCCGTCTGCTCTGGCCTCTTTGTCTTTGATCCTCTGAAGGGCCAAAAAGAACGACTCATAAAAGGTAAATTGGCTCCGGTCCATCCTTCCGCCTCCTTAGAAGGGGAGCTCCTCTTCGTCCTTAGATAGCTCGGCATAAGGGCTGGCACCACCTGCAGGGGCGCCCCAGGCCCCGGACCAGGAGGACGGGGGAGCGCTCTGGGGCGCATCAGAGAGGCGCTTAAGGTCCGGGATGGTGAAGTCCCCCTTCTGGATGGCCTGGAGGGAGCGGGCCTGGGCGACGTAGAGGCGTTTCCCGGTGCTGTAGTCCTTTTTCCGGTACTCCTTTTCTCCCAGGACCACCCCGAACTTTTTGCCGACCAAGGCGCGGAGGTCGGCCTCATTGAAGTGATATCCGGGGTTGGAGTCCTCCAAGGCGGTCTTGAAAGCCTTGAAGAAGCCCAGGGCCTTGGGCTTGTAACTGCGGATGAGCTTGGTGGGCCAGAAGCTGGCCCGGTCGAAGGTGTCCTGGTTGAAGCCCTTGTAGGCCCCCTCGGCGAAGTCCCACTCGATGAGGAGATACTCCTTCTCCTCCACGTCCTCCACGCGAGTGATGACAGCAATGTAAGCGCCGGGCTTTGGATCGTCGAAGCCGCTGGCCTCCTGGATATTGTCCCAATCGAAATGTCTCATCTCAGTGCTCCTCCTTTTTCTCGTCGGGGGCGGTGAGGCCCCAGTAGTCTCGGATGGTGGCGTCCACAAACTTCAGGTCGTTATCGATCTCCTCGGGGAACATCCCCATGGGGCTCTTCGCGGTGGAGAAGCCTTCTGACTGGGTCAGGAAGTAATGCCTGTCCTTCTCGGACCGGCAGAGGAGGACGATGGAGAACAGGCCCTCCACGGTCAGCTTTTCGTCCAGCATCTTTCCAATGGTCTTGGCCTTGAGGGTTCCGTCTGCCGTCGTCTCAGTGTGGTGCAGGAAATAGACGATGCAGTCCGGCGGCGTCTGGGAGATGATGAACTGGATCAGGTTGCGAAAATTCAGGGCGATGTCTGTAAACTTGTTGTATCCGTTCTCCTTGACCCGGTCGAAGAACTCGAACGCCAGGAGATACTGGCTATCGTCGATGACGTAGGCCTTGCGGCTCGGAGCAGAAAGGCCCTTGAGGATGGTGGCATAAGAGGCCCCGTTGACGACGGGGAGCTGCTTGCGGAAGGGGAGAGGCTTAGACGCCACATTGAAGACGCCCACCTCGGCGGGGTCGAAGTTGCGGAGGGAGGTGGACTTCCCGGAACCGGAGTCGCCCAAGATCAAAACTGGGATGCCGATAAGTCATCATTCCTTTCATATTTCCACTCATAACCATCATGCTTATAGCCTGAAATTGGGGCCCAGATCTCGTCTGATGCGTTCATT
>NZ_CALUWY010000126.1 GCF_944324615.1 uncultured Mailhella sp.
AGTGCCGCGGGATGGGAGGTCGCCCGCGGACGAAGGGAAACCGCGACGCCGTGTCCGCATCCGCTGCCACAAGAGGTAAGCGCATGCTCCTTTCGTGGCAACAGTCACGAAAGGAGCTTTCAGTATGAAAAAAATGAACACCCGAACCATAGCCCAGCTGGCAGTGCTAATCGCGCTGGAAGTTGTGCTCTCGCGCTTTCTGTCCATCAACCTGTGGAGCAACAAGATAGGCTTTGCCTTTGTGCCCGTGGCCGTCACGGCCATGTTGTACGGCCCGCTGACCACGGGCGTGACCGCCGCCATAGCGGATGTCATAGGCGCGGTGCTGTTCCCCAGCGGCGCGTTCTTCCCGGGCTTTACGCTCACTGCGTTTCTTAACGGCATAGTGTTCTCACTGGCCTTTCACAAGCGCCAGACCGCGCCAAGAATCCTGCTCGGCGTAATAGCCCGCGAGCTGGGCTTCAGCCTCTTTTTGAACACGCTGTGGATCTCCATTATGTACGGTTCGCCTTATTTCCCGCTGCTTATAGGCTCACGGCTCTGGCAGTGCCTAATCATGGTGCCTGTGCAGTTCATCGTTATATTCGTGCTCTCCAAGGCGATGAACGGCTATCTGAGGAAGGTAACGGCATGACAGAGCGTGAAGCTACAGAATACATAGAAAACCAGGGCTGGAGCGAGACACGCCTGGGGCTTGACCGCACCCGGGCGCTGCTCGCCGCCCTAGGCAACCCGCAGGAGAAGCTGCGCTTCGTCCACGTCGCGGGCAGCAACGGCAAGGGCAGTACCTGCGCCATGCTGGACAGCATCCTCCGCTGCGCCGGTTACCGCACGGGGCTGTACACCTCGCCGTACATAGAGCGCTTCAACGAGCGTATGCGCGTCAACGGCGAGGACATTCCCGCCGCGGAACTCGCGCGCATCACGGAGCGCGTCAAATCCATAGCCGAGTCCATGGACGACCACCCCAGCCAGTTCGAGCTGGTGACAGCCATAGCCATGCAGTACTTCTATGAGCGCCGCTGCGACATAGTGGTGCTTGAAGTGGGTATGGGCGGGACGCTGGACAGTACCAACGTCATTCCCGCCCCCGAAGCTGCCGTGATTACCAACATAGGCCTGGAGCACACCGAGTACCTGGGCAGCACCATAACTGAAATAGCCGTAGCCAAAGCCGGGATTATTAAGCCCGGCTGCTCGGCTGTCTGCTACGACGGGGACCCGACCGCGACGGCGGTGGTGGAAAAGGTCTGCCAGAGCTGCGGCGTGAGCCTGCGCCGGGCAGACTTCACGCAGCTGGAGCCCATAAGCGAGACGCTGGAGGGTCAGCGCTTTAGGTACAGGGGCGCGGAGTACGCTATCTCGCTGCTGGGCGGCCATCAGCTCAAAAACGCGGCCGTGGTGCTTGAAACTGTTGACGTCCTGCGCGCGCGGGATTGGGACATACCGCAGTGGGCGGTGGAGCGTGGACTGCTCGACGCAAAGTGGCCGGCAAGGCTGGAGGTGCTGGGACGCTCACCGCTGTTCATACTCGACGGCGGGCACAACCCTCAGTGCGCCTCGGTGCGCGCGGAGAGCCTGCGCTTCCTACTGCCGGGGGAAAAGTTTGTGTTCCTCATGGGCGTGCTGGCAGACAAGGACTACGCGGCAATGGTTGACGCTGTGCTGCCGCTGGCTGAACGCTTCGTTTGCGTGACGCCTGAGAGTGCGAGATCGCTTCCGGCCGGGGAGCTGTGCGAATTTTTACGAGCGCGTGGCGCGAAAGCCGAGGCTTGCGAGAGTATAGACGATGGCATACTCAAAGCGCTGCTCGCCACCGGTGAGGATGGTCGCGTCGTTGCGTTTGGCTCGCTGTATATGGCCGGGGCCGTGCGGTGCGGCTATGCCTCCGCGTTCAGGAAGAGCATACGCAAGCGTGGTATTCGCGCGCGTGACGCGCTCTCGCCGGAGGTGCGCGCGGAGTTGTCCGGACGTACCGCTGAGCGGATAGCGGCATCAAGCGAGTTCCAAAATGCACGCACGGTCTTGATCTACCGCGCCGTGCGCGGCGAGCTGGATTTGGGCGAACTTGTGCATCTCGCGCCGGACAAGCGCTATGTGTACCCACTGTGCCTGGACGCCGGGGAGATGGTTGCACTCTTGCCCGGCGAGGATGCATGGCAAAAGGGCGCTTACGGCATAGAAGAGCCGGTACGCGCTCTGTCCGAAGAGGTTCAGCCGGAGGAGATAGACATGGTTATATGTCCCTGCACGGCCTTCGACGGCGCGGGCCGCCGCATGGGTATGGGCGCAGGCTACTATGACCGCTATCTGCCAAAATGCCGCCGCGCCGTTATAGCCGCCGTGGCTTTTGATGAACAGCGCGCGGCGATTGTGCCGGTTCAGCCATGGGATGTGCCTATGCAAATTGTGTTTACACCTCGGACGACGCAGACAGGTTCTGGCATTAATATATTATAAACTTTTTGATGGTTCTGCTACGACTGCCTTCATGACATATATATTTTTGTTACAAAAGCAGTATTGTCTGATGAACAAAAAAGAAAATTGTGCAACACAAGCGACCAGAGCACTGGGAGTGTTACATAGCGGAGTACCCATAACCTCCCGTTTTGATTCCTATCCAAATCAAAGCGGGAGGTTATTTTATGGCGTTCAACTACGCAAAGGAAAAACTTAAATTCGACGCCGAGTGGAAACAGAAAGCGTCATGGTACAGGAAAGAAGGCATGAGCGAGAGAGACATTGACGAGATGTATTGTTTTGACCTCGTGCAATTCAACCGCGATAGGGCATACGAGAGCCGCAGGCGTCCACTGGAGACCGCCTGCGGCTGTTGTTATATTCAGGCCTCTGAAGCGAATACTGAGTCACACAGGTGGCTCAACGAAATAAGTGACCCGCGGCTTGCCGGAAGGCTTCATGCACTGACTGACCAGGAGTTAGATTTGCTAACTCTAATAGTCATTGAAGGCAAGACTCACAAGGAGGCAGCGGAGATACTTTCGTGCTCGAGGCAGTATGTAACCAAGCAGCTTGCACGAATACGAAAAATCTTCAAGAGCAAGTAAACAAAGTGCTGTCACACTGCTTATATGACCGCTGGCGGCAGCACGATGGCAATCAAGAAAGCTGACACCACGATGCCGTGAGGTTTTACAAAGGCAGATTCCGGCAACTCTCAACTTGCATCGGGACACGGCAAACAGGGCAGGAAGTAGAAAAATGAACGGGCCCCACGGTTTCGCTATGCCGTGGGGCAATTTTTCAGCCGTCAGCTGAGTGACTTATGGAATAAAGCTGGCTGAGTAACGAAGAAATTCGGCTGCTTTTTCCCCGCGCAGGAGATAGTTTTCAGATAAATCAAGTAAATCCTTAAACATGGTCTGAAAACTTTTAACTATAAATCCAGATTTAATGTAGGTAAC